>JBAQCS010000051.1:0-14915 GCA_049294415.1 Patescibacteria group bacterium
GCATAAGTCACTTCTTCGTGCCCCGCCTCTTTACAAATTATAAGACCAATAGCATCTTGTTCAAAAACATATTGTTTATTGTTACGATAATAACCCAAGTACTTATTCATTTGACCAACATCGCGACTATCTAATTTACCTTTTTTCAAATCTACTAAGACAACACATGGAATACCGCGATGATACAAGACTAAATCAATAAAATGCTTTTCATTATCTATTAAAATTGGGACTTGCCGACCTAAAAACATAAAATCAGGACCTAATTCTTTTAGAAATAATTCAATCTTATTTATTATTTTTGACTCTAATTCTTTTTCTTGATGGGTTGGATTAATAGTTAAAAAGTCTAGATTATAAACTGGTTTAAAAATGTTTTGAATATTAGTGAGAGCCGGTAAAGCGGTTTTAAAAGTATTTTTTATTTCTTGGTTATCGGTTTTTTGATATAATTGGTTTTTTATTTGTTTAGTCAATTCTTTAACTGACCAGGAATTGTTTGTTGTTTTGGTTTCATAAAATTTTCTTTCTTGTTCATTTTCTATTTGAATTAACTCCACATAATGTGTCCAACTTAATTGTCCGGTCAGCGACCGGACAATTGGATAACACTTATAAAATCTGATAATTTCAGATAACCTTTGCTTTCTAATATTTAAATCAATTGCTAAATTATTAACTAAATACTTACCATAGTCAGCCCTATCTTGATATTTTAATTCTTCTCTAACTATTCTTTCGCCCATTTGCCAGCGAGTTTCTACTAAAATATTATCAACTACTTTGTAAGCTTGATATTGCCCTTTTTCTATAATCCCACGTAGTTCTTGCAATAAATTATGGTAATTATTGTTTTTTATTTTTTCCATAAAAATAGACTTAAATTATTAATAATTAAGTCTAACAAAACCGAGCTGAATTTTTGATAAAGACAAAAAAAGACACGAACTAAACCGTGTCTTTTAAGAATTTATTTGGAAATCTATTATTTAACAATCATCTTACCAACCTCACCTTTAGCAGCGTGATCAGGAGAAGCACAACTAAAAGTATAAGTACCGGCAGTAGTTGGAGCGTTGAAGGTAATAGCCTTAGTTTGGCCAGGGCCAACCAAGATAGCAATAGCACTTAAGCTAGCATCATCAAAAGCAATCACATGAGAAAAATCATCAATACCAGTTAAAGAAAAGGTAGTTGGAGCACCAACTTTAGTAGAAAATTCAGCTGGGCTAAATTTATCATTACCTACATTAACGTTAACAACACCCTTTGGTAACTCAGCTTTGTCTAAAAAGCCAGTTTGTTTTGGAGCTGTTGGAGCCATTGGTAAAACTACGTTCTCAGTGACCACACCAGTTTCAGTTACCACTTTGTTATCAGGAGTAATAGCGTTAGCGCCTTCAATTACTACTTTAGCACCTTCGATATTAGGAATTTCTACTGGAGTTAATTCTTCATCATTAGCAGGAGTGGAAGCATCAGCCACATCTGGAGTAGCAGTCGCTTGCTCTTGATTTGGTTGATTTTGTGTAGTTGGAGATTGTTTTTTCTGACCAGCTAAAACCACAATCACAGCAACAATGATAACAAGCAAAACAGCAGCTAAGATAAGTTGCATTTGCTTAGTCATACCGCCTTTTTTTTCTTTGACTTGATTTTCCATAAAGTTATTTTTAAAGTTATAAATTAATTATAGTCTTTTTTTGTTTTTTATTCAATAACAAAGCCAGCTTTTTCAGTTTGATTAAGTGCCTTAGTTGGCCAACTCTTCCAATCAACACGACGACCAGATAAACGATAGTGAACTGATACCGCTCTATCGGCTTTGAAGATAATCTTATTATCTTTGATAGAAGAATAAACTTGAGCAAAACCGCCGTAAGGAGTAATTAATACTTCTACATTCTTATCAGAGAAATCAACGGTATGGCGCCAAACCCACAAGTCGCTACCAACTTCTATGGTATCAAAATCAATAACATATTCTCTAACTCCATCAGTTGAACTCTTAGCTTTAATATCAGCGCGACCAGTGTATTCTTCTTTAACACCACCAGCAATAGATGGAGCAAAAGTAGAATAATTAGTACCTTTAATATTGTATAAAGGATCGATGGTGTTAACTGTTAACTTATTGATATTTAAAATATCATTGCCACCCATATTCAAATCACCAGTCAAACTACCGCCTGCTAATGGTAAATAATCACCAGTAATACTACTAGCAAAAGTGGCAAGTGGTGTGCTGTATAAAGTACCAGTATTATCAGCCATTACTACAACGTTACCAGCGGCACCTAATAGAGAGTGGGTTGTGGCTAGAGAATTACGAAGAGAACCTGAGACGTCTAATTTAGTGCCTGGGTTAGTGATGCCAATACCGACGGAACCTCCGCCTAAATTAAGTATTACATTATTTCCTAAATCATTAATATGAAGAGGTAAAGATGAGTGACTTTGTATCCAACTATAGGTAGTATTACCACCTATCTTTAAATTAGTACCGCCAGATGTTCTTAATTCTAATACTCCAGCACCAGAGGCATCATCTCCTCCTAATATAGATAGTTTTGTATTTGGAGTAGTACCAATACCAACGTTACCAGAAGAATTCCAAATACCTGAACCAGGAAAATTTACATTTCCAGCTGCAACGCTCATTGTTTGAGCCCCATTGGAATAAATAGTTGTATAATATCCAGATGGATTAATTCCACCTATTCGTAGTTCGCCACTATTTACGTTACCTTTAATCGCAAAATATTCACTATTAAGATATGTTAATGACATGCCTATCCAATTACTAGCTGATGATTGCGTATTAACTTTAATTAAATTATCTCCAGACGCTACATTTAGATGCAATAATGAAGTTGGATTAGTAGTTCCAATCCCGACGTTGCCGCTACTTCTATCCCATGTCATTAAATTAGAAGCGACTCCTTCATTCATTCGATCTATAAATAATTTTCCATCTACTAACTGATCTAACTTAAAATCAAAGCCTGAATCAATGTTGTTACTCTGACGTAATGCCAATGCTGGAGCAACAGAATCATCAGAAGCGTTTATCTGTAATTTTCCTTCTGGCGCCGTCGTTCCAATCCCAACATTTCCAACTCCAGCATCGCCATTCCAAATATTTCCATTTTTAGTTCCACCCCATAAACTATTTGCACTAGTAAAAGTTGCAAGTGGAGTGCTATATAAAGTACCAGTGTTATCAGCCATGACAACTACATTACCAGCTGCGCCTAACAAAGAATGCGTTGTGGCTAGAGAGTTACGAGAAGAACCAGACACATCTAACTTAGTGCCTGGGATAATACTACCTACACCCACATTGCCTCCTAAAAAGACTGCATGTCCTTCAGCCGAAAGAGAAAAAGGTCCCTTACCAGTTCTTTGGCCGTTGAATATTTGAACGTTAGCTAATTTAGCTGTTGTTTCCCCTGATTGTGGTGCTGTAGCTGTAATTCTAATCCATTGTCCAGAACCACCTAGAACACTATTTTTATAATATAACGCTGAAGTGTATCCAGTTACATTTTCAACTGTTGACCAAGAAACTCCATCGGCACTAGCTTCAACTAAAAAATTAGCTGGTAATTTATTTCCGCCACCTGCTGGAAAATTGTGAACATTAGCTGCTGTAAATGACATACCGGCATAAGTCCACCACCCCCTAGTATTAAAAGTAATTGTTGCTGGAAAGCTAGGGATATCCCAATAACCGCGTCCATTTTTAGCAGTAGGACCACCATCTACTAAAGTTCCAGCTGTAACAGTTATATCCGCCGCTTGAGCAACATCGCTTTGCCCTGCCACTTCAATAATATTGCCGGCTACAATACTAGCACTTACTCCATCATTAGCACCGACTTCTAATGTAGCACGGGGATTATTTGTTCCAATTCCAACATTGCCACCTTGCTGAATTGTAACTCTATCATTACCAATGGTCTGAAAAATCAAATCTCCAGCTTGTGAACCAGTCTGTCTGTTTACAATTGATGCTTGATAAGGATTTCCATCGGTTCCTTTTGTGCTCAACAATAATCTTGTATTCGAGCCTGCGTCATAAGCTGTATTTTCAATAAATGCCGTCACATCATCAGCGGAAGCTGATTTTGAAATATGTAATAATTCACTTGGTGCCGTCGTCCCAATTCCGACGCTACCAGAAGGTGTTAGGGTCATCACCGCATTTGCTGGACTCGCACCTGTCTGATCTAGGGCATTGTTCAATGCAAAAATCATGTTTCCCCTGGAATAGCTAGTTCCAAGACTTTGAAAAATAATCGCACCTTTAGTATTTGCATCTTCGCCAGAAAATCCAATCCCCCCCCAACCATTTAAGTTATTTGCTGCAGCTGATTGCACTTTCAATGTAAATTGATTATAGTTTGCATCGTTGATGTGAAGTTTTGCCCCTGGCCCTGTTACCCCAATTCCTACATTTCCAACACCAGCATCACCATTCCAAATATTTCCGTTCTTAGTCCCCCCCCATAAACTATTAGCACTAGTAAATGTTGCAAGTGGTGTGCTGTATAAAGTACCGGTATTATCAGCCATTACTACTACATTACCAGCTGCGCCTAATAAAGAATGGGTTGTTGCTAATGAATTACGGAAAGAACCAGCAACATCTAATTTAGTTCCTGGGTTAGTAATACCAATGCCCACATTACCAGTTGATAATAATCTCATTGATTCCGTAGAACCTGGACGAAATGTAATATCATCGTCCGATTGAATAGTGCTTGCATCAGAAATTTTACCGAAGTAACCATTATTTGTTCCGTTACTAACTTCTATGTATGTATTTCCAGTTCCAGCTACATGTAATTTTTGTCCGGGATTAGTTGTTCCAATCCCAACATTACCAGAAGAACGCACCGACATAATATCTCCAGCACCTCCAGAGCTGGAAATATTTAAATAATTTCCAGATTGTCCTGCTGCTCCTTTTATTTCTGTTACTATTTTAGAAGCTGTTCCGCTAACATTATTTACAGAGAATTGAGTATTACCAATAGCACTAGCAATATGTACTCCATTTGTTTCAGTACCGATTGTTAAATCTTGTCTTGTTTGAGATAAAACATTAAAACCATCAATACTACCAGAGGCAAATCTAGTACCAGCTCCAGATTCCGTATCAGCAAAAACAAATTGCCTATTTCCAGCTAAATTATAAGAAAGATAAAGACCAAATCCATTAACATCATCACCAGTATTAGCTAAAGACTTGCCAGTAATACGAACTGCTGGAGTTGAATAATTATCGGATGTTTTTAAAATGTGTAAACTAGCCGTTGGAGCTGTAGTTCCTATACCCACATTTCCCACTCCAGCATCACCATTCCAAATATTTCCATTTTTAGTTCCACCCCATAAACTATTAGCACTAGCAAAAGTTGCTAGTGGAGTGCTATATAGTGTACCTGTATTATCGGCCATCACAACAACGTTACCAGCCGCACCTAATAAAGAATGGGTGGTGGCAAGTGAATTTCTAAAACTACCAGAGATATCCAATTTAGTTCCCGGGTTAGTTAGACCAATTCCAACGTTGCCAGCAGCAGCATTAAAATATGTTAGACAACTACCTGTACCGCCATTACTATCAGTACAAATTTGAACTGTTGGATTATTAGAAGCATAAGCATATAATTTAACAGAGCCATGACTTACCCCGGTAAAACCGCTAAATAGGGCCCCCGTTCCTCCACTTCCAGGGGAATCACCAATCTGAAGGTTTCCTCCAGGCCCAGTCGTTCCAATTCCGACATTACCACTTGAATTTATAACCATTCTACTTGTGCCGTCCACAGAAAACTCCATACCAGAATTAGAAATACCAACAATACCTGCACTAATACTGGAATAGTTACTTGTATCTGTATTTGTCATCTTAATACTACTTCCACCACCTCCAACAATAGATCCTAATGGACCAGCAATATTTAATCTGGCACTTGGCCCAGTTGTTCCAACCCCTATATTTCCTCCATTTAAAATTCTCATTCTTTCTTGAACACTTCCACCCGTTGTTGTGTAAAATGCTAAAGCAGTTTCAGCACCTGATGATTGAGACTGAATAGCTGCAATTTGTGCACTACCAGTAACCGTCAATGTCCCACCATTATTGGCATAACCATAAGAAACTGCACCTGAGCCAAAACCCAAAGCACTAACTTTTGGAAAAGTGCCAGTATTATTATTGTGCCCCAAATACATATCAGTTCCGTTGTCTGAATAAACAGCTAGATTATGTCCCGGATTAGTTGTTCCAATTCCCACATTCCCCGCCCCAGCATCACCATTCCAAATATTCCCATTCTTAGTACCCTTCCAAAGATCTAAACTATTAGAACTAACGAAAGTATCAATCGGAGAACTATATAAAGTACCAGTGTTGTCAGCCATGACAACAACGTTGCCAGCAGCACCCAATAAATTATGGGTAGTTGCTAGAGAGTTACGCAAAGAACCAGCGACATCTAATTTTGTGCCTGGATTTGTTAGTCCAATTCCGATATTTCCAACACCTGTGCCGTTATTAACAATCGTAAGACGAGGAGTACTTACACCACCAAATTGAATATTTGGTGGCACGCCACCAATGTTGCCATCATAATCAGCTCCAAATAATAAATTATTATAAGTTGGATAATAAGCTCTTACGTAACCTGACTGAGTGGCAGCAAAAGAATTGTTAATTTCAAAAGCTGGAAATTCGCTCACAGCATTATTATCAACCTTATTAGATGGTCTATTAACAATTATATTTCCTCCAACAATCTGTAATTTGCCATAGGTTGGATTAGTCGTCCCAATTCCTACATTTCCACCATTAGTCCAAGTTAAAACGGATGTACCTAAAGTATCAAAAGCTGTTGTTCCATTATAACCAAGGGACCATTTTCCAGCAGCATTATTTTGTATCAACCCCCAACCAGCACTTGAATGATTCAAAACTATTTGCGGAGCATTAGTTTCATAACTTAATAATTGGGTTTCAGCAGCTGAAACTCCTTCAACATGCAATTTTTGAGATGGATTAGTTCTACCAATGCCCACATTACCAGCCCCAGCGTCACCATTCCAAATATTTCCATTCTTAGCACCCTCCCAAAGATCTAAACTATTAGAACTAACGAAAGTTGCTAGAGGTGTGCTATATAAAGTACCAGTATTATCAGCCATAACAACGACATTGCCAGCCGAACCTAATAAAGTATGAGTAGTAGCCAAAGAATTTCTAAAACTACCAGTTACATCAAGTTTAGTTCCAGGGGATGCGTTACCAATGCCGACATTGCCCCCGGGTTTTATGTATAATCTTGATGCTGCGCCTTCAACAATCTCAAAATTTCCATCTTCAGCCGTTGAAATATAACTTCCAAGCCTCCAAGCGTTTCCACCTGAGGTAACAAAATTTATAGCGCCTCTAGCTGAAGCACTTGAAGTTTCTATATTAAATTCTGGAAATGCACTTTTAATATTTAATATACTATTCGGATTTGTCGTTCCAATTCCAACATTACCATTTGCATTAATTAAAAGTTTGTAATCAGATAACCCTCCGATATAACTTCCAACACCAAATATCGGACGATTGACTAAAGCTGAACTAGAATTGCGACCATCGATAGAAATGGCTGGTAATTTTCCAGCAAGATCAGCATCCACCTGACCAACTAATTCCCAACCAAAAAGATTACCAGTTCCATCAGCGTCTTCAACTCCAAGAATTCTTGGTTGGAACATGCTAGCGGCACCAGTACCGCTACCCAATTGAATATAACCAGAAGCCGTTGATCGAGAAATTTTTAACACTCCTTGTTGACTGCTTGTAATTTCCAAGGGGACACCTGGATTTGTTGTACCAATACCGACATTACCGGTGTTTGTAAATGCTGCAATATCAGTTGTCCCAGTTCTTACTGATAAATAAGTAGGTGATGCTGGAGTATATAAACCAAAATAGGCATAGGCCATGTCTCCTAATAATGTCTCATGTGCCCCCCCACTATTTGCAAAAATTTCTCCACTTCCCAAAACATGCAATTTTCTTTCTGGAGCCGTCGTTCCAATTCCCACATTTCCCGCATTAGTATTATTAATATTAGTTCCGTTCATGACCCAATAACCAACAGTTGAACCAGAGCCACCAGTAATCACTGAATTAATATAACCCATGGTAGCAGCGTGTGAAACATCAGTTGGAGTTCCTACTACAACTGGTTGAGAAAAATAACCACCACCACTAACATTTAAAATATAAGAAGATGAGGTAGCCGTATTGATACCAACAGAACCATTGATTCTGCCGCCACCAGTATTTAAAAAGTCTAATAGTAAATTATTCCATTCCACGGCAGTTAAGGTGCTGGTGGAATTTTTATAATAATCATTAACAACAGCGTTAGCTGGTGAAGAATCTAGCAAAGAAAAGAATGCCAGTAAAACAAAAAAACCGGCAACTAAAAAGCGCCTTGCTATATTTTTCTTGTTAGCTTTTTTATTCATAGTCTATAACCAAAAGCTGACTTTCGAACTTATTTAAATTATAGCAATTATTAAGCTTCATGGCAAAGGATTTTATACAAAAAATAGTATGCGAAACATCAATAATGACGGCTATTTTCGAGACTTAAATTTAATAATAGAATAGATAACACTTAATTAATTTAATAAATAATGATTTGTAAGTCTTCCCCCCTTCACTTATAAGTCAGCTTATAATTCCTATGAGCCAAAAATAAATCAAGAAGGGGATGATTAAAAAATAATTAATTAAAACAAAAGCAGCTCTAGTTGAGCTGCTTTTTAAAAATTAAGTTCAATGCCACGTTTTGTCACGCCATACGCCCCCGTCGAAGTTAAAGTAATTGGACTCCATTGCGTATAATCCACTACAAATGACCCAGCGTATCCATTAGGCATAACTCCCACCAAAAAATTAGGTCTCAAATCAAAAGGATCTAAATCATAACCCATTTTTCTAACCTTATATAAAGAATATTCTGCTCCACTTTCAGCTGCAAAATAAGCACGCGATGAATCATATTGCAAAGCACTAGAACGAAGTCCAGCCATTACTAAATAAGAGCCAGCAAAAGCTACTACCATGATTCCTGATAGTAAAAATAAAGTTAAAAGTATAGCGCTGCCCTTTTTAGGTTTCATAAATTAATTAGCTTTATAATAACGTGAAGTCAAAGTAGTTTGAATACGCATTTGTGATTTAGCACTATCTTTACCAATCGCATGAGCTACTAATTCCATCGTCACAGTTGGCTGAGTAAAATCAGCCCCGCCCTCCGGACGAGTTATAAAATGCAATTCATCAATCACAATTTTCATCGGCGAAATATAATTAGAATTTGCTCCGCGCGTAATTTTAAAACGTTGCACACCATTATTTGTCTCTAATGAATATTGTACACACTCACCGTGATAATTTAAAAAAGATAAACTATCTATATTAGAACTAACGGCCGCTGTTTTATAAATATCAGTATTACCTAGTGTCAAACAAGTGCCATTATTACGCTTAGCCATTCTAATTTCTTTAGCTGTAACTTCTAAGAAATATTTTAAACTCTCTTCCACATTTTGCGTGGCAATCGCTCCGCGCTGACTATCAATAACTAATTTAAAAATATCTAAAGCGGCCGTTAAGATAATACCAAATAAAGCGGTAGCAACTAGTACCTCAATTAAAGAAAAGCCTGATTTTTTATTTTTTATTTTCATAATTATCTCCAATCAAAAAGTAGAGTTCGCAGTTCATAACGATAAGGGTGATTACGATCATTCCAAGTAACTAGTGCCCTAACTTCTAGAGGGTCACCTTCAAAAACTGGTTTATCCAAATAAATTTCTCTCGTAAAAATAGTCGGCACCGCGCCTGATTCTGTGCCAGTTAAATTTATATAATAACCATTATATAAATAAATTAAACCATCGCCAGTTTGAGTTGGTTTACTAGCCCGGTAATCAATATAATATTTACCATTAGCTAAATCTTTATCAAACAGCGTGCCATTACCAGCTCGCCAATTAGCATCTCTAGTTTGTCTAATTAGTTCTATGCCCTCCTGAGCTAAGTTATAAGCAATTAAATTATTTTTATTAACACTCTGAGCTTGAATATTTTGAATAATTAAAGAAACCAATCCTAACATCGCAATCGACACAATAAAAAGCACCGCCAACACTTCGATTAAAGTAAATCCCGCCTGATTGTTATTATTATTTTTCATGTTAGTCTATTACCTCTACTAAGCCTAAAAAATTAACGCGCACTGTTTTAATAGAATTAGTTTTAGCGTCCCGCAACACAATATCAACGCTAGTGCTACTAGAGACACCATTGTAAATGGTAGTAATTGGATCTGGTGGTAAAAAAGTTATATTAGCTGGACTGACAGACAAAGCATAAATACTAATATTGGTTGGTAAGTATGTAGCTTGCGCTCCGAAACCTTCAATAGCCTCGCCGCTATCATATTTTTTATTACCATCTTTATCAGCAAAAATAACGTATTGATTATTACCTAGATTATTTAAATCAAAACGAACACCCCAACCACCAGCTGGCACATAAGTAGAAGATGAGGTGCCATATTTAGCTAAACCCAAAGCATAGTTCTGCGCTAAATGAATATCGGCTACCATTTTTTGAGCTGTCATTGTTAAATCGGTACGACGATTAGCCGAACTATAATTTGCTAAAAACAAACCAGTCACCATGCCGATAATGGTAATAGAAACGATTAATTCAAGTAGGGTAAAGCCGTCTTTTTTCATAAACTTACTTAGTTGGTTTAATTTCTTTCCACAAAGGCAAAGCATAATTTACATCCAAGGCCGTGGTGGAAGTAGAACAAGTATAAGGAGCATCATCAGTTAATTCTAATGTAACAATAGTACTAGTGGACGCGCGACCAAAAATAATAGTAGTGGAAGCTGTAGTAGTAGAAGTAATCACTGCCCTATCATCACCGGTCACTGACCATCTAAATAAACAAATACCACCGGAACATGGTTGTAGCACCTGACCATCATTATAATAAGATGAGGAGTTACCATCAAAAGGGGTCGAAGTACCAATCGCTATTTCGCCGGGCGGATAAGTAAAGCTTGGTAAAGGAAAATTATGTTTATAAGTAGCAAAGGTTTTAGAATTACCAATCTGCACATTACGAGCAGCGTTATCAGTTAAAACATCTTTAACAATTCCAGCCTTATTAACATCAAATTGATACCACGGTGTTGACGAACCAGCTGTATCCCATAACTGCACAAACCAATAATAAGCTTGATTTAAAGTTAAACCAGTGACAATGGCTTGATTAGACGAACTCATAATCTTACCAGAATTATAAAAAGGAGTGCTGGTACTATTTACATTATTAACAATAATTTGATAAGCCCCTTGCGTACCGCTTCTGCGATTCCAAGATAACACCGCCTTATTAGTAATTCTGGAATCACAAACTTGTTGAGGTGCCCAATTAGGAGCTATGAGTTGGCGAACTTCTAAAGGACCGATTCTAACGGCATAAGGATTAGTTCCGCAACTACCATCATTAGTACAATTAAAACTAATAGCTTGACCGATACCAGAGATAGTAGAGGAAGCATAGCCAGAAAAAATACCAGGAACGCCAGCGGTATAATTAGAAATACCCGTGGTAGGTGAGGTGGCAGAATCATTAAGTTTAATCCAGTCGCCAGTTGTAACTACTCTAGCCCAGCCATAAACTTTTTCCGTATTTTCATTATAACAAGCCGTGCAATTATTACCGGCATTACAAGCACTCTGACAAGATGCTTCAAATAAATAATCTGGCGCCGTGGCTCCATTAAAATCAATAAAGCCTAAAATAGAATTCCAAGCTTGGCCGGAAAAATTATTATTTACATCCAAATGAACGCCGTGTTGCGACATAGAACAAGGCGTAATAAAAAAAGTAAAAGGAAAAGTAAAAGTAAAACGACCAGCAAAACTATCATCCAAACAATTCATGCTGATATAACCATAGGAACTGTTATAAGCCCAACCTCTAATGTTATGACTGGCATTGGCCTGCACTTCACTCTTAGGATATAATAAAAAGGCGGCTGAAAATATCAGCAGGCTTAAAAATATTTTGGAGTAACTTAATTTACCAAATTTCAACATACTAACATTATAACACTTTTTTTAAAAAATCGCGGCCCAGAGTTAACATCTCTTGGCGTTCATTTTCCTCGTGATCATCATAGCCAACTAAATGAAGCAAGCCGTGAACTAAAATAAAATAAAAAAGATAATTTTCAGCCTTGGTCACACTACGCAACGGATAAGTAAAGCCACAAAATTCTAAAATCTCTTTATACTTAGAAAGTTTCTTCAATTCATGAGGATTAATTAAAACCTCACCCAGCAAATTCCCCTCCCATTCCGCTCCAGCAAATGACAAAACATCAGTTGTGGCATCCTTACCGCGATAACTATTGTTTAGCGACTTCATGCGACTCTTACTAATAATAGCAATTGAAACGTCAACTTCACTTTTCTTAAAGCAACGCAAAAAAGCCTCGCTATAGGCGGTAATTTTTGTTTTAGAAATTTTAACTCTAGTAGTATTACTAATTTCAATCATAAAAACCTTCTAATTTTTCTTAATAAATTATAAAAATAATATTTAACTGGCTTAAAAACTAAATCATAAGTGCCAGCATAATTTACTACTCTGCCACCAAAACCAACTTTAAAACGAGTGACGCCTGGCCATTTTTTATCGTCTATACCAAAGAAATCATAATACTTATAACCACCATTTTTAGCTTGCTTAATTATTTCCCATTGCAATAAATAAGGGGCCATTAATTGTCTAGCTTGATGATCGGAAGCACCGTGTAAATAAGTTACTTTATTACCATAAAAAGCAAAGAGTCCAGCCGCTAAACATTTATCACCTTGATAGGCTAAAAATAATTTTACAAAATTGGAATTAGTCGTAGCTAGATTATGATAATGCTTCTGATTATGAATTTTAAAAGCATCTCTTTCACCAGTAGCAGTCATCAGAGACCAAAAATTATTAAAATCATCTTCCGTGCGTCCCGAGGTAATAACTATATCTTTTTTTTGAGCCAAACGAATATTATAACGGGTCTTTTGATGCATCTCTGCTAATAATTCATCTTCACTTTTATCTAAATCTAACAATAAAGTCTGTTGTGGTTGTAAATTAATAGTTTTTTTAAAATTAAAATTACTAGAAATCACAACTGGTTCAACACGCCAAAAATCAGCCCCCTGTTCTTTAAAATAATTTATTAAAAATTGCCAAACTTCATTTTCACGTTCAGCTATAACAGGCCCGCGAGGAGAATAATAATAAACAAAACCAGGCTTAGCAATCTGACGACTAACATTTAAAATAGCTATTAATTGGTCTTGATTATCGTAAA
The DNA here is from genome assembly GCA_049294415.1 of Patescibacteria group bacterium. Lineage (GTDB taxonomy): Bacteria > Patescibacteriota > Patescibacteriia > Patescibacteriales > UBA12465 > JAEZRQ01. The sequence continues at coordinate 13,483 of JBAQCS010000051.1, forward strand.
CGCCAAAATTTTTAATCACACCTGATAAATTAGCCCATTCTAAAGACACTAAAAATTCTGCCCCACTAGATGAGCCGGTTTTTATCAAGAAGTTCTCTATTAATTTAGCCTCGGTTAATTCAACAATTTTCATGTTTTCATTATATCGACTTTTGCTCTAAAAAGAAAATCCCGCCTTAAAAGTAAAGCGGGATGTCTTAAAATCTTGGAAATCTATAATAGTTTAGTTCTTTAAACCATTTGGAGTAGCCGTGGCAGGACCAGCAACGATATCACCGGTTTTACTACCAATACAATAGGTTAAAGTATAAGTATCAGCTGTAGCAGAGGTATAAGTGTAAGTATTTTCTGCTGCAGTACAATTGGTTTCATTAGGCATTGGAGCATTTGGTACTAAAGCCATGTAAACCGAGGTTCCCGTAGCAATGGAGGTGCCCAAAGAAGTCGGATAACCACCTTGTTCATGATAATAAAGCTGTAAGGCAGTTTGAATCTGCTTAATGTCAGCTAAACGTCTAGCGTCTCTAGCTCTTGATCTGGAATTACTTAAAGCTACTACGGCAATAGTGGCTAGTAGTCCAATGATTGCGATAACAACTAATAACTCAATTAATGTAAAACCTTTTTTCTTCATAGAATTTTTTTAAAATTTTAATTTAATTTAATTATAAGATAAATACGTAAAAACCACAATACAAAAAACCAATCCACTCCGCCGGCTGGCGGATAAGTGAATTGGTTTTCAGAAAAGAACTGGGCTAAAAAATTATTTAATACCAGCTGGAGTAGCAGTTCCAACACCTACTGGAATACCACCAGTAGCACTACCTAAACAATAAGCAAGAGTATAGGTTGTAGCAGAACCAGAATAAGTATAGGCTGTGGCAGCGGCACAATCTCCATCAGCTGGTTGTGGAGGAGTTGGGATTTGAGACATATAAACTGTAGTACCTGTTGAAATAGTTGTTCCGGATGTTGGGATAGCTGTTGGATAAGCACCTAAGTCATTATAGTATAATTCCAAAGCAGTTTGGATTTGTTTAACATCAGCTACACGACGAGCATCACGCGCACGAGCACGTGCATTGTTTAAGGCTACAATTGATAAAGTAGCTAGTAAACCGATAATGGCAACTACAACTAGCAATTCAATTAATGTAAAACCTTGTTGGTTCTTTTTCATAATTTTTTTATAAATTTTTAGATAATCTTTTATATAGAGTAATTATAAGATAAATACAAAAAAACCACAATACAAAAAACCAATCCACTCCGCCGGCTGGCGGATAAGTGAATTGGTTTTCAGAAAAGAACTGGGCTAAAAAATTAAAGTTTAATACCGGCTGGAGTAGCAGTTCCAATACCAGATGTAATACCTCCAGTAGCTGTACCTAAACAATAGGTTAAACTATAAGATCTGTTAGAATCTTGAA
>JBAQCS010000052.1:0-1770 GCA_049294415.1 Patescibacteria group bacterium
ATAATAACCTTAACTGCCTCCTCTTCATGTCCACGTTTAATGCCGGCAGCGGTAGTTAAATAACCAGTGTCGGAATAAAATTCGGCATTAGTGCGAACAAAGTAGGCTAAACCACGTCGCTCTCTTACTTCACTAAACATTCTCGAACTCATAGAGCCACCTAAAATAATAGCTAACATTTTAATCACAAACTCATCTTTTTCAGTGAACTTACCAACCCTAACACCTAAAGATAAAGTGACTTGATCAGTTTTTTTAACAACTTTTTTTAAAGTTGGAACTTTTTGCACCTCTTTAACTTTAACTTTATCTTGCCAATTATTTTTTGGAGTAGGGCTAAAATATTTCTGAGCTAACTTATTAATATTTTTTGGTAATTTACCAGCCACTATTAAGGTAGAGCTTTTAGCGCCGTATTGTTTGGTAAAATATTTTACAAAATCATCACGTTTAAAAGCTTTAACATTAGCTACGGTACCAGCTGTATCCCAGCCGGCTGGAGTATCGCCATAAAGACATTCCTCAAAGACATCTTCAATCTTCATTAAAGGATTATCTTCATACATATTAATCTCTTCCACAATTACACCCTTTTCCCTTTCAATTTCTTCAGCTGAAAACTTAGAATTAAGTAACATATCAGAAACTAACTCCAAGGCCTTCTCAGTTTTTTCACTAGCTACTTTAATAAAGTAACCAGTATATTCTTTACTGGTAAAAGCATTATATTCACCGCCAATAGCATCTAACTCAGTGGACAGCAACTTGGCATTTGGTCGCTTATCAGTCCCCTTAAAAAACATATGTTCTAAAAAGTGGGATAAACCACTTTCACGCCTAGTTTCGTATTTAGAACCGGTTTTAACCATCACCAATACGGTCACTGTTTCAGTCCCCACCAAAGGAGCGGTAATTAGCGACATTTTATTGCTTAATTTGTCAATAGAATAATATTTCATAATTAATAATTACTAAAAATTTATATTCTAAATTTAACACAAGTCTGGTATAATTGGAACTAGCCAGCAGTTTTAAAGCTAGGCTCCTAATTCTAATTTTATGGCTAGTTACAAAATTAAAGATCATGACATTATCATAGGTAATGATAAAAAATACGTTCTACGGATTAAAGATTTAGCTGAAAAAGATAAACCTAGAGAAAAACTTATTAGCAAAGGGCCAAATGAATTAAGTTCTGCGGAACTACTAGCTATTATCTTAAATACTGGCGACAAAAAAGAAGGTGTCTTAGAACTCAGCAATAGATTACTCAAAGAATATGGCGAGAAAGCTATTATCAGCCAAACTAATGCCGAAAAATTAGCTCAAGACTTAAACATATCACTGATTAAAGCCTGCCAAATTGTCGCTTGTTTTGAAATTGGCCGTCGCTTCTTCCAAAAAAAACCACATGGCTCAGTTACCATTCGCAGCGCCAAACAAGCCTTTGATCACTTAAAAGATATGGGTATTTTGTCTAAAGAAAATTTTAGAGGCCTATATCTTAATAGTCGTTATCAAATAATTCACGATGAAGTTATTTCAGTTGGCAGCTTAACATCCAGTCTTGTTCATCCACGTGAAGTTTTCAAACCAGCTATAGAATATTCTGCTGCTGCTATTATAATTGCCCATAATCATCCATCTGGCAGCTTAAAAATTACTGAGGCTGATTTAGAAGTGAGTTTAAAATTAGCGGAAGCTGGCCGCATACTAGGAATTGATATCCTAGATCATTTAATTATTGCTAAGAATAAATTTGTTAGCGTA
>JBAQCS010000053.1:0-20245 GCA_049294415.1 Patescibacteria group bacterium
AGCTTATTTAGTGTAAATTTCACGAGGCTTTTTACCTTTATAGCCAGTACCAGCTGGGATTAAGCAACCGATAATAACATTTTCTTTCAAGCCTTCAAGGTAATCAATCTTACCGTTAACAGCTGCTTCAATTAACACACGTGGTGTTTCTTGAAAGGAGGCAGCAGATAAGAAACTATCAGTAGTAAGTGAGGCCTTAGTAATACCAAGTAATAATCTATCGGCTTTAGCTTTAACAGCATCTTCTACATTCTTATTAGCTTGGAAGAAGACTTCTTCTTCAATAGTTTCACCAGGAAGTAAAATTGTATCTCCGGAATCTTTAACAAGGTAGCGAGAGAACATTTGACGAGCAATAATTTCTACGTGCTTATCATTTAACGGCTGACCCTGAGAAGAATAAACGTATTGAATTTCTTTAATGATGTATTTCTGAGTTTCTAAGCGTCCTTTTAACTTGTAAAGTTCTCTTAGATCTAAAGAACCTTCTGTTAATTGAGTACCGCGTTCGATTTCTTCGCCATCTTTAACCATTAACATAGTTCCCTTTAAGATGTGATATTCTTTAATCTTTTCTACATCTTTAGAGATACTAACATATTTCTCGGATACAGTAGCTACACCAGAAGTTTTAGCCTTAACGATTTCAGCACCAACTTTAAATAATTCTGTACCAGTAGTAATCTTTTGACCGTCTTCAACGCTAACTTTAATTTCTAATTTCTTTTTATCTTTAGCAGTAGCTCCAGACGCTAATTTAATTTCATTAACTTTTTCAGAGAAGTAATATTTATCACTATCCTTACCTTTATAAATAATACTTAAAATCTTGGATTGTGGGTTATTAACAGAAATTTCATTACCATCTTGATCTTTAATAATCTTTTGAGCATATTCAATCTTAACGCGACCAGCTACATCAGAAATTAAAGCTTTCTTTTTAGGAGTACGGCTTTCAAAAATTTCTTCAACACGAGGTAAACCCTGAGTAATATCATCTTGTCCAGCTACACCACCACTATGGAAGGTTCTCATAGTTAACTGTGTTCCAGGCTCACCAATAGACTGAGCTGCAATAATACCAACAGTAGAACCAAGTTTAATAGGTCTATTATAAGCTAAATCGTAACCGTAACATTTAGCGCAAACGCCTTTATGTAAATTACAGCTTAATACTGAACGAATATGAGCAGTTTCCACGCCCTTAGCTTTAGATTCTTTAACAACTTCTTCGTTAACTAAATCACCGGCCTTAGCAATAATATGTCCTTTTGGATCTTTTAGATCGGAGGCTAAGAAACGTCCAGCCATCTTTCTGAAAATATCTTCACCAACTTTTTCTGATTCAGCTTTAGTTAACAGTAATCCTTCGTTATCGCCACAATCATCTTCAGTTACAATCACATCTTGAGAAACATCAACTAAACGACGGGTTAAGTAACCAGCGTTAGCAGTACGAAGAGCCGTATCGGACAAACCTTTACGTACACCGTGAGTAGAAATGAAATATTCAAGTACACCAAAACCTTCTTTGAAGTTTCCTTTAACAGGCAATTCGATAATAGCACCAGATGGTGAGGTAACTAAACCTTTCATACCAAGAATCTGAACTGGCTGAGCCCAAGTACCACGAGCACCTGAATCAATCATAGAGAACACTGGTAAAGAGTTAAGTAATCCTTGCTTACAAATATCAGCAATTTTATCTTTAGTCTTAGTCCACTCTTCAATAACTTTAGCGTAACGTTCACTGTCAGTTAATAATCCTTCTTCGTATTGTTCTTGAATAACTTCTACTTTAGCAGTTGCTTCAGAAATTAAAATATTCTTTTCTTTTAAGTCAGGTAAATCACCAAAACCCCAAGAAAGTCCTGATTTAGTAATGAAAGCAAAAGCTTTATTCTTTAAATCATCAATAAAGTGAACTGTTTCTTCTTCAGAATATAATCTTAAACATTCTTTAATTAAATCTTTAATTTTACCTTTACCAACCACTTCGTTAATAAAACGTAATTTCTCAGGTAAAATAGAATTGAAAATTAAACGTCCAACAGTAGTTCTAATTCTTTCATCATTTAATCTAACAATAATTGGTTCGTGTAAATCAATAAAATTATTATCGTAAGCTAAACGAGCTTCATCAAAACCATAGAAATGACGTAATTCATTATCAGTTTTATCTTTCAAAGCTTTATCTTCAGAAGTCATGTAATAAGTACCCCAAACAATATCCTGACCAGGAGCTACAATAGGTTCACCAGTAGCTGGTTTAAGTAAATTGTGAGATGACAACATTAACTCTTGAGCTTCTTTTCTAGCTTCGGTAGTTAACGGTACGTGAACGGCCATTTGGTCTCCATCAAAGTCGGCGTTAAAAGCAGTACAAACTAAAGGATGAATTTGAATAGCCTTACCTTCAATCAAGATTGGCTTGAAAGCTTGGATACCTAAACGGTGTAAGGTAGGAGCGCGGTTTAATAAGACATAAGCATCACGAACAGTTTCTTCTAAAATATCAAAAACTTCGTCATGACCAGCCTCAATATAACGAGAAGCACTTCTAACATTATGAACAATTTCTCTCTTAATTAATTGGGAAATAATAAATGGCTTAAATAACTCTAGAGCCATAATCTTAGGTAAACCACATTGATCAAGATTTAAACGTGGGTTAACTACGATAACAGAACGACCAGAGTAATCAACACGCTTACCTAATAAGTTCTGACGGAAACGACCCTGTTTACCTTTCAAAGCATCAGCTAAAGATTTTAATTGACGTTTCTGACCAGTTGAAGCAGTAACTGTTTTGGAGTGACGTGCAGAATTATCAATTAAAGCATCAACAGCTTCTTGTAACATGCGCTTTTCGTTACGACAAATAACTTCTGGAGCATTAAGATCAGTAAGTTGCTTTAAGCGATTATTACGATTGATAACACGACGATATAAATCATTTAAATCAGAGGCAGCAAAACGACCACCATCAAGAGCTACCATTGGGCGTAAATCTGGTGGAACAACTGGCAAAACAGCTAAAATCATCCACTCTGGGCGGATATTATTATTACGGAAACTCTTCAGTAATTTTAAGCGTTTAACTAATTTTTCTTTTTTAGAGTCAACAGCACCAGTTAATTTTTCTTCTAACTTTTCGATGCTCTTTACTAAGTCAATCTTAGTTAAAAGTTGACGAATAGCCTCAGCACCGATACCAGCTTCAAAAATATGACCAAATTTCAAACTTAAATTTTGATATTGATGTTCAGAAATAATTAAAAGTGGTTTTAATTCCTTTAATTCTTTTAAAGTAGATGTGAAATCCTCTTCTAATCTTTCTAATTTTTCGTTACGTTCTTTGGTTAGTGCTTTTTCATCAGCACCCACAGCTTCATTTTCTGTCTTACGTTTTAGTTGATGAGTAAAATCATTTTCAATACTCTTCTTTTTAGATTTATACTCCTGTTTAATCTGTTCAATAGTAGCTTCTTTTAAATCTTCATCAACATCAGTGACGATAAAACTAGCAAAGTAAATAACCTTCTCTAAAGATTGAATACCTAGATTAAGAAGCAAACCGATCTTGGAGGAAATACCTCTTAAAAACCAAATATGAGTACAAGGGATTTGTAAATTAATATGACCCATGCGTTCGCGGCGAACTACGGAACGAGTTACTTCTACTCCGCATTTATCACAAACAATTCCTTTGTAACGAATTTTTTTATACTTACCGCAAGCACATTCCCAATCCTTAGTTGGACCAAAAATCTTTTCACAGAATAAACCATCTTTTTCAGGTTTTTGAGTGCGATAGTTAATTGTCTCAGGACGAATAACTTCACCATGTGACCAGTTAGAGATCTCCTCTGGAGAGGCGAGCTTCAAACGGATGGCGTCGAAATCGCTAGTTTTAATAGGGTTTAGCATATGTTCACTATTTTAATTCGAATTTTTAATTCTTTAGGCAAGTCGAGCTTTTATTCTTCCGCTGCGGCTTCACTTGGTTCTTCACCAGCGATTATTTCTGGCAGATCGATGGCAAACTTATCATCTTTCTTTTCGACTGCTGCCATTTCTACAGCATCAATTTCAGCAATAAGTTCGTCTTCAGAAGAAATAACTTCATTAGCAGCAATACCGCCTTTACTTAATAATTCAACATTAAGACCTAAGCCCTTAAGTTCACGAATCAAAACGTTAAATGATTCTGGAACATTAAGTTTTTCAATTGGCTCTCCTTTAATAATACTTTCATAAGCTTTACTGCGACCAGGAACGTCATCAGACTTAATGGTCAACATTTCTTGTAAAGTATGAGCGGCACCGTAACCTTCTAAAGCCCAAACTTCCATTTCACCAAATCTCTGACCACCAAATTGAGCTTTACCACCCAAAGGTTGTTGAGTAATAAGTGAGTATGGACCAATTGAACGTTGGTGAATCTTGTCTTCAACCATGTGATTAAGTTTCAAGACATATTTATAACCAACTGTAATCTTATTATCATATGGCTCACCAGTCTTACCATCATATAAAGTAATCTTTCCATCTTCAGGAAGACCAGCCTTAACTAATTCTTGTTTGATTTGTTCTTCAGTAATACCATTTAAAGCTGGAGTAGCAACTCTGTAACCTAATTTATGAGCAGCAAAACCAAGATGGGTTTCAAGTAACTGACCAAGATTCATACGAGAGATAATACCAAGTGGAGATAAAATAACATCAATTGGAGTACCATCGGACATGTAAGGCATATCTTCAGCTGGAACTACGCGAGAAATAACACCCTTATTACCATGACGACCAGACATCTTATCACCAACTTGAACTTTACGGATATTAGCTACTGAAACTTGAATAGATTTTAGAACACCAGCGGATAATTTATCACCTTCTTCACGAGAGAAAATTTTAACATCAACTACTTTACCGTGTTCTCCGTGTTCTAAGTATAAAGAAGAGTCACGAACATCCTTAGCTTTATCACCAAAGATAGCGCGTAATAATTTTTCTTCAGCTGATAGAGTAGTTTCACCTTTAGGAGTAATTTTACCAACTAAGATATCGCCAGATGATACTTCAGCACCAATACGGATAATACCGTCTTCGTCTAAATTATTTAATTTCTCTTCACTGATATTTGGAATGTCGTTAGTAATAATTTCTGGACCAAGCTTAGTATCGCGAACATCAATAGTATAATTTTCAATATAAATTGAAGAATAAATATCTTCTTTAACTAAACGTTCGGAAATAATAATAGCATCTTCATAATTGAAACCTTCCCAAGTCATGAAAGCTACTAACACATTGCGACCCAATGATAATTCACCGTTATTAATAGATGGACCATCAGACATCATATCACCAGCTGCAACCTTGTCACCAACATTTACGATTGGACGTTGATTAATACAAGTAGAAGAGTTTGATCTTAAAAATTTATTCAACTTATAAGAAATAACTCCGCCTTTTTTATTTTGAACATCAATCTGTAAGGCATCAGCACGAGTTACTAGTCCATCTTCTTTAGAAATAACAACGTGGCCAGAATCACGAGCAGCACGAGCTTCTACGCCAGTACCAACTACTGGAGCTTCACTATTAATTAATGGCACAGCCTGACGTTGCATGTTTGTTCCCATCAAAGATCTCTGACCATCATTGTGTTCCATGAAAGGAATAAGTGAGGTGGCAATAGAAATAATTTGATTAGCAGCTACACCAACGAAATCAATCTTAGCTGTATCTTCTACGCTAGGTTGACCATTTTTTCTAACTTCAAATTTGTGTACTAAAATCTTACCATTCTCATCGGTTGGAATAGTGGAATCGGCAGTAGTAAACTTTTCTTCTTCAAAAGCATCAATATAAACAATTTCATCAGTTACACGACTACCAGTTTTTTCGTGAACAACTTTACGATATGGAGTCTCTAAGAAACCATAGCTATTTAATTTAGCATATGATGATAAGTGACCAACTAAACCAATATTTGGACCTTCAGGAGTAGCAATCGGACAAATACGACCATAGTGAGTAGAGTGTACATCACGAACATCAAAGCCGGCTCTTTCACGAGTTAAACCTCCAGGACCCATCGCAGATAAACGACGTTTATGTTCAAGTTCAGCTAAAGGATTAGTTTGATCCATGAATTGAGATAATTGAGAAGACATGAAGAATTCTTTAATTACACCAATTACTGGACGAGCATTAATTAATTTGGTTGGAGTTAAAGTTACAATATCAGTAGTAGACATTCTATCCTTAATGATACGTTCCATACGAGCGAGTCCTACTCTAAAACGAGTTTGAATCAAACCACCAATCGCTCTAACACGACGATTACCTAAGTGGTCAATATCATCTTCTGGTTCTTTAGTAATATTTAATCTGATTACTTCGCGGATAATTAAAACTAAATCTTCTTTGCGAAGCACTCTGTTTTCTTTTTTGTTAGCTAAGTCTAATTCAAAACGACGATTTAATTTATAACGTCCAACGCGGCCAAAATCATAACGATCAAAGCGGAAGAACATGGAATGAATTAATTGACGAGCATTTTCTACAGAAGCTAAATCTCCTGGACGAATGCGGCGATAAACTTCTTGAAGACCTTCAGCTTCATCTTTAGCAGCATCTTTTTCAATAGTAGCTTCAATAAAAGTTTTCTCTTCTTCATTCTTAACTAAATCAATATCTTTAAATAAATTGATAATTTCTTCATCAGTTACGTAACCAAAAGCACGCAACAAGGAAGTTACGGCTACTTTTCTCTTACGGTCAATACGAACCCAAATAACTTTATTGGAATCGGTTTCTATTTCAAGCCAGGCACCACGATTAGGAATAATCTTAGCGCCATAACATTTTTTACCTTTAGTAAACTCAGCAGTGAACATTACACCAGCTGAACGGATAAGTTGAGATACGACAACACGTTCAATACCATTAATAATGAAAGTTCCCTGATCAGTCATTAACGGGAAATCACCAAGATAAACTTCTTGATTAGCGGCTTGTCCGGTTTTCTTATTTAATAATCTAGTTTTAACACGAAGTGGAGCTTCGTAAGTAATATTTTTAGCACGACTCTCCATTTCGGAAAATTTAGGTTCGTCTAAATAATAATCTTCAAAGTATAATTCTAAATCACGGCCGATAAAATCGGTGATAGGATTTATTTCATCAAAAAGTTCAGCCAGACCTTCGTCTAAAAACCACTTATAAGAATCCTTTTGGATTTCAATAAGTTCGGGCATTGGCATGACCTCCTTAGTGTCGTTAAAAAATTTTCTCGCAATAATTTTCTTATCAGCGATGTTTGTATTAGGCATAATATTCCAAATAAATTTTATTTAACAAAAAAATCCCAACACCAAGTGGCGTGAGTTTAGTAAGAGGTTATTCAATTAACTTGCAAAAGAGTAAATCACTAGTGAAAAAGTTATTGAATTAACAATTTTTATGCACAAACAACAAAAAAAACTGGTTTGGCATTTTTTCCTTTGACACCGTACCGGCAGTTTTTATCTAATGTTTTTGTATATATCTGTAATTGTAATTCTTATAATATGACAATTTTTTTCTTTTGTCAATACACAGTTTATCCACAGTAAGTGGATAAAAACTAACTATTTTGCAAATGAGCTAATTCCTCACGAACAATTCGCCTGTCGTCCCAAGCAATCTTCTTACCATCAGCTAAACAAATATACTGCTCGGCCCCTTTACCGGTAATTAGAACTAAGTCGCCCTCTTCGGCCAAACTTAAAGCCTGAAATATAGCCTCTCTTCTGTCCATTATTTTAAATAGGCTAACATTAGGTTTTTTGCCAGCCATCTCAGCTCCCACGGCTACTTGATCAATAATAAGCTGTGGATCTTCATCATAGGGATCTTCATTGGTAATAATTACTAAATCAGCTTTTTCTCCAGCCATTTTACCTAAAACAGAACGACGACTCTGGTCTCTGCCCCCACCAGTTGAACCGAGAACATGGATTATTCTATTATGAGGCAAAACATTAACAGTTTCATAAAGTTTTTCCATGGCTCGAGGCTCAAAAGAGTAATCAACAATAATTTGAAAATTTTGCCCCAAGTCGATGCGCTCCATTTTACCAGACAAACAAGTCACGCTTTCTAAACCAACCTTAACTTGCTCCAAAGATAGCCCCTGACTAAAACCAATCAAGGCAGCATTCATAGCATTAGCCGCATTAAAAGCTCCTAACATCTTTAAATTAATTTGACGGTCTTGAATCTTAAAGGATACGCCATAAGGACTATTTTCCACATCACTATAATGATAAATCACACTATCTTTTAAGATTTTATCTTCACCACCATTTTCCATAAACTGATTACTATCAAAAGAGGAATTAAGAGTATAAATATGCTGTTCCTCACTCCAAAAACTTAAAAAATATGGGGAGTTTTCATCATCACCATTAACCACTACGATTTTTTTAACTCTATTATAGTCCAATTTTTTAAGAGCTGTTTTAGGATGACAAACTGCTTTCTGCTCATTAACATATTTAGGTTTACAATTTTTTAAATGGGCAAATAACTTACCTTTAGCTTGCTTATATTTTTCAAAGCTACCATGACTTTCAATATGTTCAGGATATAAGCCAGTAAAAACCAAAATGTCGTAATTAATGAAACGATGGCGAAATTGATTAATCCCCTCTGAGGTAGTCTCCACAATAGCGTATTGGCAGCGGTTAGTAACCATGCGACGCAAAATCTTTTGCACAAAAAAACGACCTGGCATAGTCATTTTCTTGTCATTTAACCATTCACGGCGACCATCATCAAACATAGCCGTGGAAGTGTAACCTACGTTATATCCAGCTGATTCTAAAACTTTAGCAATAAAATATACTGAAGAAGTTTTGCCAGTTGTGCCAGTTACTCCAATTACAATCAAGTGTTTACTAGGATTTCGGTACCACAGGGCGGCTAATCCAGCTACTATAAAATGATATAAAGGTTGTATTCTTTTAAAAAGATTCTTAGGAATTAACTTTTTGATAAATGAAATCATATGTTTTATAACAACTATTATAACAGGAATTTAATAATAAAAAAACACATCTTAAATACTCTTAGTTAGCAACGCTTCCGTAATACTATATAGAAAAATTAATGTCAAATCTTAAAAAATTTAATTCTGCCATAAAAAAAATGTACAAGTTAACTAACTTATACATTTTTTTGAAAGTCCTTATCAAAAATATTTTATTTTTTAACAGTTGGAGTAGTGGTTGCTTTTTTAACAACTGGAGCCTTAATATTGAAGGTTGAAAAATCCATTACCACCGCTTCAGCCTCAGCCCGTCTATTTTGTAAAAAATCTCCATCCGTGGCCTCACCTAATAAATTTTTAGAAACTGTAAAAACGTAAAAATTATTTTCACCAATCTTTTTAATTTTACTTTCATCCAGTCCTAATTTTTCGTAATCAGCTTTAGCATAAATACCTAAACTTAAAACTTTTTGAAAAGTGCCATCAGTCGCTAGAACAAAATCTTTAACATCATCTTTAGTTTCGAATTTACCAACAAAACCAAAATCTAAACCGTTATCGGTTTTTTTAATTACATAATTAGCCCAACCAGTTGGAATAAAACTAAAACCAAAACCAAATTGATCATTACGATAATAAATATTGCGTTTGTCAGTAGCCTGTTTTGCAATAGACAATATTTTTATTTTAGAAATAGTTTTTTCTAAATAAGCAAAATCAGTATCCATATCATTTACACAACCTTCGGAAGAAAAAACATAATTATAATCTTGACCAACTACTTCAACGGCTCTAAATTCACAATTATTTTTTTCAACATATTTAATTACTTGCAAGCCATTACTAATAAACAAAGCTGGCATCATAACAGTTGATGAACTAACTAAATACTCAGCTAAAATATTTTTAGCAGCTTTGTTAGGAGCTATGGTTAACTTATAAGCCTGAATTTTTTCATCACTAGCAGTAGCTTGAATGTAAGGTCCAAACATTACCGTATTATCATCGACTTCAGTAAAGGGATCAGTAAAATTAATATTTATACCTTTGTCTTCGTTTTTATAAGTATAAACTTTTTCTGATATTCCGGGAGCACTACCCTCAACTTTATTTTGACAACTCTCCCAACTCTTAAAACACACGAAAGCTAACAGAATAATAGCTGCTGCCACAAACAGAACGATAATTTTTTGTTGTTTAGACATATTTATAATAAATAAGATAAGTGAAATTAATTATCTTGCAAAAAAAGTATCATCATCATCGTCCAGTGGGCGAGGTTTAGTCGCCATCTTTTCTTTAGGAGCATCCTCTGATTTATCCTCCTCTTCATTATCCTCCTCTTTGCCATCTTCTTCAATATCTTCAGAGATTTCTTCTAAAATTTCTTCTTCATCTTTAACAATATCTTCGGGCCCATCATTTTCTAAAAAATCAGGGGTCTCTTCTTCCTCCTCCTCTTCAGTTTCTTCATCAGCTGAAAAATCTAAAGTGTCATCATTACCTTCGTCTGGTAAATAAGCAGCTGGAGCACTAGAAGCCCCTCGACTATGAACCGGCATAGCCGAAATTGCTCCACCATTTTCATATTGCTCTTTGGAAACTAATACTTCGCGAGGTTTTGATCCGTTAGATGGTCCAATAAAACCATTCTCTTCCAACATATCTAAAATCTTAGCCGCACGTCCATAACCAATAGACAGACGACGTTGTAATAATGAAGTAGAAGCACGATCGGCGTTAATAATAATTTCTTTAGCTTGTTCCATTAACTCATCTTCATCACCATAATTTCCATCCATACCCACGCCAGCTACACCGCCAACTTTTTGACGATCAGTGACACCATCTAAATATTCTGGTTCACCACTCTTCTCCTTAATATAATTAATAACATCATTAATTTCTTCATCACTAACATAAGCACCCTGGATACGTTTTGGTTTAGATAATTCTGAAGTAGAAAGTAACATGTCTCCTTGACCTAATAATTTTTCAGCCCCACTCATATCTAAAATAGTTTTAGAATCAACCATTGAAGTTACTGAGAAGGCAATACGAGCCGGGATGTTAGCTTTAATTAAACCTGTGATAACATCCACACTAGGTCTTTGCGTAGCTAAAATTAAATGAATGCCAACAGCGCGAGACATTTGAGCCAAACGAATAATAGCCGCTTCCATTTCTTTGCCAGCGGTCATCATAAAGTCAGCTAGTTCATCAATAATAAAGATGATGTAAGGCATCTTCTCTTTTGGATTATCAGTATTATAACTTTGAATATTTTTCTTGCCACTCTTATTTAAAATATCATAACGAGAATTCATTTCGTTAAGACACCACTTCAAAGCATTAATAGTTTTAGCTACATCAGTAATTACAGGAACTAGTAAATGAGGAATGCCATTATAAACTGGTAATTCTACGCGCTTAGGATCAACCATGATAAATCTTAAATCATCAGGATTATTTTGATATAACAAACTAATAATAATGGTATTAAGACAAACTGATTTTCCAGAATTAGTCGCACCAGCTACCAATAAATGAGGCATGCGAGTGATATCATAAATCCAAGAAGTACCAGCCACATCTTTACCAAGCGCAATCATTAAATTATGTTTGCGATTCTTAAATACTCCATCTTCTAAAATTTCACGAAGTCCTACTACTGCTTTAGTTTTATTAGGAACTTCAATGCCAACTAATGATTGTCCAGGAATTGGAGCTTCAATACGAATTGGATGAGCAGCTAATGATAAGGATAAGTCATTGCTAAGAGTAGTAATCTTAGATAACTTAACACCTTCAGCTGGCTTAAAAGTATATTGAGTAACAGTTGGACCAACTTTAGTATCAGCCATTTCTACTGGAATACCAAAATTCTCTAGTGTCTTTTTAATTTTAGAGGCATTGGCATTAGTATCGCCACCGATTGCTTGTCCGATTTTATGATTTAATAATTCGAGTGGTACATCAATTTTAATTTGCTTCTTAGGCCAATTGATCTTCTCTTGCTGTTTAGGCATATCTTGTTTTAAAACAGCTGCGGTTGGACCTTGGTGAGCAGGTTCATCCTCTTCCTCTTCTTCTTCCTCCTCTAGTAAATCAGCTACTTCTTTAGCCTTCCAGGAACCTAGTATATCTTCACGAGCACTTTCAATAAATTCACGAGTCTTACGGCGATTAGGCTTTTCTTCTTCGGTTGATGAAAAAGCTAAACTAAATAATTTACCAACTGGTCTAAAAATAGTAGCCCAAACACTTTCACGTCCAATTAATTTAGATAATGATGTGTTAAAAACAATAACTAGCGAGACTAAAAATAGACAAAGTAAAATAATTACTCCGCCCCAAAAACCAAAAGCATAATTAAATAATTGGCTAAGCCATAAACCAATATAACCGCCACCAATTCCTTCAATTACTGATGTTTTCCATTCCGATTCAGCTAAGAAAAAATGAAATAAAGTTTGATAAGAAACAAACAAGAAAAAGAGGCCAATATAATCACTGGCTTTAATTTCATATTTTTTATTTTGTACTAACAATAAGCCCCAAAATAAAAATACTAAAGGAACTAACCATTTACCAAAACCAAAAATAAGCATTAACCATTTTGATAAAAAGCCGCCAATAGCACCAGATAAATTAAAAAGTCCCAATAAACTAATTAAACCAAAAGCAAAAACAGCCACAATTCCAATACTGCGCTTAGCTTTGTCATCAAGATTTAAACTAGGAACTGATAAGTAATCGTAAGAATTATCTTTTTTCTTTTTAGCCATATAAAATCATTATAACAAAAATCAATTTATTTCGATATCAATAAAAACTATCTGTGGAAAGCGTTCTTTAATTTTCTTTTCGATTTCATCAATTTTTTTACCCACTAATCTTGGTACGCGATCTAAATATTCCACACAAAATTTATTAAATTCTTCCTGATCACCTTGAACCTCTTCATATCCATTAGATAAGAAATGGTATTTATTTAAATCCTTCATTAAAGCTGAGGCATTAAATTCTACATCGCATTTAATCAAATATTTATCAGCATCAAAAATAGCTGATTTAAAATCATAAATTTTTTCAATACTAGGATCGGACATTAAAATTTCCTTAACTTCTTCAGCCATGTCATGCGGAATGGATTTAGTAATTAAATAATGGCGATTCTTATTAATTAAAACTATTGCCACTACCCCCAGTAAAACACCAATAGTAATAGAACCAATAGCATCCCAATAAGCGTGCCCCGTATAATGAGCTAACAATAAACTGACCAAAGCGATTAAAACACCGATTACTGCTAAACCATCTTCATAAACAACTGCTAAGGTAGTTGGGTCAGCATTTTTATTAATAACTTTCCATTTAGTGTTAGGAAAACGCCCCACTAAT
This sequence comes from Patescibacteria group bacterium, assembly GCA_049294415.1. GTDB lineage: Bacteria > Patescibacteriota > Patescibacteriia > Patescibacteriales > UBA12465 > JAEZRQ01. Next base: position 13,448 of record JBAQCS010000053.1, read on the forward strand.
TCATGATATGCCAACCATAAAGTAAAGCCTTCAATAATAAAAGAGATTCCTAGAATAATAATAGGCCAATAACTAAAAGCTAAAGTGTGACCATTAAATAAAACATCAAAGCCGTGATAAACTGTCACACCACAACCAATAAAAAAGATACCGCAAGCAGAAATTAAGGCCCAAATATAACGTTCCCTACCATGACCGTAAGGATGCTCTTCATTAGCCTTACGATGAGATTGTTTTAAGCCAACTAAAAGCAGGGCCTGATTAAGTGTATCAGCTAAACTGTGAATTGCTTCTGAAAACATGGCACCAGAACCAGTTATCAAAAAACCAGCAAATTTAGCTAAGCCAACAATAGAATTACCAGTAATAGCAGCAATAACAGGTAGACGCCCAGCGGTTTTCATAAAATTTAAAATTTAAGTAAATAAAGCTAACTTGATTATATATCAATTTAGCACTTTTGTTAAAAAATGAAAGATTTTTGTATAAAAAAAGCCCCGATACAAAAATTGGGCTTTAAAAATATTACTTTATTTTAACAACTCGGCAATTCAAAGCACACATGGCAATAGCTAACGCATCAGCCGCATCATCTGGCTTAGGAATTTCCTTTAATCCTAGTAATGTTTTTACCATTTTCTGGACCTGATCTTTTTTAGCTGCCCCGTAACAAGAAACTGCCTGTTTCACTTGAGATGGCTTAAATTCAAAAATAGGTAGATTATTTTGTTTAATAGTTAGCAAAATAACCCCTCTGGCGTGACCGACTGTTAAAGCCGTCTTAACATTTTTACTAAAAAATAACTCTTCAACCGACACTAAAGCTGGTTGATATTTTTTAATTATTTTATCGAGTTCCAAGTGAAGCTGATTTAAACGAGTAATTAAATCATCTTTAGAGCTAGTTTTAATAGAGCCATAAGTTAGACAGGTCACTTTACCTTTATCATCACTTATTACACCGTAACCAGTATCAGCAATACCCGGATCAACACCTAAAATAATACGAGACATATTTTATAAGTCAGCATTAGTATAATAATCACTAACGTCTTCATTATTTTCTAGTTCCTCTAAAAACTTTTCAACCTTAGCAGTATCTTCTTCATTTAAAGTTAATTTTTCTTTAGCTACATATTCTAATTCTCCCGATTCTGTTTTAATGGTGCGGCCAGCTAAATAATCTGTCATTTTTTGAAAATCTTCTAACTCAGTATAAATAGTTAAACCTTCTTCCTCTTGTTTAATATCAGAGGCACCAGCATCAATTAATTCTAATTCTAAATCTTCAAAATTAATATTTTTAGTTTTAAGTTCCTCTTGGCTGATCATAAAAACCCCCTTCTGTGAAAAATTCCACATTACAGAGCCAAAAGCTCCTCCGCTTTTAGTAAAGCAATGGCGGATAGTAGAACCTGATCTATTTTTATTGTCAGTAATACTTTTAACAATCACCTGAACGCCGCAAGGACCCATACCTTCATAAACTAATTCTTCAACTTGAGCGCCACCCAATTCTCCAGTTCCTTTTTTAATAGCACGCTCAACATTATCTTTTGGCATATTAGCATCCCGTGCTTTATCAATAGCAGCCCGTAAAGTTGGGTTAGCAGCAGGATCGCCACCTTTTCTGGCAGCGACTGAAATATTATTAGCTAATTTAGTAAAAATAGCACCGCGTTTAGCGTCTACTAATTCTTTTTGGCGATGGGTTGTCGCCCATTTGGAGTGTCCGGACATAAATTATAACTTAATTATTCATAGATATCTAAGACCTAGCTTAACGCAAATTGAAATATAAATCAATATTGGCTATAATAGAAATATCAATAAAATTGGGCTAAAAATTAAACTATATGGCTAATTATAATTTTAAATACTTAGACGAAGCAGTGCTTGATGCATTAACTTTTTTTAATAAAAAGAAACCAACTAAACTCGACCTTAAAAAAATTAACATGCCGATTGTAGTTGGTAGCGGTAATGCTTATAATGCCGGACTTATTATCTTTAAAGATAAAAACGCTTTATTTGCTACTGAAAGTAATTTTGCAGCTATGCTTAAAAATTACAAACCACTAATTAAAAATGGTTTAATCAAAGAAGCTGTAGTTATTTCAGCTTCAGGCGAAAAGGATTCTGTTTGGGAAGTTAAGGCTGCTAAAAAAGCGGGACTTAAAACAATCTTAATGACTTGCGTAGCTGACTCTAGTGCTGCCAAAATAGCTGATTCTGTTATTGCTTATCGCAAACTAGCTGAACCATATACTTATAATACTTCGACTTATTTAGGCATGATTCTAAGCGCTACTGGTGAAAATCCGCTAGCTATTAAAAACTTTTTAAAGAAAATAAATTTGCCTAGACGATTCAAAAAATATTCTGCCTATTCTTTTGTCTTACCAGATGAATATGGTGCAATTGCTCCCATGTTAGATATTAAACGCCATGAATTATTTGGTCCTAAAATGTCATTACGCGCTTTTTCTAGCGGCGAGGCTAGGCACGCTAAATTTGTAATTCGTGATGATAAAGAATTAGTAATTAGTTTTGGTGAAAATAAATTTTTTGGCTCACCTAAATCCAGACTGGAAATTAAATTACCTAAAACTGCTAACTCTGGATTAGTAATGGCCCTAAGCTATTATGTAATTGGCTTTATGCAAAGATCGAAGCCAAGTTACTTTATGAAGAATATTGAAAGATATTGTACTGACGACGGCTATAAAGCTTACGGGTCCACTAAACCATTTGATGTAATTGTTCCTGGAAATTAATATCAAGAAAAAAGCTCGGAATTACTTCCGAGCTTTTTAAAAACTAAGCATTTTCTAGTTTAGTTTCATTGATGGCCTTTTTTATATACTCTTCCGGCTCTGCAAAAAAATCCATAATGGTCCGTATTATGGCCGAATCTTTTAAATCCTTTTTACTAAGCGGGGATAAGAACTGACCAAAGCTTAGCAAAGCAAATTTATAACTATCTTCCAATTTTACCAGCTCTAAAACTGGAACTCCTTGAAAATCAAAAAATGTTTTGAGAGGCATTTTTTTGACGCCCCAGAATTCACTTGGCTGGCAAACTTTAAAATATTTATCCAGCATGGATGAAATCAATTTATTGTCTTCCAGGAGATTTTTAAAAAGAGCGTTGCATAGAATTACTGAACTGCTCAACTGGTCATCTTGAAATCTGTAAAAAAACATGTGTTTTTCAATAACTTTTTCGCTACTCATTTTCTTATTTTTTAGATGTTAAACTAATATTTTTAAAGTACAAAAATTAACGTAATAAATTACCATTACCAAATAACCGTGTCAATCCTAATAAAAAGCTCTGTTTCTATTACAGAGCTTTTTAAAAAATTAAACTAAACTATGTCCTGTCATTTCTTTCGGCTTCTTTAATTTCATTAATTTCAAAACTGTTGGAGCCACATCAGCCAAACGACCATCTACTTCTAATTTATCTAAAGCTATTTTTTTAATTTTCTTATTAGCTAATTCAGCATTTACCACTATAAATGGTACTGGATTTAAAGAGTGTTCTTTGATAATAGCTTTCTTCTTAAAATCATACATTTCATCAGCATTACCATGATCAGCTGTGACAAGGACTGTGCCACCGCGACGTAAAATATCAGTAACTATTTTTTTAAGACTTGCATCTACTGCTCTAATTCCTTTAACGGCCGCTGGAATATTACCAGTGTGACCAACCATATCAGCATTAGCAAAATTAACTAACACAAAATCATATGTATCTTTTTTCAACTCTTCTAATAATTTAGAGGTAATTAATTTAGCGGACATTTCTGGTTTAGTGGCATAACTATCAACACGTGGCGAAGGAATTAAAACACGATCCTCACCTGCAAAAGAAACTTCATTGCCACCATTAAAGAAATAAGTAACATGGGCATACTTTTCAGTTTCAGCAATACGAAGTTGACGAAGTCCTGCTTCAGAAATAATTTCTCCCAAACAACGAGTTGGGCGAATAGACGGAAAAGCCACATGCAGTCCTAGATTTTTTTCATAATCAGTGAAGGCTACAAAATATAAATCTTTTAATAAGACACTTCTTTTTAAATCAGCTGATTTTAATTTATTGTCGATAAAGGCACGAGTAATTTCTCTAGCACGATCAGCTCGGTAATTAAAAAAAGTAACAGCATCACCATTTTTTATAACCTTACTGCCCTTGATAACAACTGGTAACATTTCCTCATCATAAACCTGTTTATCATAACTAGCACGAATTGCCTCATCAGCTGAATCAAATTTTTCACCAGCCCCATTAACCATAGCCTCATAAGCTTTAGTAACTCTCTCCCAGTGATTGTCGCGGTCCATGGCATAAAAACGACCAGAAATTGTAGCCACCTTACCAATATTAAGCTTAGCCATTTCTTTTTCTAAAGCTGCCACGTAACGACGACCACTATCGCGAGCTGTATCACGACCATCTAAAAAAGCATGAACGTAAACTTCTTTAATGCCAGTTTTTTTAGCGTAAGCCAGTAAGGCGAACAAGTGTTCTAATGAAGAATGAACTCTGCCATCAGACACTAAACCCATAATATGCCAAGCGCCTTTAGTTTTTTTCAAATGGGTTACGGTAGCCTTAAATTCAGCATTATCAAAAAAAGATTTATCAGAAATTGCCTTATTAACCATTAATAAATCTTGATATACTACACGGCCAGCCCCTAAGTTAAGATGACCAACTTCACTATTACCAAAGACGCCGCGAGGTAAACCCACCTTCTCCTCAGAAGCGTGTAATAATTTAACCGGGTATTTGGAGGCTAATTCATCAAAAAAAAGCGGTCTAGCACAGCTTATAGCGTTCCCTTTAGATGTTTTAGTAATTCCCCAACCATCTAAAATGATTAAAGCTAGTGGTTGTTTTTGATTTTTATTTTTCATATTATAAAATGTTAGCTATTGACAGATTTTCCAGCAAATTGACTCAAAATCATCAAAGATGATACTATAAATTAATAATACTATATTAATCATATTAAAGACAATTCTGTAAAACTGAAGAATTTTTTTATTAACCTATTAATGATTTTAGTTAAATCATTAATAGTTATCAAGAGGCTGCTTTACGGCGTGGCAATTACCATCCTAAGGCCGATTTTTTTGTTATTTAAATTCCTGTTAACCAAACCATTAATTAAATTATATTACCTAGTCTTTAAGCTCAAGAAGTCTGGTATAGCTGAAAGTCCTTGGCAAGAACTAATTAGACGCCGCGCTTTACATGTTTTAGTTTTTAGCATGACTTTAGTTATGGTTTTAACTAATATAGTTAATGCCAACAAAGAAAATGAAAATCCTGCCAAATTAGCTAATAAAACTATTATTTCCCATTTAGTAAAGAATGAATTTAGCACTATTACTGATGACAGTGAATTAATAGAGCAAACACTCAACATGAAGCAACTACTCGCTTCTGGCCAAGAAAGATATCGAGATTTTAAAACAGTTATTCAAAATAGATTAATACTTAATGAAGAGGAAGTTGTTGATGATGATTTAGCCTATGCTGGTGATTATTTAGTTAGCGGTTCCCCTTTTGGCCAAGTAAGTGGTGACAATAATCAAAATACTGGCACCGAACAACCAGTTCAAAATCGTTCTGAAATTATATATTATACTGTTAATAATGGCGATACTATTTCTTCAATCGCTAAGAAATTTGGCATTAGCGTCAATACTATTTTGTGGTCTAATAATTTAACCGCTTTTAGTTTAATTAGAGCTGGTAATCAATTAAGCATTTTACCAACCTCTGGTGTGACCTATAAAGTTAAAAGTGGTGATACTGTTGGTAAAATTGCTAGAAATTTTGGTGTTGAAGAAGACAAAATATTCCAATATAATAATATTAAAAGCGCTAATGGCTTAGTTATTGGACAAACAGTTATTATTCCTGGAGGCAAACAAATTACAGCTAGTAGCAATATCGCTAAGGCTGTTAGTAGTACTAAGAACAATGCGGCGGCTGTTATTGAAAAATTGGTAAATCCTAAAAAAGCTCCAGCTTCTGGTGCTAAAATGGCTTGGCCAACTGAAGGTCACCGTATCACTCAATATTATTCTTGGCGTCACACTGGGCTTGATATTGCTAATAAAGTTGGCACGCCGTTATATGCTGCTGAAGCTGGTAAGGTTGAATTCTCTGGTTGGAGTAATGGTTATGGTAATAATGTAGTTATTAATCATGGCGGCGGCAAAAAGACTCGTTACGCTCACGCCTCAAAATTATTTGTTAAGGTAGGTGAAAGCGTAGAGAGAGGTGAACAAATTGCCAACATGGGTTCTACTGGTTGGTCAACTGGCTCACATATTCACTTTGAAGTTATTATTAATGGTACTAAATATAATCCTTTAAGTTATATAAAATAATTAAATATCATATGGACATTTGGCAAATTGTTGGTGGACTAGCTACAACTCTAGTTGGCTTATCACTAGTTATAAAAACTGATTGGTATATGGAAAATTTTGGTAGAGTTGAATGGTTCGAGGATAACTTGGGATCTAGCGGAGGCACTCGTTTAGGCTATAAACTATTAGGCCTTTTAATAATGTTCGTTGGTATTGTGGTTATGACCGGTAGTGGCGGAACTTTTTTTGGCTGGCTTTTTTCACCATTAACTAAATGGTCAAATCCTCAGGTTTAATTTTTACTTGACCTGTTATAATTATTAATATAATATAGAAAAAGAAAATTAGCGGGCCCCTAGCTCAGCTGGTTAGAGCACCTGCTTTGCAAGCAGGGGG
>JBAQCS010000054.1:0-15664 GCA_049294415.1 Patescibacteria group bacterium
TTTAATTTAGAGGCAACCATGTTTACTGCCACAGGAATACCAGCTTCAACTAAATTACTAATACCTTGGCATGTTTTTCTAAATCCGCCCGATAAATTCGACACTGAATCATGGGTTGACTCAATTCCTAGAACAGAGATTAAAGCATGATCGAGGCCCGCTTCAAACATTTTTTCAGCCATTTCTTTATTAATAAGAACGGCATTACTATTCAAGCCAACTTCCATATTATATTTTTTAGCTTGTTTTAATAAAGTAAAAAATATTTCAGGTCGTAATAATGGTTCACCGCCAGTTAAAGTTATCATGCTAATACCACATTCATTGAGCTTATCAAGAACTAATAAAAATTTATCAGCATTTAATTCATCTTTTTTTACTAAATCTGAGTCATATCGCCAAAAATTATAGCAATGTTGACACTTTTGATTACACGCTTCCGTGAGTTCAATCTGAACATCTATCGGATAAGAAAGTCTTTTCATGATTTGTTTCTCCTATATTTAATTTAATTTTTTAAAGTTCTAATTCTTTATACATTACAATAAATAGTTATATATGTCAATAATTTTAGGGAGTTAAGACTTTCGAACTAAATTATTTTGTTTAAAATAAGCTAATTAACGATAAAATAGTGCCAAAAATTAATGATTTTAAGAAAAAGTTCGAACCACTTTGGAACTGAATATTTAGGCTTATATATAACAAAAAAGCAGCTTGTCTAAGCTACTTTTTCCTATCTGCGGAGAGGGAGGGATTCGAAAATGAAAGGAGTAAGTTTAAAAAACTTAAAAAACTCCAACAAAATCGATGAAAAACCTTATAAAGATTGATTGTTATGATAATTGAGTTTTAGTCTGGAGTTATCTGGTTTATCACGGTTTTATCACCTCTCTGTCACAAAAACGTCACAATTTTGTTACGTGGCAATACAGGAGAGAGGTGGCGATAAGCTAAAGTTATTTTTTACTATTTTCTATTATCGATATGTTTTGATAATAATCTTTTATTCATTTCATACTGATCATAACTATCTATAAATAATAAAATTGATAAAATTATTATTAAAACAAAAAAGTACCAATTAAACATTAAAAAACAAAAAACTATAGCTTCTCCTAAAAATAAATGCAAAATAATACTAAAATAGATACGTCTTGCGTATTCATCTTCTAGAGCTTTATTTTTACTTAAATATAAACAAATATCTTCATTATCAAGAACTTGTGGCGTTTCTATTGTTTCTTCTGGAAAATCACCAAAATTATATCTAATAATTTCTTTTAACCTGTTTTTATATTTTTTCCTGTTTAATTTTGAAAATAAACTAAAGATTGTTCCTATAATATTCATCCATAAATCAGAAATTAAACGAATACACCTTCCTGCAAAATAAGCTAAAGAAAGGATTAATAGAAATGATAAAAAATTATTATTAATAATAAAATTATAATTGGGTAATTTTGCTAAGTCGTATTTAAAATAAAGATTTAAAAAAATAATAAAAATTAAACCAGACATAAGCATTAATACATCTCTAAACAAATGTGGGGTTTTTAATTCTCTTAATTCATCTAATGTCATATTTGATATTTTTTTGTATTAAACTATAAATTTAACACAAAAAATGTATTTTAAAACATAGCTAATTATTCTTTCACAAAATTTTTACAACAAAAAAAGATAACAAAAATTTATTTTGCCTCTAGATTCTCCTTATAAACTGCTACGATTGCCTCCAGCCTCCTTGCAAAATCATCGGAATTTGCAATCTGAGCACCTGAACTAAGGAATGCTTTAATTAATTCCTGCAACTGATTTCTGTCAAATGAAGTCATATATTTATTATTAAATTATATTAATAACTATTTTTCAAACTAGTCCGATATTTTACTCGCATATTCACCTTCTTCAAATGCCTTTAATCTATTTGGGGTCATATTTTTTGATAAATATGATATTAAATTTTCTGCTATTTCTCTACATTCACCGTTTAAATCCTGAAATGTGGAAGAAGTACTTATGTCTAAAAAGTCCCATTGAAAACCTATTAAACCATTATTCTTTACTAACTCTATTATTTTTCCTATGTGCACCTCAGCTTCCCCCTGATTCTTAATTAACAAGTTTCTAACGGTTCTTAAAAACAATAATACAATACGATCACAAGCTTCTACAATAAATTTTTTTCTTGTAAGACCTTTTTCCTCACTCATTTTTATATACGCATCGAATTTATGATAATCTCCAACTAATAAAAACGCTTCACACAAATTAGTGAAGATTGCGATATCTGGTTTAATATAAAAAGCTTCTGTCCATTTATCTATTGCTCTTAAATAATGCCTATTCTTAACTTCATCAAAGCCAGTTTTGTCTAAACTTGCAAATCTATTTTCAATTAACTGTCGAAGAGCAAAATAAACAGCAAAAACACCAAAAATTAAAGTAAATAGCTGAACAATAATACCAAAAACGGCTATCTTGTTAGATAAATCAGACAAAAAATCTACTTTAAATACAACATAATACGACGCCAATGAAAAAACTATAAAAACAACGGTGAGCGATGTCCAAAATCTTGTACTGAATGAAGGATATGGAAATATTTTTTCCCAAACATTTTTTCTTGTGATTCTCATATTTTACAGTTTAAAAATAACTCTTCCGCGACCAAGAGAAGCAATTCTTTCCATTGATGACGGAAGTAAACTAGAGCAATTTCTTAAAATAATTGTAGCACCAGATGATGATGCTAAGGCAGCAAATCTTTCTAGACTATATGGCATAAAAGTAGATGCATCAATATCAATACCTCCACCTAAGGAAATTATTCTTTCAAGACTAGTAGGCAAAAACATATTATTTAGATTATTAATTATATAAATATATATTATACCCCTATACTTATAGTCGCAATCTTGACAATTATCACAAAAAATTACATACTATAAAGTTAAACTAAAAAATTATGCCAGACCCATCTTTAGCTAAAGCCATATCAATAATGCAGTCCCAAATGACAAAAATGACTATTATTGTTATTGGTTTAGTTATAATTACGTGGGCGATTTCAAGATTACTAACTTTTATACTTATAGAAAGAGGCGGCAAAGAGAAAATTATTAACTGGATGCATAATTCTCAACTTCTAAAAAAAATATTATGGATAATTAATCCTGATATAAAATTACCTGAAAGACGAGAAATATTAACAGAAAGTTTATCTAATAAAAACGATCTTAAAATTAGTTATAACTCGGTTAACGGACAAAGCACTATAGAATACTTGGATGAAGAATTAACATTCAGCAAACGAAGAGCTTTATTGTTATTATTCTTTTATGAGAATCAAGAAGGTAAAAAAACCTATAATGATTTTAATGCTTGGCTTTATAATAGGAGCAATAAAGTTAAAAAAATAGATTACAGGGTTTTCAGACAAGAAATTAAAAAGATTCACAAAACCTTGGAAAATAAATCAAAATATATTTCTAAAATAATTAATTGCGTAGAAAGTGATATAAATAGTTCGACAAAAGCTAACTTTTATAAATATCAACCAAGCCTCAAAAAACTATAAATATTTAGTGAATGTTAATAACTTTTAAAATCAACGAAAAACGTTGATTTTTTAGTAAAAGGTTCACAAAAGGTTCATTAAAAATCCTCTATAGGGGGATTTTTTATTGTTTTATTCTCAAGATAGCACGACACAAAGGTCAGCGTGTTATCTAATTAATTCTTAAAAAATAAAAGTATGTTTACACTTAGTGGCATTCTTAAAAAAGATGAGATTAAAGAGTTCAAAATTAAAGATGGTTCTACTCTTAAAAGAAGAATTGCTTATCTTGAAACTAAAAGTAACATTTTTCCGATAGCCGTTAATATCAATGATCTTGACTTAGATATTGGAAAAGTTGGTGATTCTGTGAGCCTAGACATCATGGTCTACGCTTATCAAGTAAAAGATGGTAAGGCAAAAAGGGCACTTGTTAAATACTACGTCCCCATAGACTAGTGTTTGCCTGTTAACGGCCGTTTCCGGAACTGGCTCTGCCAACCGGAACGGCTGTTAGCTTGAGCTCTCTGTTCCCTTGGGGCCCTTGTCCCCCTGCCTTACTTGCCCGCTCCTGTTCATTTTTCAGCGAACCTTTTCCGTGGAGCCCCCTAGCAGCTAGCGGAGCGAAAGAAAAATGAACTGTTCCCGTCCCCGAGCTCCCTTATTAACTTGATTATAATCACACATCTAGAGAAAACTTATGGCTTACGCTTATGATAGAAAAGTCATAATATCTGGCAAACAAGTTGAAGTATATAAATATAGAAGAAATATCTGGAAAGAATATGAAAGAAAAGTAGATAAAGAAAGAGACCTTAAACAATTAAACATTTTTGAGCATGCTAAAAATAGAAAAATAAGAGCCCAATCTTCAATTAACCGAACTAGAACTCAAATTAGAAGAATTGTTAACTCTAATCCAGAACTTAATAAGTTTCTAACTTTAACCTTTGCCGATAATATTATCGACTTAAAACAAACTAATAATATCTTTAATAAGTTTATCAAACGATTAACTTATCAATACTCTGATTTTAAATATGTTGCCGTCTTTGAATTTCAAAAACGTGGAGCTGTTCATTATCACTTACTTTGCGATTTACCTTTTGTAAAAAGCAATCAAATGGAACTTATCTGGAAACAGGGTTTCATTAAACTTAAAAAAACTAACAATGTCAGTAATATCGGGGCTTATATGTCTAAATATTTAGGCAAAGAAATTGATGAACGCACTTTCGGAAAAAAGAAGTTTTTTAAATCCCAGAATCTAAAGCAACCAATTGAATTAATGGGCTATAGAGCCGATCAATTTATCGAAAGATTCTTAGCTGATTTAATTCCTGTTTATGAAAAGACCTTTAATTCTGATTGGACCGGTGAAATAGATTACAAAGCTTATACCCTTAACCAAAACCCTGAAATAGACAAAATAAAACCCCTTATGTTAGAGTAATATTGTGACGGAGCATAGTTTATCTGTGCTCCTCCTGTATTGCTCCTTAAAAATTAAGATGGTAGTTGATTTAACTACAACTGAATTCCTGAATCCCGCTGAATTAGCCACTTTTCTAAACGTGTCTAAGGTTTTTGTATACCGCTTAAAAGATAAAAGGTTAATTCCTTTTTACAAAGTCGGTAGAAGTGTCCGTTTCCATAAAACTGATATTTTAGATTATTTAGAAAGTGTCCGCGTTAAATCAATCACCTAAACCATATAATTTTATGAGTAATAGAAAAAGAGGCGGTCGGTGGTGGGTTGATTTTAGCTATAATGGCCTGAGATACCGCTTTCCTAGTCCTGAGAACAGTTTAGCCGGATGCAAAGCTCACGAAGCTCTAGCACGCCAAAAACTGGCTAATGGGGAGAATATATCGATTATGGGTAATGCTATAGATCATACATGCTCCTTTAAAGAATTTTCAGAGAAGTGGTTTGAACTTTACGTCAAAACTAATAACAAACCATCAGAGATAAAAAGGAAGCGATATACTCTTAGCTCTCATCTAGTTCCCTATTTTGGTAAATATCAATTAACTGATATTAGAAGCTTAAGCATTGAAGAATATAAAACCTACAAGCTTAAGAAATGTTATAATCCTAAAAGCATTAACAATCACTTAAGCGTATTAGCTAAATGCTTAAGAACAGCTTTGGATTGGGAAATTACCAAAACAGTGCCTAGAATTAAAATGCTAAAATCTCAACCTAATAAATTCGATCATCTCACGCAAGAAGAATCCGAACAATTATTAAGCACGGCTACGGGAAAATGGCATGATATGATTCTAACTGCACTTTATACCGGTGTAAGAATCGGCGAGTTATTAGCTCTATCTTGGGAAGACGTAAATTTAAAAGATAAAGTTCTAACTGTAAAAAATTCTTTCTCAGCTGGTATATTGAGTAGCACTAAAAGTAATCGTATTAGATATATTCCCTTAGTGGACGAGCTATGCGAGTTATTAGAATCATTACAACAAGATACGGGTTTCATCTTCATTGATCCTGAAAATAATAATTACCCTAGTCCGGAAGCTTGTCGTCGTAATCTTGGTTGGATTTGTGAAAAGGCTAATTTAAGACATATTGGCTGGCATACGTTAAGGCATACTTTTGCTTCTCGCTTAGCCGCTAATAGTATTAACATCATAGCGATTAAAGATCTCATGGGCCATTCAGAAATCCGAACAACTATGCGTTACGTTCACTTAGCTCCTCACCTTTTAAGAGACGCTATTATGACACTTCAAAAATCTCCCCGTCACAAAAACGTCACAACCCCTAATTTTGAAGAGAATTTTGAGGCAAATTTACTCACAAAAAACATCAATTTTTTCGCTATAGATACAAAAAAAACGAGCTATTAACTCGTTTCTCTAAAAATGGCGGAGAGGGAGGGATTCGAACCCTCGGTACCCTTTCAGGCACGACAGTTTTCAAGACTGTTCCATTCGACCGCTCTGGCACCTCTCCTGGTCGAATATAGATTAGCATAAGATTATCAGCTAATCAACCTTTTATTTCCACATAAGAAAAAACCTCGTCTTCAAGGTTCTTTCCTTGAAAACGAGGATGTTTTTTAATCTAATTTCTTTGGTTCGCTCATCTCAACAACAAACAGACGGTTTTTATCTATCAGGAAATCACGGAAATCCATCACAGCATGAGCCGCTTTTTTAGTACCGTGTACTGTTAAGACAAATTCAACGCCACGATCAATCATTTCGTCGCGAAGAGCTGTAAACCTAAATTTTTCATCAGGAAAATCGGGAATGATTGGCAACAATGCCATTGTTTCATGTACGCCAGCCAAATTAAGACCTTCTTCACCAATGACACTGCGAGCCACACGATGATCAATGTGCTTTCCCGCAAAAACCAACCCCAAATTTACTAACCATTTACCAGTTCTTTTTTCTTTCACCTTAGCTTTTAAAATATCATCACTGACATTCTTAATGTAGCGCGGCGGAGCAACGGGTAATAGTGGCTGATCATAATCAATAACAATTTCTTTTTCAAAAACTATTTCCAATTTACTTTTTCTTGGTGCAATAGCTTTCATTTCCTCTCTAACTTGTACCTCCATTTTGTGCCTCCAATTTTTATTTTTTGATTTATTATTGTTAATTTACTCTTTATCAAGAATACTCTTTTATAGTAAATATGTCAATGGTAAAAATTAATATTTTATAACAAAAATATTTTAAGACTAATAATTTTGTAAAAATGACTATTTCTTTAATACGGTTTTTATTCAATATTTATAGGTATTTTAGATAATATTTCATCTTATTTACGAGGGGGCTTGCGCATTCGGTTTTGTTTCGGTATAATGTAATAGTAATAAACATTAACAATATGCCAACCCTAACAAAAAAGCAGAAAGAAGTCTTGGACTATGTTTCTGGCTACATCGAGGAAAATGGTTATGCCCCTTCTCTACCAGAGATTCGCGACCACTTCCAGGTTTCAGCCGTTTCCACGGTCCACGAACACTTGAAGACTCTAATTGCTAAAGGCGTTCTAAAAAGAACTAAAAGCGTCTCTAGAAGTTTAGAGGTAGTGGGAAAAAGAATGGCTGATATGATGTCAGTACCACTAGTGGGAATTATTACAGCCGGTAAACCAATCGAAGCAATTGAAATACCAGACGAGGTAGTAGAAATTGCTAAAGACAGGCGTTTCCAGGATGGTGAGCTTTACGCTCTAAAAGTCCACGGAAATTCGATGATTGGTGATGGTATTTTTGATGGCGATTACGCTATCATCAAAAAACAAAATTATGCTGACAATGGCGATACGGTAGTGGCGGTCATTGATGACAATGAAGCAACTTTGAAGAGATTCTATCGGGAGAAGGATCAAATAAGGTTGCAACCCGCTAACCCAACATTCTCACCTATTTTCCGCAAGGAAGTAGAGGTCAGAGGAATCGTCGTCAAAATAATCAGGGAGTTCCACCGGAGCTCAATCTAAAACCTAGTCAAAAAAAATAACCCTAAGGGGTTATTTTTTGTTATCCAAATCTTTTATTTCATTTTTAAGTTCCACCATTTTAAGTTCTCTATCAACCATTAATCTATTCATTTTTTCCAAGTTATCATTTCGCTCTTGTAATTCTAACTCTATTTTTCTACGATCAGTAATATCAAAGAAGATTGTAGCAAAACCATCTTCACCCCACGGTGAAACGGAAATATAAAAATATTTTTGAAGCGGAGCAAAAAATACATCAAATTGAGCTGGTTTACCGCCCTTTAAATTAGAATACTCTTTTAAATAAGGGGCTTCACTAACACCATAAACATCCGTAGCTAATTTACCAGCTATTTCTGTTTTCTTCATTTTAAGAATATTTTCAAAAGCTAAATTAACATCTTCAATTACATAATTGATGATTTCATTTTTATCATTACGCACATAACGATGCAAAGCTACCCCTTCATTCATGCTATTAAAAAGAACCGTGAATTTATTAGCATCTTCCATATAGTTATTAATTAGTTAGTTATTACAAATCTCCTTATATTTTACCCTAGATACGCGATAAAGACAAAGGCTTGACATCTTTTTGTTTATACTATATAATTGATAATAGTTATCAATTGATATTAATTATCATATATAATCTCATGACAATCAGCCAACAAGATATTAATAAGCGTTTAGATTATTTTCGGCAAACAGTTAAAAGTAAGGGATTACCTCTTACCCCTCAAAAGCTAGAAATCTTCCGTATCATTGCTTCCTCTTGTTCTCATCCTCAGGCTCCAGAAATTTACGAACAAGTTAAAAAAAATTTTGAAAATATTTCTCTAGCTACTGTCTATAAAAATTTAATTCAATTCCAAGATTTAGGTTTAGTAACCGAAATCACCTTACCTAGTGCTCCAAGTCGCTATGATGCCAAGTTAGACACTCACAGCCACGCCGTTGATACGGCAACTGGCCAAGTCTATGACTT
Source organism: Patescibacteria group bacterium (assembly GCA_049294415.1). GTDB lineage: Bacteria > Patescibacteriota > Patescibacteriia > Patescibacteriales > UBA12465 > JAEZRQ01. The sequence continues at coordinate 9,031 of JBAQCS010000054.1, forward strand.
AGAGATTAACAGTAAGTGGAATTTACCTAAAAAAATAATGGGCAAAAAAGTTAAGAAGACGGTTGTTATCTATTATTTATAAATATTACAATATGTTGAATATTAATTCCCAAGCACCTGATTTTTCAAAATTAAAATCATATCATCAAGGTGAATTTAAAGACCTCAGCCTGTCAGATTATTCTGGCAAATGGCTAGTGCTCTTCTTTTATCCTCGCGATTTTACTTTCGTCTGCCCGACGGAACTGCGCGGATTCGCTAAACATGAAACTGAATTTAAAAATTTAAATTGTGAAATTATTGCTGCTTCAACTGATTCAGAATGGTCACACAAAAATTGGTTTGAGAGTGATTTACCGGAGGTAAAATATCCAGTCTTAGCTGACACAACCCAAGCTTTAGCTAAAGCTTACGGAGTTCTTAATGAAACAAATGGTTCAGCTGATAGAGGTTTATTTATTATTAGTCCGGAAGGTCTTATTAAATATATTGTCGTGTCCAGCGGCTCGGTCGGAAGATCAGTCACTGAAACCATACGTGTTCTTCAAGCTTTGCAAAGTGGCGATTTATGCCCATTGGAATGGCAGGAAGGAGATAAAACTTTAGGCCATGCTTAAATTATAAAAATAGAAGAAGCCTCTTAATACTATAAGAGGCTTTTTTGTTTGAAAAATTAATCTGTGTTAAGCTTATATTATAAAATAAATATATGACTTACGATTTACATCCAATTTTTGTCCATTTTCCAATCGCCTTCTTCTTGTTGTATTCGTTATTACGTCTAGTGCCTTGGTCTAAAAAATTACCAACCGTAGAATGGCAGATTCCCAGGATGGTTATCTTAACTTGTGGTTTGCTTGGCGCCTGGATAGCTAATGTTACAGGTGAGGTAGCCAAAGATTTAAATAGGCCAAATTATCAATTAGTGGAAATGCATGAAACCTTTGCTGGCCTTTCGGTTAATATTTATTTTATATTATTAATTGCTGAACTGATTATTTTTATTAAACCTGAATGGTTAGAAACCAATTATCTAAAAACCATTAAGCCACTTTTTTTATTTTTAAAAAAAATAACTGGTAAATGGCTATTTATTTTGTTATCTATTGTTGGGGCACTAGCTATTGCTATGACTGGTTTACTAGGAGGTGTCATGGTTTACGGTGTTAAAGCTGACCCCCTAGCTGCTCCGATTTTAAAACTACTAGGACTTTAATATGAAAAAAGATTTTCTAAAAAATGATTTTAAGTTTTGGAGAAAACTAATTAATGTCTGGTCTATCGTTTTCTTTGTTGCTATTATCACCGATTTTTTAAAAGGCAATGCCTATGAAGAAGTGTTAAATGCTATGGCCACTATTTATATTAGTGTGCTAGCCATTTATGTAAGTAATAAAGAGTTTGAGCGCTGGTATGATAAACACGAGGAAAATCATCCTGGAGAAATTTTTGTAATTATTTGGTCAGCTTTAATTTTTATTTTATTTCTACTAGACTTCTTGAGTGGCGTCACTTACAAATTACCGAACTCTGTTGTTTCCGCCTACATTGCTGTTTTAACTATTTTAGTTATCACACACAAATCAAAGACGTTATATAAATTAAAAAGGGGGCGACGTAAATAATCAAATTACCAATTAAAAAACTATCCTGATGTGGATAGTTTTTTTATTTTATAGACCAAAGTGTTTTAAAGTAGGCTTAATATTAGGAGCTAAATCTTCTTTATCCAGGTCGCTAATCTTTATCCATTTCCACTCTCTAATATCTTCTCCTGGCAGAATCTCCCCAAAATAACGAGCTAAAAAATGAACTAAAATAACGCTGACTACTACCCCATCTTTTTCTTTCTCAGTATAAAAGAAATAAGGAGCTTCATCTAATATTTCTATATCAATCCCCATTTCTTCTTTTACTTCTCTTTGCGCTGTTATTTTTAAATTAACATCATCTTCCTCGACTCGTCCGCCACAAAATTTCCAGAAATTATCTTCTCCGTGTTTATTAAGTAAAACCTTACCATCCTCCACAATAACCGGACCAGAAGCAATTATAATTTTAGACATACAAAATAATATTATCTTAGAGACTGCACAAAGGCGGCCAATTTTTCACGATAGCTAGTCTCACTCTTTAATTCAACAGTATTAAAACCAGCCGAAGCTTTCATCTTTTTACCAATAACCTCTTCAAAAGAAGAAATAATTTTAGCCACATCGGTATTACCTGAAGTCACAAAAAGTGCCATCTCCTTAAAATTCCCCTTTCCCTTATCCAGATAGGTTCTAACGGCTGGAACCATATCCCAACCCCAAACCGGAGAACCAAGAATCACTAAATCATAATCAGCAGGATTATGAACTGGATTAGAAATTTCTGTCAGTCTTTTTTTCATACCATCACGACCAGCAATAAGCCAACCCCAAATACCACTACGATTTTTCTGATCAATTATCTCTTCTGAGTCAGCACCAAGTTGAGTGGCTAAATCTTTAGCAACACGGGCAGTGTTACCAGTTCTAGAATAATAAGCGATTAATGTTTTCATATATTTTGATAAAGTTATTTCTAAGTGTATTATTAGTAATTTAATTATAACATGGCAACCGTTATCCTAAAAATAACGGGGGAGATAGGCCTCCCCCTCAAGCTATTGACACAAAGGCTATTTTTTGATAAAAAGATATGATATTTGAACATTAAAAACTAAAAATAAAGGAGGAAATATTATGGAAATCAGAGGACCATCTGGAAATGTTTATGTTATAGGTTCCGAGCTAGGGTTTGATGAGAGATATAAACTTTATCAGTGCACCCACGGTGACAATGAGGTTTGTATTTTAAAGATTGCCCGCAAAGCTGCCTGGAACGGACTGTTAGACCGAGAAGCTTTTTTGCTACAACTCTTAACTAAAGAGGCTGCGGAATTAGAAACTGAATATACTAAGGTGAAAAAAGATGACAAAAAATTAAATTATCATTTTTTCTTTCCAAAGTTAATTGAAAGTTTCACTTCCCCGGAACAAAAAAACAGTCGCATCAGTATTGTAAGCTTTAAGCATATTGCTAAAAAGCTAAGTGACCTTACCCCTATCGGACATTTAACCTCACGGGAAGGTGTTCGAATTGATCCGCGTACTAGTGCCTGGATACTGGGAAAATTATTAACTCTCATCGCTTTTGCTAAAAACCAAAGTGTGCTGATTAATAATATAACCGGTGATAATGTACTAATCAATCGGGATCAACATTATGTTACGATTTTCGACTGGAGCGAGGCTTCTCTTGGCTCAGAAGAAATATCAAACGACTTTGTAGTTAGCGATATTATTAAAGCCACTAAAGAAGTAATTAAACTATTAGGTGGTAATAATTTGACTGGCAAGCTACCAGAAGACAAACAGTTAGAAGGTAATGCCTACGAAGAGTATTTATCAGAACTAAGTTCTGGTCGAATAAAAGACGTGGTTCAAGCTCACAAACAATTTTACCAAATTGTATTATCGGCTTGGCCGAGAGAGTTCTATAAGTTTACAACCTACACAATTTAAAAGGAGGACAAAAAAATGGGAGACAATCCTGGAAGTCACGAAGTCTTTGAAAAGGCTCACAAAGCAACAACATCAGGTGGTCGGTCGGCTACTCATGCCGGAGAACAACGCCACAAAGAAGGCAAAGGTCTTCACCCCTTAGTGGACCCCAAAGGAAACGGGGTTATCAGAGTTTCCAAGAGTTGGTTAGAACCCAATGCTGATGGTACTTTTTATTTATTAAGAGGAACCGCTATGTTGGAAGAAACCAGACTGGATACAACCGGATCAATGGGCGACAACGTAGAAATAGCTATGAAGGTTTTACCTCGCAGCTATAAGCTAACAGCCGAAAGTCCTAAAGCCGTATTACAAAACTATGATCCGCAATTTATTACCGCAATTTTTGCTGACCAGGTTGACCAATACATCTTGTGTCGATCTCAAGCTGAAGTTGATGTCAGGATTGCTGAACAGATGTCCTACATGGTGCCAGAGAAGTGGGGTGGCGATTCAACGGAAGATCCGCAATATGGACTTTTTGGCGCAGCCTACTTAACCTATGCGACTATTAAATTGCTCGGGTTAAAAAGTTACGACTTTACCATTACGGATGCACCAGCCAGAGACTATGTTGATGTTCATAATTTGAAACGGGTATTTGGCGAAGAGGTTTTTGAAAAAGCTAAAGAAAATGGCTACGACATTAATCCTCGCAACTTACCGAACATAAAAGAAATCGTAACTGATTTGCTCAAAACAACCCACGCTTTCGTGTTGTCAGTTAATGGTTCGAGTGCTAACTATTGGCGAAATATTTTTGGATCAGAAAGAGTGGTTACTATCAACGACTTAAATCTGTTGCCAGAATATAAAGCGGTTATCATTGGTCTTACCGAAGGCACCTTGGAATTAAGTACAGTCGAAAGTTTTTTAATTGAAGAAGCTGGTTTGGACAAACAAACTGCAGCCGAAATTAAAAGACATGTAGCTGGAATTCCGATTGGTGCTCAAATGATGCTCGAAAATTTCGATAAATTACCAAAACGTGGCGATATCTTCGCTAACAAAAGTGATTTATGGCCCATAAAAAAGGCTGGTGAAGTTGAAGAAGTTGAAGGTGACATGTGGAAGTAAAACAAACAAAAAATAATGCGAAGGGGTAAGTAAAACAGCTTACCCCTTTAATTTAAAACTAAGATCATGAAAGTTTATACGTTTACCGATTTAGGACCAGGGGATGGCGGCAAAGGCGGAGTGATTGATAAAGTCTGTCACTTAACTAGAGCTCACACTGTCTTAAAAGTCGGTGGTGCTCAAGGCAGTCATGGTGTCAGGACTTCAGCTGGTCAAAGTTTTAACTTTAAACAATTTGGTTGTGGCACTTTTAGAGGAGCTAAAACTCACATTACCGAATTAATGATTATTGAGCCATTCAATCTAATTGAAGAAGGACGTGCTTTGCAACAAGATTTTTGCTTAGTCGACATCTTTAATGATTTAACTATCGATGAGCAGGCTCTATGTATCACCCCCTTTCATTACATCGCTTCACAGTTACGTGAACTGGATCGTAAAGATAAACCAAAAGGTACAATTGGTATGGGGGCCGGTGAAGCTAAAAATGATTCGGAAATTTATCCAGAATTAGCTATTAGAGCTAAAGATTTTACGAGCCCACTGCTTAAAGAAAAATTGGTAGCCGTTAAAAATCAAAAGTTACAAGACTTAGAGGAAATAATTAATCGCCTACCAGAATTTTATTTAGCAGATCAGGAACATGCTCAAAAATTGTTAACCATGCTTAACGACGAAGAACTTATCGACCATATTGTACAAACCTACCAGAAGCTAGCTTCTTTAGTAAAAATTGTAGATAGAAACTATTTACGAACTATTTTACAACAAGATGGCACGGTAGTAGTTGAAAGTTCTCATGGTGCTTTAACCGATTATTATTACGGCTTCTCACCGCACACCAGTCGCCTTCGAACCTTACCAGAATTTACTTGGGACCTACTTAACGAATGTGATTATGACGGACAAGTTATTAAATTAGCAGTTCATCGTGCTTATCAAATTCGTCATGGTGCTGGTCCGATGGTAACTGAATCAAAAGAGTGGTTGGAAAAAATGTTACCCGGTAGCAGCAAAATGAATAATCGCTGGCAAGGCGATGTGCGCATTGGTCCGCTAGATTTAGTGGCTATGAAATATGCACTAGAAGCTTGTGGTGGTACCTCAGCTTTTGATGGCTTAGCTCTAACCTGGTTTGACCAAATTCAAACAATTGGACAATGGCAAGTTTGTTCTAGTTATCAAAATACCGGTGATACCAATTTCTTTTCTGAAACTGGTAATATAAAGATCAAACACCTCTCCTGCTCCGATCAACTCATAAGACAAAAACAGTTAACTGAACAATTATTTAACTGTCGTCCCAATGTAGATTCTTATGATTTATCTGGAAAAAGCCAAAAAGAGCTTATTCAGTTCACTGCTAAATTTTTATTTGAAAATTTAAAGGTGCCACTAAAAATGATTTCTTTTGGCCCAACCGAAGCGGACAAAATCTGCTTATAAAACAAGGCGATGCTACTAAAGCGTCGCCTTTTTCTTTACCCTAAAAAGCCCTTGACAGAAGATATAATATAAGGTATAAAGATATGAATAATTTTAAATTATTTTAGAGTTTTTTAACAATAATATTAACCAATAAATTTCGCGAAATGGAAACACCGTATCCACAATCATGGACGGACCGCGTTGGTACTTTTGCCGCGGCGGTCGGAAAAACAATTGAAGAAGTTACTGTATTACTGGAGCCATTAGTTGGCGAGCCGGGTGATGAAGCTATCGTTATTTTGAGTGATGCCAGTGCTGTGCCGGATGTTGATATCAAAGAAGCCTTAAAGGAATTAAAAATTCCATCTGGCAAATTGAATATGCACCTGGCCAAACTGAGACCAGAAAAGGCAGTTGAAGAAGTTGTGCCGGCAGAAAAAAATACTTTCGGCTCCATGCTGTCAATCTTGCCAACCGTTCCCACTGAAGAATCATTTCTGGAGATGCTCCGCATTGGTGGAATTTTAAAAGTAGATGTC
>JBAQCS010000055.1:0-5777 GCA_049294415.1 Patescibacteria group bacterium
GCCATGGCCACCTGGGGTGTTTATTTTGATTTAAGAAATATAGGAAATTTCGATTTTGTTGGCCGACATACTTCTAAATCAGAGCATGTTAGTAGTTTTGGTGTTATCCAAATATTTCAATCCATTGGTTTTTTAATAGCACCAATATTAGTTGGCTTGCTAATAGCCGATGCCTTTAATTATAAACCACTTATATTAGCTTGGATATTTTTAACCATCTCAGTCCTATTTTTTATAATATTATATTCCATCAAAGATAAGCATTTACCAGAGCCGGAAACTAAATACCATGAACGTAAAAAGACCTGGAGAGGATTATTGCTCAATTGGGAAGATATAGGAAAAATATTATTTCCTGTTTTAATTCTCACGATGATGTTAAATTTTATTGATGCTTTTTTCTGGACAATTGGACCAATTTTTGCTGAAAGTCTAACTGAATTAAAAAGTTTCTCTGGTTTCTTTATGACCGCTTATTCATTGCCATCATTATTAGTTGGCTGGCTAATAGGATCACTAGCTAAAAAATATGGTAAAAAAAGAACTGCTTTCGTGGCTCTTTTTATTGGTGCTATCTTTTTATCAATGACCTACTTTATCAACAATGGAATCTTATTAATACTTAATATCTTCGCAGCTTCATTTTTTATCTCCATGTCTTGGCCCTCGATTAACGGAGCTTATGCTGATTATATAAGTGAAACACCTCATTATGAAAAAGAAATTACTGGACTAGAGGACTTCTTTACCAACTTAGGATATGTCTTAGGACCCATAACAGCTGGTTATATAGCTGACTATGTTGGCAACCGCGGTGCTTTTTCATTACTAGGAATTGCCGCTATTATCACCGCTATTATTTTAATAATAGTGACTCCTAAAAAAATAAATGTTAATAAGCGATTAGAGGAAGTCAGGAGCTAATTTAAACCTTTTATCCAATAAAAAAGCCACTCCTTTTTAGGTAGCGGCTTTTTGGTTTTTTACAACCTACATTTCAAATTTCTTTGAGGGCGACTGTTTATTTAACAAGATACTTTTTAACAGAATCACAGGGCACCCAGGTCCAGCTTATGCCATTTTGATCGGTGCTACCAGTTACTCTGGTGGCCACAATGGCGTAACATAAACCAGTTTTTTCATCCTGAACATATTTTACCTTTTTTACGAATTCTTTTGCATACTCATCGGTGACCTCCGAAGGGTTTACTTTACAACTAACTACAAAAAAACAAACAACGGCGAAAATAATAACAGACATGGTTTTCATCTTACTGAAGGTTTTTAATTAATAATATATGAGTTATCTCAAATTCTTATACTTAAGAAGCTCAGATAACTCATAAAATATTAACAAAACCAATCTTGTTAAAGTTCTATACAACAAAAAAGTATACCATAAGGTATACTTTTTGTCAATATGCTCGGAGACCGAGATATAGTTGGAACGGTTTTGGATAAATAAAAAAGGGGCGATTAATTTCGCCCCCTATTTAAAATTTTGTTTTTTAAGGAATAACAATTAGACTCTTTTTAGAGGTAATTAATGCCTGCATAGCTAAGCAAGCGTCATCAACACATTGATTAAAAGTCTTAATTTTAAAAGTTAACCCTTCGTTTATAGTCCCAAAATTTCGTTCTTTTGGACCTATTCCAATACCATCGAAAAATTTCTTACCACAATAGAAGGGTGAGGTTAAATATCTATCGTATTCCCTAGCGGATACAAATGACATCGGGGTAGTGTTAAGATGAAGAATATTAATTCTTAGCCAATCAGAAATTTCCGGATGAATTCTCTGTTCAATGTAGAGATAGAATTTAAATCCACCATGCAGAGCAATCCCGTATTTAGGATCAAACCATTTAGATTCAATGGATATTTTCAAATCACCCATTCCTTCAAATCGTTTGTCTGTTAATTCGTATAGTTGTTTTCGATGATAACGATCATCTTTGTTTTCTTGTAAAGACAATCCCACGGAACTCATTTCACGATTAAACTCAAACATTTTAATTAACAGGCGATTTATTGCTGGTAATTTATGTTCATCGGCGTCTTCCAATGTCGGCATATCCTCTATTTTAGGGGACATAAGCATGTGTAAACGGTGAAAATTTACAGTTTCTAATTCATCAATTTTTTCCATAGTTTTTTTCTCCTGTATTTTTAGTTGTTAATATTACTTATTTGTAAAACAAAAATAGCACCAAAGGTGCTATTTTGTCAATTGCTCGGAGACTGGGGCAAGATTGGAACTTTTTTGTAAATCTGCTAAGTCTCGAATAACTCATAGTGAGACTTCTTGAGGATTTTCATTATTTTAAGTTTTAGCATTTTGACGTCTTTAGAAAAATAGGTCGATATCTATGAATGTGAATACCTAAAGAGATGGACGCATGCCATTAGGATTAAATGAATTTTTACAGGATAAACAGATTCTAGGAGGAATTTGCTCTTCTTTCCAGTAATAATTATAATTTTCAGAAATTACTAGATTGCGTGGTAAGCATTCTGAACAGGTATTTGATAATATTTCTGGGTCAATATTTTCTGGATCTCCTTCATAACCTGATTGAATCATCACACTAATTTCGGTTTGTTTTGGATATGTAGTAATGAGCCATTGGTCAAAGTTACTTGTTATTTCGCTATCTATCTCTTTAAAAATATTATCGAGAGCATGTTCCCCTTTTTCTAGTCCACAATTCAAAGACCATACTACTCCATTTTCTGGATATTTTAATTTATCCAATTTAATATCTTTTAATTCATATTCCTCAATTCGTATATTAATCTCATCAGTCAAGCTGTTTTTTTCTGAAAAAATAATCTTTTCATATATAGTTCCGAATCTGTGTCCGCATCCTTTAAGCTTTTCAATATCTGCATACTCACTATTTTTAAAGATAAGGTATGCTTTCATATGGAATTCAAACGCAGTAAAAAGACAGTACGTTGCAGGCAAAAGAGTCTCAGCTTCTTTAGAGGCATTATTCCATATTGCTAGCCATGTCCTTCCTTCATTTAAAAGTTGCAATGGTGTGATTTTTCCTATCCCGCCAAATTCCTTCATATTTTTTATAAATTAATATTTTTTATTTCTTCTTTTTCTTCATTACTTAATGAGGACCAAATTTTAGATTTAGATAAATTCATTTCTGAAGTGTTTAATGTAAAATAATACATCAACAAATCGCTCCTAACTTCTTTCAATAATAAGCTTTTTTCATTAAATTTTAAATCTTCTATTCTGCCATGACCAACATCATCTCTTAATTTTTTTAATTTCCACAATAAATTAACGTGTTCTATTTTTCCAAATAATTGCTCTAAAATAAATATTCTATCTCCAAATGTTGTATTGTTTGGTGTGTAATCTTTATCTTCAACATCTATTTTGTTTGTCTTTATTTTAAACACATCTTTAATAAATTTGACTATTTGTATGTTATCTCCATTGTTATAAAGTGTTTTTGTTGAATTCCACGACTCCTTCAGAATTGAATCGAGGTCTTTTTCTGCCATATAACAGAGCCAAAAGACAAAAGAAACTGTTTCTATTTGATTATCATCTAGTTTTAACGCTCCTTTTGATATTGTTTTTGACAGATTATCTTCTGCATCAATAATTTCTTTAACGAGTTCAAAAATATTATTATTCATATTTTTCTTTATTTTTAAAATACCACAGACATCTCAAAATAGCAAAAGTTAGCAAAATCATCATTAGCTTTAATTTACGCCAAAATTTAGCTATGACGCCAGAAAAAATCAAAGAAAAATACAGGTCTTTTGGCTAGTTTTGTTATTGTTTATAATTATATAGATTTTCTTGAAAAATAAAACTTTAATTTAAACAATAAAAAAACAGACTACAAAAGTCTGTTTTTTATTGCTCCCCGTGTCGGCCCAGTACCAATCAACTAGAGACTTCTAAGGGGTTTTAAAGAATATTTCTTGGGGTAAAATAACAGGATTCGGTCGGGCAAAAATTATTTTAAAAAAAATATTTTTCAGCATTTAAGAGGCAATCTTTCATTGAAGGAGAAATTCCCAAATATACTTCTTCAAGTATTATATCCATATTCTTCTCTTTTAATGCCTTGAGTGTTAGAGCTATTAATCTGTGGTTGCCCTCTATACAGGTGAGAGGCGAGCTAATTCCCGATGCTATAAAAACTAATTTATCATTAATTTTTCCGGCATCAATCGATAATTCCATTTCTTTTATACGATCAATATGCTCCTTGCTTTCCATATTCCAATTTTCTTCGTTCAAACTATCTATTAATTTGCATGAACCTTTTGTCATTTTAGAAACCCAACCATTTCTCATCGGAATAAGAAAAATGCGATCAATATCTTCTTTTCTAAAATCCGTAATATGCCACTCTATATTTTTAGGCAACTTATCGATGATACCACCACGATTAGCGATAAGCAATTCTAACCTAATCTTATTTTCTTCTAGACTAGATATGTCTGGATTATTAATAATCTTTTCCGGTATTAGTTGTCTTCTCCCATCATAAAAAGGATAATGCCATTCGTCTTTTAACCACATGGCCACTATTTTTTCAAATGTTACTTTTTCCTTCAATTCTTTATTCGTCCAAATCATAACTATTTTTAGTATTTTATATCCTAATATTATCTTAAGATTAACAGAAAATCAAATACAAAAAACACCTCTTTTAGAAGTGTCTTTTGCTCAAAATATTTCCTTTTGACGTGTGTCGGTCACGACGCACGAAACATGTATTTGCTCGGGGATAGGGATAAGATTGGAACTTTTTTGTAATAAAAAAGTCGCTTGTTTAATTCAAGCGACTCTTAAAAAACTATGTCCAAACCAATTAGTCAAATAGACTTCTAAAAATAATTAATGCTTCTTCCCATGTTTTTTTAATTTCAAACTCAAAATCAAAATTCTCAGTAATTAAGCCTTTTTCTTTTAAAAAATTGTTTAGTTTAATTGCATCGATATCAGCAAAATACGAACCAATTGGCACCTGTCCGTTAATACATATGTCTGGTCTTTGTCGGGAAAATGAGAAAATAATTTTATATCCATTATCATTAATGGCTTTAAAATCGCCAAAATAGATACTAATGAAAAAAATTGAACCATCTTCAAGAAGATAACCAGAGTAATCACGAACATAACATTTTTTGTCTAATCCTAATTCAATTATTTTTTTCAGGTTTTCCTTAGACGTGAAAACTGTATACTGCCTATTTATCGTTGTTTGAGATAAAGCATATTGATTAATCCAATCTAAAACAGGGTCGTTATATTCCATATTGCGACATTGAGGAATTGAATAATCAGTAGGGGCATTTGTTGCGTTTGCCTGAAATGAAGTAATAACTCTTTCAGCCTGTTCTTCAGTCATGCCATTATCAATCATGAGCTTTTTATGTTTACTTAATTTTTCAGAAATATTCTCTCCCATTTTATATATTTTTAGATTGTTAATATACTATTTTATAAAACAAAAATAGCACCAAATGTGCTATTTTGTCAATTGCTCGGGGACCAGGATTCGAACCTAGATCGACGGCTTCAAAGGCCGCTGTCCTACCATTAGACGATCCCCGAATGTAAAGCAGTTTAGAAAACTGCCTTTATAATATGGCATTTTTAATAACAAGTCAAACACTATTAAATCTTAGCGTACTTTCTAGCAGCTAGTAAACTAGCAAACATAGTAATAGCAAAAACAGCTAAGAATTGTAAGCCAAAGATAGATAAAAAGTGATTAAGATAATA
>JBAQCS010000056.1:0-12980 GCA_049294415.1 Patescibacteria group bacterium
CAGTAATCCAGCAGTAACCGTCGCTAAATCAGCCTTCATCTCAGTTAATAAATAGGCGGTATGTAACGGATGATTAATATATGGTTCACCATTTTTTCGTAATTGCCCTTCATGAGCAGTATTGGCAAAATCATATGCTAGCCATAAAATTTCAGCATCTACTTTTGGGTGGTTTTCTTTGAATTTTTTGTAAATTCTATCAATTGTCATTTCTTTTTATTTTTTATTTTTTCTGTTATAATTATTATATCATAATTAGCCAATAATTATAATTAAATCGATGAAAAATTCAATCTCGTTTTTAAGAAGATTCGGTCTGCCTTTTTTGGTAGTTTTGGTCAGTCTTTTGTTGGTTAAAACCGTTTTTGCAGCCGGAGAAATTAACACTGGTATTAGTGATGTTGAGAGCTCTTTAGCTCTGAGTGATTCTAGTCCAGTTTCTATCGTTATCAGGATAATCCAAATTGCTTTAAGCTTTTTAGGATTTATCGCCGTTGTCATTGTTATTTATGCTGGTTTTTTATGGATGACTTCTGGTGGTAATGAAGATAAAATCGCTGAAGCTAAGCGTTGGTTGAAAAATGGCGCTATTGGATTACTTATTATTCTATCGGCTTGGGGATTAGTTACGTTTGTTATTAAAAAATTAATTAATGTAACTGGTGGTAGTGTTTCTACCGGATCACCTTCTACAACAATTGGAAGTTTTAATAATCTTAGTTTGGGAGCTATGGGGTCTTGTGTGATTGAATCAGTCTATCCTCAGGACGGCAAGAAAGAAGCTCCAAGAAACACTTCCATTTTAATTACTTTTAAGGAAAAAATTCAGTTAGATACAGTTTGTGTTAGTAAGACTAGTAAAGCCCCTTGTTCTTGTGATCAGGGTGATTGCAGTTTAATTAATCCAGCTAATATTCAGATTTATAAAACATCTCTTGGTAACGTACCGGCTACCAATTTTGCTAATGCCGCTGTTTCTTTTTCTAGTGATGAAAGAACCATGTCCATTAGACCGTTAGAATATTTAGGAGCTTCAAATGGCAATGTAGAATACGCTGTTCGTCTTACTAATAATATTAAAAAGGTTGGTGGCGAGTCTTTATTTAAAACCTGTTCAGCTGATTTCTTTGAATGGAAGTTTGAAACTAGTAATAAATTAGATTTAGACGCACCACAAGTACTTCCTGGCGGAGTATTTCCTCCAGTAGATAATCAGGTTGATGTTAGTAATATTAGTGTGGCTCCTACCATTGCTCAGGCTCAGATAGCTGTTACCAGTTGTCCTAAAGTTTATTCTCCAGCACAACTAGTTAGTGTAAAACCACAGGGATCTTCGGTGGCTGCTAATGTAACTGTTGATTCTGGTTATTCAGGGGCAATTAAAGATTTTACTTTTGACGTTGTTCCAGCTAAAGATAAAGTACGTCTATATAGTGGCAGTAATCTATTAGGTACTGCTGACATCCTTAATGCTAAAGCCAATTTTGTTGGTTATTTTTCAGTAGTGTTAAATAGTGATTTTGCCGCTGGTAACTCTTGGGAGGTAAATATTAATCCATCCCAATCAGCTGATAACTTAATAGTGGGTTCTACGTCTTATATTTTTGTTAGTAAGCAAAGTGATAGCGGTAACGGCATAGTTGTGCCGGCTGTTTGTGATTTATCAGTTGCAGCCCTGAACATGGAATTAGCATTAAGTAGTCATTCAGATATTGTAGTTAGTAGATCTGGTGGCACCTTAACTCTTAAGGCTAAGTTAGCTGGTATTTCTGGCAACAGTTTAGCATTATCATCTAATAGTCAATCTTTAACTTTAAGACCTTTTACTGGTGGTAAAGATAGAGTTTCTAGTTATGAGATTAAAGGTAAAAAAGACAAACCAATGAATTCAGTAATTCAAATCAACTTTAACGAAGCTATGAATCCTAGTGTTTTAGTGGGAACAGCCGATGAATTAAAAAATTACATTCAGGTTGTTAATGCTAATACGGGAGCTATTGCTGCTAGTGGTGTTTGTGCTAATAATTCTGATTGTTTATCTTACAACTGTCAGGCCGGACGTTGCGTGGGCAGTTATATTAGTGGCAAGTATTCTTTAAGTAGTGATTATGATACGGTGGAGTTTACTTCTGACAAAGAATGTGGAGTTAATAGTTGTGGTGAAGTTATGTATTGCTTGCCACCTAGCAGTCATTTATCAGTTAGGGTTAAAGCAGCTAGCTTAAAACAATGTGCTACTAAAGATAATTGTTTAGCACTTGCCCCATACTCCGAATGTTCTAACTGGACAAGTGGTAAAGTTTGTCGTGATATTACTAAGAATGTTAACTATCCTTTAGCTGATACTTTGAATTTAAACGGTGCGGTTGATTTAGCTTTTAATTCTTTAGATGGTAATCGTGATAATAGAGCTGATGGTCCAGTTAGCAGCGTTTACCCTTATTTTGTAGAGGGCGATGCTGACACTACTAAGCGTGATGGTTTTGAATTCTCATTTTATATTGGTAATCAAGTTAACTTAGACCCACCTTCTATTTCTTTGCTTAAGCCGACTAGCTTTGCTGCCAATATTACTGCTAAGGATCCAGTGGTTATTGATTTTAATGATTTAATGATGAATAACAGTTTGCGTACTGGTAGTGTTATTACTAGTAGCGGTTCAGTAAATACAGAGCATAAATTAATTAATTTAAGAAATGCTGTTAATAAACCTTTAGGCTATTGGATAACTACTGAAAATAAAGAAGTAGGTGTTTTAGATGGTGAGCCAGATATCACTAGTGTTAAAATTGGTCATTCTGATTTTTTTGAATCAGTAACCTATTTATCTCAAGTAGGATCTGGAGTAAAAAATATTTATCAAAATTGTTTTAAGCCAAGTACTGGCCCAGCTTGTACGGCTAACGATAAGAATCCTTCTTGTTGTTTTGGTTCTGCTACTAGTGCTTTAGACAAGGATGGTAATTGTTTACCACTGCAATAAAAATTATTTAATATTTTTTTGGAGATAAGTCTATTCTTAATATGTCAAAATTTAAAAAGCTTTTAATATTTATAGTGATAGTAGCGGGTGCAGCTTTTTTAGCTCCCCATCTATCTTTAGCAGCTGTTGATCCTGGATTGTCTACTGTTGATGGGTCTCTTAATCTTGGTTCAAGAAGTCCGCTAGAAATAGTCATGTCTATTATTAATTTTGCTTTAGGCTTTTTAGGTTTTATAGCCGTTTGTTTTATTTTGTGGGCTGGTTTTTTGTGGATGACTTCAGGTGGTAATGAAGAAAAAATTGCTACTGCTAAAAATATATTAAAAAATGGTGCTATTGGCCTATTAATTATTTTATCAGCTTGGGGAATTACTTATTTCATTATTACTAGAATTATTAGTGCGACAGGAGGAACTGTTTCTGGTGGAGACTCTTGTACTAATGGTTCTAGAATTTCTTGCGGTTGTGGCGGTGAGCAAACTTGTAATAGTGGCTCATGGGGACCATGTTTAGGTTCTACTTGTAATCCTTATGGAAACGACACAGTTTCTTGTGATGGTAATGCTGTACTTGGCGCTTGTCAGGCCGATAATAATTTATGTGGTGCTGATTATTTATGTGATAGTACCGATTGTATTTGTAAGCCAAAACTGGGCCTCGGTCAGTCTTGCGACGCTACTCCTGGTGGCCAATGTAATGCCGATAACAATTTATGTGGCCCTTATTTAAAGTGTGACACCGACTCCTGTTTATGTGCTGGCCCTCCTGTTATTACTGGTATTAGTCCTGTTGGTGGTTTTTGTAGTAATGATGAGAACAGAGCTTGTAATGTTGACGCTGATTGTTTAGCCGGTGCTGCTTGTAATACTACCACTCCTAATGGTGCCGCTAATAATTTCTTAACCATCTATGGTTATAATTTTAATTCTACTTTAAATGCTGCTGATCAGCCGGTTATAAAAAATAATTTTGATAATGCCACAGCGGGCGGTTTATCAACTTCTTGGAGAGCAGAAACTAAAAGTGGCGCTAAAGCTGTAGTTAGTGCTGCAGATTATCGTTCTGAAAAACAAAGTTTATTAATTCATCAAGATAAAGATTTAGTTTGGCCAGGCCAATGTGGACAGAATCAATGTTCAACTATCGCTGGTTGTACTTGGAATGCCATTAATAAGACTTGTTCATTTTCAGCTAAAGACGAATGTAAAAAAACTTTACCAGCTGTTTATAATGAAGGTGAAACCCTTTGTTATCCTAATGCTAATTTAAGCATGTCAGCTAAATTGTATTATGATGTTACTCCTTTAAATTTACAGGTAGGTAAAACTTATTCCATACAGTTTTATTATAAAGGGAAGACGGCTTCTAATTTATCCTTATCTTTTGGTGATAATCAATGCTTAGGTTATGGTAGTGCTGGTGCCTTAAAGTCAGAATATTCTTGGAATGGTTCTAATCTTTCTCCTACACCAGGCAGTAGTGATCCTTGTAATGTTAGTTACGGCGGCGCTTGTGCCGATCAATCTAACACTTGCTGTGCTAACGCTCCTTATCAAAAGAAATGTTACGCAGCTATTGAAATGTCACCTATTACATCAGGCTCTTATAGCGATTGGAAACTTTACTCTTACACAATTCAATACACTCCGGAAATGGATACCTGGCTTAATAAGAGTGGTCAGAAAAAAGTAGAATTTATTATTTCTACTTCTTATGCTGCTACTGGCGGAGCTGGCACTGATTTGTATATTGATGATTTTTCAATTTCTAAAATTTCAGAAGTTGGTCAAGTAACTTTCTTAGGAGCTAATAGTTCTCAAGCACAAGTAGCTAACTACCCTAAGACTTTAAATGCAAACTGTGTTAGCTCTTGGACTGATCGCCAAATTATTATAGCTATTCCAAATGGTGCCGCTAATGGTCCGCTCCAAGTATCTAGAGAAAATAGTTCAGCTGGAAATGTTGACGTAACTAATGATGAGATTGGCCCTAAGATTGCTAATTTCATTAAGAATAATATTGTTAGACCTGGTCTTTGTTCCGTTAGTCCAACCAGAGGTTTATTAGGAGATAAAGTGGTTTATCAGGGGGTTAATTTAAGAAGTGGTGAAGCTTATTTTGGCGATTATTCAACTTCTTATAAAGGTATTAATTCTAACTTTGTTAATGATAACTTAACTGGACAAACTCTAGCGCCAAGCATTATGCCTGGTAAAACAACAACTTTTGTGGAAGGGGCGGTATCTGGCGTTAATCAAAAAAGTAATACTTTAGCTTTTATTAAAGACCAGGATCCAGAAAAGGGTCCATACATTTCTTCTTTCGATCCAGTTGTTGGTCAAGCTGGACAATATGTAACTATTTTTGGTGGTGGTTTCGGCAACACTCGTGGTAGCCGCCAAGTTTATTTTGGGGATAAGGAGGCTGTTTACGATTTTCCAGAAGTTTGTACTAATTCAGTTTGGAGTAATGATCAAATCATTGTTAAGGTCCCAGCTGGTTTAAGCGCCGGTCCATTTCAATTAAAAGTTAATTTAGGGGAAGCAGTGATTTCTTCTGCTTTACTTTCCCCAAGCACTTTTAAATATGATGCAACTGTGCCGCTTAAAACTGGTTTATGTAAAATAGATCCTATCTTGGGACAAGTTGGCTCTAAGGTTAATTTGTGGGGTGAATATTTTGGTTCAGCCGGAACTCAAGCTTCAGTGGTATTTAATAGCAATAAGAGTACATCTTCTTTAATACTAAAAGATAATACAGCTGATAAAATTGAAACAGTCGTTCCAATGGATTCAATTACTGGTCCAGTTTATGTTCTCAAAAATGGAGAGTGGGGAAACGCACTAAATTTTAGTATTGGTAAATGTACCAAGAATGAGGAATGTTCTTCTTCTAGTCCAGTTTGTTGTCCAGGTAATACTTATAAAACTGGTACTTGTGCCGCTTCTTTAGTTTCTTGTTATTTTGATATACCTAATTCAGTTTACGAAACCGCCTTTAATACAGGTTATAATAGTGCAACTTCTACCCCCTTTGATAGTTGTAGTGGCATGGCTAAATATTTTGGTTCTTGTCAGACTGGCCAATTCTGCCCAAATTCCCCTGGTAAATGCTCACCATTTAATCCTCAAATCGAAGTAGTTGGTACTTGTGGTACAACTTTTGAATGTGGTGCTTTAAATTATTGTAAGACCAATCAAAATAATTGTACTTATAATAAAGATAAAGATGTTTGTGTGGCCAATTCTTGTCAGTTAGCTAAAGATTTTGATTACTCTTTAGTTGATAAAGATGGCAAAGCCACAAATTTCAAGGGGCAATTAAGTTGCAAGGAATACAACGGTAAATTAGTTAAACATTTAAATGTTAAGACCACTTGCCCAGCTGGTTGGGTAAAAACTACTGATGGTTTTTGCGCTAATCCAACAGCCCTTTGTGAAAATTGTCCTAGTGAATTTTCTTGTCAGGATGATGGCAGTGGAGATGATATCGGTAGCTGTCAATCAACTGAAATTTGTGCTTCTTCTGCTTACTGTGGTCAAAATCCCAATAATTTAAATCAATACGCTTGTTTACAAACTGGTAATAAGAGTTGTGATTGTTGTTGTGAAATTGGTAAAGATACAGAATGTTGTGCTCCTCTTAAATGTGCTGGTACTTGTGGTAGTGATCAAACTAATGATGGCACCGGTTATGGTAGTTGTTCTGGTTGTGCTGATGTAGGAACAACTGCTGCTCAGCATGATGCAGCTTGTAATTGTAGTACTGCTAGCGGTAAGTTCTGTGATATCTCTAAGGCTGGAGGCATTTGCGTGGATTGCGCTGCTCTAGATGAGGCTGGTTGTTCAGAACACTCCGCTCAGTGTTGTTTCGATTCTGCTAAGAAAACTTGTCAGGGAGGAGACGGTACTATATTGCCTGGTGGAAAATGTGCTTATTATGATTGTGACGCCACTTTAAAAAATACTTGTAATAATACCGCCACTACTACTGGTCAATTTATAGCTACTTCAACTTGTGCTACTACTTGTGCTAAAAATCCTCAAACCATCTGTGATTTAGCTGGTTCCGATTCAGCTAAGTGTTCATCTTATGATGCTTGTTGTTTTGACGGCCCTAATAATAAATGTGTTAATGGTTTGGATAAGATAACTAACAATAGCATTAATTATTGTGCTAAATATGATTGTCTAAAGGGCGATGCTAATAGTTGTAAAGTAGGCTCTATCACGGGTGCTTATTTAGGTGCTCAAAATTGTTTCAATGCTTGTAATGATGTTCAACCTGGAGCTTCTTGTGCCTCTGATAAGCCAGGCACATGTGATATTAGTGTTTGTGGTAATCCCTATAGTTGCATGAATCAATCTGGTGGCCTGCCATCTGGTGCTGATTGCGGCTTCTGTTGTTGCAAGCCAGGTGAAACTAATGGCGCTTTAACCTGTATAGCGGATCAAGGCGTTTGTGGCGGTGCTACTCGCGGACTATTTTGTGGTTGTAAGGATGATGCCCAATGCGGAGTTAAAGATAGTCAAGGTTGCGGTTTTGACACTTGCTGCCATGCTCGTCCTCAAATAGTTAAAACTTCCCCTGTTAATAATGCTGAATCAGTTTGTCGCAATAGCCAAATAGTTATTGATTTCAATCAAACTATGAGTGTTGATACTTTGACTTCCAATATTTTATTAATTGAGGAAAAAGAATATGGCAAGGGAACTTGTTCTGAGGGCACGTTAGTAATGAATGACAATTTTGTTCCTAAGAACACTAGTTTATTAGCTAGAGTTTATCGTCAAATAAAATATAGTTGGCAGAATTTATTTAGTGGATCAAATAGTGCTATGGCCGCTTTGCCACGCGAAGATAAATTATATTGTTTAGCTCCAAGTATTATTACCGCTGAACAATCTTTCTATAACGGTGCTACCACTACCAAAGTTTATCTTAGACCGCAAAAAATAATGACAGCTAATAATAATTATTTCGTAGTTGTTAAAGGTGATAAGGATTTAAATAGCAATTTTGGTGTTATGAGTGAAGATAAAGTTGGCTTTAATGCTACAACTAGTCCTATTGTTGGCTTTGGTCCAAATAGTTCAATTAAAGTTGACGTTAAATTTAATAATACTAGTTTCCCTGGTTCTTACATTTTTAACTTCAAGACCATGGATAGTAAAGATGGTGAAAATGGTTTATGTGTAGTTAATAAAGTAGAGGTTAATCCAGTTTCTTTCCTAGTTAAGACTTCGGTTGATGATGCTAGTGATAATGACTATCAACAAATTAGTACCTTTGATAAGCAGAGTGATAGTGATCGTTTGTTAGCTGCTCATGCTTATAGTATTGATGGTCAAATACTACAACCAGTTACTAGTTATTTCTGGGATTGGCAATGGAATATTGAAAATACTACTGTAGCCTCTTGGGCTAATGTAGCTGGGTTGCCGCTTGATAAAAAGGTGGTTGTTGCGAATGATAAAATAACTGATAACAGCACTAAGATAACCGCTAAGGTGGTTATGGATAATTTCTCGACAGGCAAGGGTTGTAAAGCTAGTCCTTGTACTTGTGTAGGCGCTAATTGTTCTAATAATTGTTGTAATATTTCTTTAGAGGGTAATGGTATAAATGGTGCCTCTGAAATGTATGTTTTCTTATGTGCTAACCCTTGGCCAGTAGAAAAGAATGGTTTATGGACTCCTTGGGCTGATTTATCTTTTGATAAAGATGGTAAACCAGTTATCAATCATAATTATAAATTTTACTATTGTCGTGATGCTGGGGAACCAGGTACAGCTGATGATTTACCAGCCATTGATGATTCCGCGTTAATTTTAGGAGCTAATACTAATTTCTTCTGTAGTGATGGCGGAGCTGTTTGTAGTCAGGCTGGAGCCGCTTGCGGTCCAACTGGTAGCGGTGTTTGTGTGTGGAGCGTTCTTAAGGAATCATATTTTTTCCGCACAGCTATTCCTCAATCTGGTGAAGTAACTGAAGTTAAGGATACTGGCGCCGGAGGACAGGTTCAAATTAATTGGTATTCACCAGCTGCCTTGGTTAGTTCATATAAAATTTATTATGGACCAACCAATGGTAATACTAGTACTTTAATTATTGCCGTTACTCCTCAAACTGCTTGCCAGCTGTCAGCCGATAAGAGTCAGTATGTTTGTACTTATAAAGTAAATAAATTAGTTGATGATCAAAAATATAGTTTTTTAGTTTCTTCCGTTTCTGATAAAAAAACAGAAAGTCCTTTATTCGGTGGAAAAGAAGTTACTCCAACTGATAAAACTGCTCCAGCTATTCCTCAAGGAATTACAGCTTCCGCTACTAGTAATACCACTGTGAAAGTAACTTGGGCCGCTAATACTGATGACACTCTTTATTATAAGGTGTATCACGGTCTGTCAGCTGGACGTTACGGCGAATCTTTTAGTACGCCTGATAAGGCCACTTCAATGATACTTGATACTACTAAGTATGTAGCTGGCAATCATTTTTTTGCCGTTACTGCTCTTGATAAGAAAGATAATCAAAGTGTTGGGTCAGCTGAAGTAATGGTTACAATTAGTAAATAATTTTAATTAACACACTATGCTTGTTAATAATTCAGCCTTCAGAAAATGGGGCTTCGGCTTGGCAGTTTTAACAATTGCTACCTCTTTTTTAATTATTCAAGCTAAGGCAGCTGAAACATCTGACGCTATTGCTGTGCGTATAATGCCTAACCCTAATCATTACAGTGTTGAAACTTGGTATAAGCAACAAGGATATAAAGGATCTCCTCAAAAATTAGTAGTTGATGGCTATGAAGCCGTTCGCGATGGTCGTACGGTTTTTATTAATGCTGCTAATGTTGATGATAAAAATAAAATTTATACCAACATTTATCTTATTTCCTATAATCAGGATCCTAATATTAAAACAGTCGATATTTTAGGTCAGTTAGTTTCCCATTGGAAATTTAATAGTAATTTATCAGCGACAGGACAGTGTTCTATTTCTAAAATATTTTGTGCTAAAGATAATGATTGTCCAGTTGATTATCTTTGTTCAACTGGTGTTGCCACGGATAATTCCAGCTTTAGCAGTAGTAATAAAGGAAAATGTTTACCAAAAACCGAAAAGAAGTGTTTAATTGATGATGATTGTCCAGTTAATTTATTTTGTGATAGCGCTAAATCTAAAGTTACTCGTGATACTAAAAGATTGGGTCAATTGGGGGATATTAAGGAAGCTCTAAGAGTCATTGGCGTTAGAGATTCTCGTTACCCGGAATTAGTTGGCGGTACTTATGTAACTGGTAATACTATTTCTACTTGGCCTAGTTGGCAAGAAACTTTTTGGCCTAAATTATCTGGTTTGAATTTAGCAATTGATCCAATTAATGTTTTAGGTGACTGTGTTGGTTATGAAGCTAAAACTTGTTGGAACAAAGATACTAACCAATTTTATCAATTAGTTAATGGCAAATTGAGTTTACCAGCTGGTAGTTACGCTTATCTTTATTCAACAGCTCAAAATGGTATTAATTATAATATTTGTGCCACTTTTGAAACTGAAGGATTATATGATACAGCTGAAGGTCAGTTAACTAAAGACCTTTGTTTAATGGGCCTCGGTCATACCGCTACTAGTGTTAATACAGCCCCTAGATTAATCGGCTCCTTTTTAGCAGGAGAGAGCGGATTAGAATTCAACGGTTATGTTAAAGCTGTTGATGATCAAAATGATGCTATTTCTTGGAAGATTGATACTAGCTATATTAATTTTTCTTCTTGGAGTGCTGAACCAACTCTTCGAGACTCTGGTAATGCTAACCAAAAGAAAATTTATGCTGCTACTGCTGGCAGACCAGGGGATTATCCTTTTACTTTATCACTGACTGATAGTCGTGGAGCAGAAGCTAAATATCCACTAATTGCTAGACTAACTGCTAATAAACCAATTATTGAAGCTGACAGTATTGATTATTTTGTTAATCCTGTTTTACCTCTTAAATATACTTTTTTTACTCAAAGTTTTAGCGGTTTAGTTCCAGCTAAAATAACAATGTCTAAGATAGACAGCGGTTCTTTAAATCCTTTTGCCTTATCAGGTGCGACCGAGAAAAAAATTGAAATAAGTACTAATCGTTTTGAGGTAGATAAAACAGCTTTAATTCCTGGTGGTACATATTTACCGGACGATAAAACGGTAACTTATCGTATTACAGTGACTGATGAAAAAAATAATGTAGCTCAGAAAGATATCAATATTAATTTAAAAGCTGAAAAGCCTTATTTAAATTTTGATTGTGATACTAATGCTCGTATCGGCCAACCTTATCCTATCAGTGGCGTGCCTTGTTTTATTGGCGAAGCTAAAGAAGGCAATCACTCTTTAACTTATCAGTTAAGCGGCCCAATGGGCTTGAGTCTTAGTACTAGCGCTAATGGCAAAACTTCTTTAAGCGGTACTCCAGTGGCCACTGTTACTTCTACTGGCACCCCAATTACTATTATCGCTATTAATGAATATGGGGTTTCCACTCAAAAAAATTTCCTTTTAAAAATCAATAGTTATTGTGGTGATGGTTATGTACAAACACCTAATTCAGAAGGTAAGGGTGGTGTTTATAATGATGGTTTAGAGTCTTGTGATGGTATGAGCGGTATTACTACCAATGTGGCCGCTTCCTCAGTTTCTAAACAATATGGTTGTGCTACTAAAGGCCCTAGCTCTTATCCTGTTTTAGATAACGGTGCTTGTGTTTTTGCTTCCGGAGATAAAGGAGGGGGATATTGCGGTGACAATATTTGTCAATTTCAGGTTAATGGAATTTTATTAGAGAATGCTTGTAACTGTGAAAAGGATTGTAGTAAAGCTACGGGGGCCGCTGCTGCTAGTAACTGCGTGGTAACACCCCCAGATACTGGTGCTAAATGTGGCAATGATATAATTGAGGTTGGAGAAGAGTGTGATGGTCTTAATTTGAATGGTAAAAACTGTCAAAATTTTGATGCCAATTATAATACTTACGGTTTATCTTGTGGGTCTGATTGTAAATTTGTTAAAACCAGTTGTTCTGCTAAAAGCTGTTGGAGAAATGGGGATTGTTCTAATGGTTATGTTTGTGGTGTAACTGGTAAAACTACCAATGATTATTACTGTACTGGTACTCAATATACTCATGGTTGCAATACGGCTCCTTTTACTACCACTACTCTAAAAAATCAGTGTGCTGGTAGTTATACTGGAGGCACTATCTTTTCTGATTTAATCGTTCCTACTAGTACTAAATATAATCAATGTAAAACAGCTTGTGAATCAGCTAAGTATGAAAATAATAATCAAGATTATTGTGATTGGGTAGTTAGTGGTGGCAGATGCATTGCTCCAACTAATACCATAACCTGTACTAGTTTTACTTATTCAGATTGGAGACAATGTCTACTAGGAATTAAATACAGAGATGTTCTTACTTCATCTCCAGCTGGTTGTACTGGTGGCAATCCTGAGACTTGGGCTGCTTGTAATAATTGTGGCAACGGAGCTATTGATAGTTCAGAGGTTTGTGATGGTACTTTGTTTGGAACTAATACTTGTCAAAACAGAACTAAAAAATATTGGACTGGTTCTCTAACTTGTACTAATAATTGTGCAACTATTTCAGAGGCTAATTGTTCTGGTTATTGTGGGGATGGCACTTGCCAGGCTAGTTATGAAAATAATACTTCTTGCGCTGCTGATTGTCCGCCGGCTGCTTGTGTGCCTAAGACCTGCGCTGATTTAAATGCTTCTTGTGGCTCTTGGAATAATGGCTGTAATAGTGATATTAATTGTGGTGGTTGCGATGACAGTGATGCTTGTACTGATGATTTTTGTAATGACGCTACTCGTAAGTGTAATAATATTAAAAATTATAATACTAATGCTGCCTGTAAAGTTTGCGGTGATGGATTATGTTCTAAAACACTAGGCGAAACTAATGCTGAGTGTCCAGCTGATTGCCCAG
>JBAQCS010000057.1:0-22249 GCA_049294415.1 Patescibacteria group bacterium
CTCCGCCCGAGTTAGTAGTCGATAAGTTCTACCGTTCGGAATATAACGGAAAGGTGCGTTACCGCCTTTTAAAAACTGAGTAGCAAATATCGTCTTTGAAAAAACACCTTTGATGTAAACATATCGCCTTACGATATGCTAAGTTTAACCGCTCTTCGAAAAAGTCTAGGTGTGACTGCCGATGACTTATCCGAGCAAGAGCTAATTCAAGTTCGCCATGACATGTATCAATTGTCATATCTCGCCATTAATTATTACCTAAAGAATATTTATAACAAGCAACCAATTATAAAATAACTAAATAACATTGAAAAAATAACAATATATGCTAATATTCAAAATGGACACAATCAAATTAACGTACAACCATTCTCAAATCATAATGACGGCGAGTTTGTCGTTTTGATATAAAGGGAGCAGTGGCTGTTTCAGTTGTGCGTTGCATGATTGTGTCCAACAGTTTCACTGCTCTCTTTTTATTTATTAACCTTAATTCTATGCCTAAAGGAATTATTTATTACCGAGTATCGACCGAAGACCAAGCTCAAAATGGAGTGAGCCTAGAACAACAGAAAAAAGCCTGTTTAGAATATGCCTTAAATCACGATATTGAAATTGTTAAACTATTTCACGATGATGGCGTATCGGCTAAAACAGTTAATCGCAAAGGCTTACAAGATTTGCTATCTTACTGTGCTAAAAATCATAAAAATATTGATTCAGTTATTGTTTATAAGATAGATAGACTATCAAGAAATGTAAAAGACTACGCTACTATTTTAATGGCTCTTGAAGAATTACAAATTAAGTTTATTTCAGCCACCGAGACAGTCGACAAAACACCAAGCGGAAAATTAATCGGCACGATCATGGCTTCCTTTGCTCAGTTTGATAATGATGTTAGAAGTGAAAGAGTTTCTTCTTGTATGTTAGAGAAGATAAAGCAAGGTATATGGTGCTATAAAGCCCCTCTAGGCTATTTAAATAGCCGTGACGAGCATAATAGAGCGATTATCACCCTAGACAATCCTAGGGCTGAGATTATCAAAATGGCTTTTACTAAATTCGCCACTGGTGTTTATAAAATGGAAGATATTAGACAGTTAATGATTAAGGCTGGTTTTAAATCTTGGAAGAATAAAGAACTAAGTGCTCAAACAGTGTTTAAGATTTTAAGTGAAAAATTCTATATTGGAATAATGACGGTTAACGGCCAAGAGTATAAAGGTACTCATGAAGTCTTTATTGATGAACATATTTTTTATCAGTGCCAAAAATTAATTAAGAAAAATAATAAGGGCGATAATATTTCCTCTAAGCGAATTAATGAAACTTTTCCGCTCCGTCACTTTGTTCTATGTCCGAGTTGTAGCAGACCACTAACAGCTTGTATGTCTAAAAGTAAGAGCGGTAAAAAGTATCCGTTCTATAAATGTTATAGTAAAAATTGTGATGGTTTAAAATCTATCTCTAAAGATAAGTTAGAAGACGAGTTTTTATACTACTTAAGAAAAATAACCCCTAATAAAAAATACTTAGATGGCTTTAAAAAAGTATTACTCGACGCTTTTAAAGAAAAGATGGGCGATGTAAATAGTAATCAATTAAATGCCAAAGAATTACTAGTTAAATTGCAGCAAGAAAAAGACAAGCTCATTGAAATGAAGAAAAAAGAGTTATTAGATGACGAAGACTTTAAAAGTGAGATGGTTAAAGTAAAACAAAATATCGCAGATAATCAGGCCTTAGCTTGTGAGTCGCCAAAGTATGATTTAAATATCTTTAAGGAAGTCGATAAGGTTTTTAAAGTGTTACCTCGCCTGTCTTATATTTATAAAGATGCTAGTTATCAAGATAAACTTAAATTACAGAGTTTGATTTTTACCGAAAAACCAACTTTTGATTTTACAGGAAATCGAACACCTAAAATTTCACTAATTTTACAAAACAAAAGAGAACTAGCAAGTGCTAGTTCTCCAGTAGTAGTCCCTAGGGGAATCGAACCCCTATTACCAGGATGAAAACCTGGCGTCCTAACCATTAGACGAAGAGACCAAAATGTAAAAATTAAAATCTAGACAACTAGATTCAAATTCATTTTATAGATATATCGCTACTCTGTCAAGATTTAAAATAATTTGTTTTTTTCTTAAAATACTCTACAATTAGCTATATGTATATTTTAGGAATTGAATCCAGTTGTGACGAGACGGCAGCCTCAGTAGTTAAGATTAGTGATAAAACCGGTAAAGCCCAAACTTTATCTAATATTATTTCTTCTCAAATTGCTATTCACCAAAAATATGGTGGAGTAATTCCCGAGGTAGCTGCTCGCGAACACGTCTTTAATGTCTTGCCAGTTGTGGATGAGGCTTTAAAAACAGCTGGACTCTCACATAAAAAAATAGATGCTATTGCGGTAACTAAAGGCCCTGGTCTTATTACCTCTTTAATTACTGGTACAGAAACTGCCAGGACTTTAGCTTATGCTTGGGATAAGCCACTTATTCCTGTTAATCATATTGCTGGCCACATTTATTCCGATTTATTAGAGTTGAAGACTAATGTTAAATTCCCTCTAGTTGTTTTGACTGTTTCAGGGGGACACACGAACTTAGTTCTTATGACTAGCCATAATAATTTTAAAATTATTGGTGAAACTAGAGATGACGCAGCCGGCGAAGCTTATGATAAAGGAGCTAAAATGTTAGAATTGGGTTATCCTGGCGGACCATTAATCTCTCAACAAGCTAAATTGTTTGCTGATTCTGGACAAAAATGTACGATTTCCCTGCCTCGTCCCATGTTAAATGATGGCTTAGACTTTTCTTTTTCTGGTTTAAAGACTGCTTTACTTTATCAAATTCAAAAGGATCCTAACTGGAAAAACAGAATTTCTGAATATTGTTTTGCTTATCAAGCATCAATTATTGAAATATTAAGTAAAAAAGCTTTAAAAGCAGCTAAAAAATATGGCGCTCAAACCTTAATGTTATCAGGTGGAGTTTCGGCTAACTCTGAACTTCGGGAATATTTAGCCGCTTTGATGCAAAAGGAGTTACCCCTTGTTACGTTAGTAATGCCAAAATTAGCTTATACTACAGACAATGCCGCCATGATTGCTTTAGCTGGTTATTACGCTTGGCAAGGCGGAGCTAAAACCTCTTGGCAGAAATTAAAAGTTGATGTAAACTTTAGCTTGTAACTCTAGTCGGCTTGATGGCGAAGTGGTCTAACGCTGCAGTTTGCAAAACTGCCACTCGTGGGTTCGACTCCCACTCAAGCCTCAGGAATCCATAAAAACGGTTGAAGTTCCGAAGTCGGGACTTAAGCCGTTTTTTAAAATCCTAAAGTTAGGCAAAAACTGTGGATAACCTGTGACTATTTATTTTAAAATACTATTTTTTGTCCACTAAAGACTGGACTTTCAGGCCTTAAAACAATAAAATTACATATTAGGCAAAAGATGTTATTATTTTAATATTAGCTAAAAAAATACAATTATACCTAACTTTTCAACAATTATAAACACCTACTCTTGTTGATACTTGCTAATCATGCTATAATATACACAGATAGAGTAAATTATTTAATTAATTTGTTCATATCTGTAATTAAAATTCGTACATTTTCGTTCTTTGCTACAAAATTCACAATTTAATATCACAAAAATCGTTCATTAATGTTCTTTTTAAAACAAATTTTTTTACTGATTCTGAAGTGCGTTGTCTAAGTCGACGAGGCAAATAAAAATCGGGTAAATAACCGTGAATTAAAATTTGATCTCGGATAAAAAATCCAAAAATTAAACTTTCATTCCAGGAATCCATTATTTACCAATAATTGGTAAAAAAATTATAACTTCCTAAGTCGACCGGAAGTTCAAACTTCCCTTTATTCTTGCTTTTGTCTCTTTTTACAAAAAAAGGAGCCTATAAAGCCAATAAATGGAAATGGGGCTCATATAGATCCAAAAAATATTTTTTTATATACAATATATAAAAGAGGACTATTATGAGCCTCTTTTTATTTTCCTCAAAGTCTGCTTAAATAATATAGAAGAAATTAATATAATTATAATATGTCATTATCGATTGGAATTGTTGGATTACCTAATGTTGGCAAATCGTCTCTCTTCAACCTCTTAACTAAAAAGGGGGTAGATGCGGCTAATTACCCATTTTGTACTATTGATCCTAATGTAGGCGTAGTTAAAGTGCCAGATGCTAGACTTGATAAATTAGCTAATGTTTCTAAGCCATTAAAAATTATACCGACTACTATTGAATTTATTGATATTGCCGGAATTGTAGCTGGAGCTAGCAAAGGGGAAGGACTTGGAAATAAATTTTTAGCTCACATTAGAGAATGTGATGCTATTTGTGAGGTGGTTCGTGATTTCAAAGATAAGAATATTATCCACGTTAATAATAAAATTGATCCTGAAGGAGATAAAGAAACTATTAACATGGAACTAATTTTCGCTGATTTAGCTACCGTAGAAAAAAGATTAACTAGCACTAAAAGAGATAGTCGTGGTGGTAATAAAGAATTAATTTTACAAGCTGAAATATTAGAAAGACTTTATAAACATTTAGCTGATGGTGGAGCCGCTCGTGAATTAGAATTCAACGAAGAAGAGGCTCCTTTTGTTAAGTCTTTATGTCTACTCACCACTAAACCAATTATCTATTTATTAAATGTTGACGATAATTTTACAGGAGTTGATGTTTTAAAAAATGTTAACGAACAAGTTATTTCTGTTAATGTTAAAAATGAAGAAGAAATTGCGGCTTTGCCAGAAGAGGAGCAAGCTGAATATATTAAAGAGTTAGGCTTAGAACAAAGTGGCTTAGATAAACTAATTACTGCTGCTTATAAAATCCTAGGGCTTGATACTTATTTTACTACCGGACAAGAAGAAACTCGTGCTTGGACCATTAAACACGGCACTAAAGCACCTCAAGCAGCTGGTGTTATTCATACTGATTTTATTAAAGGTTTCGTCCGAGCTGAAGTTATTCAGTGGGATAAGTTTATTGAAGCAGGCTCAGAAGCAAGAGCAAAAGAACTGGGATTAATGAGAATAGAAGGTAAAGATTATGTAGTTAAAGACGGAGATACTTGCAACTTTTTGATTAATAAATAATTAATTAGCTTAATATTTATGTCTCAAATAACCATTCAAGACGCGCAACAACAAGTCGATGATTGGATAAAAACTATTGGTGTTAGATATTTCTCTGAGTTAACCAATCTAGGCCAATTAGTAGAAGAAGTTGGGGAGGTGGCTAGAATTATAACTAGAACCTACGGTGATCAAAGTTTTAAAAAATCAGACGAAGGACATGATCTCGGAGATGAACTAGCTGATGTTCTGTTTGTATTAATCTGTATTGCTAATCAAACTGGAATTAATTTAACCGAGGCTCTGCAAAAAAATCTCGAGAAAAAAACTAGTCGCGACAAAGATAGACATCAGAATAATGAAAAATTAACAAAAACGTCTTAATAAAATAAGGCGTTTTTTGTTATCATTGACATATTTACTGAAAAATACTAATCTATTTTGAAGTCCGAGAAGCGAAAGGTGGACTATAAATACCAAGTAACGAACATTAAAAAATTAAACTGACGATGGAAAGAATCCTCAGTGAGGTCTCCGCAGCGGATATGCGCGGCCCCCTCAACAAATTTCATGAACTGTTGGCCGATAAACAACTTGGCCCCTACTGGTTAAACCAGTTAGTTTTATTGATGCGCAAGGAACCAACCCACGCTTTAACTTCCAAGTGGTTGGAAGATTTATCAAGCAGTTGGCCCTGGAAAAGAGCCGAAGAACATTTTCTGAAAACCAAAAAACTGTGGTATAACGAGCCACAGTGGCCATTCCAAATTTGTGTTTTAGAAATTGGGGGCATGACCAGAGGCAAGCTATCCCAAAAATGGCGTTGGGCCTTCAGTTCTTCGGATACTGAAATGGCTAGCACTGATGATATTAAAAATATTAACTTGTTTTCACCAAATGAAAAAAAGAAAATATATTTAATAAGACTACAAACTAGATATTTGAATCTGCCACCAAAAACTTATTTCTCAGAAGTAGTTTGCAAACATCCACAATTAAATCTATCTCTTTGTCCACCAGAAACTGCTTTTTTTATGAGACCATTGGTCAAAAAGTATTTTGATGCCGATCCGACAATCTTTGCTATGCATTTTACTCCACCAACTATGGTTGATAAAAATAAAAGAAGAGTTTTTTATTTTGACAAACCTCGCAGAGGATATAACGATGACCTATATATGAGCGCCTGGGACATTCATAAAGATAGCGAAAGTGGACCAAGTACTCATTGGATTTTCCAATACAATTTTGGATCTTCGGTGGTTTAAACATTTTAAAAAGACAACAAAAAAGCCCTGACTAAATTGTCGGGGCTTTTCTTATTTCTTTTCTAATACCACAATTTCTCTAAATACTTTTTGACCAGCGCGTCCGTAAACAATAGTGTTACGCTCAGTAACTTTTACTCCTGGCCATTTTTTCCACTCGTCAGGTAAACTATTTTTTATTTCAAATTTATAATAATCGGGGTTGATTTGTTTGTCACCAAAAAACTTTGGCCAAATCATCACTACACGTCCATGAGGTTTTAATATTTTAGAAAATTCTCGAAGAGCCTGACTATATAAATCTTCTAATTCTTTTTTAACTAACTTCATATCATTCCAGCCACGTTGTGGACCAAGATATGGTTCGCAAACTATTGCTTCTACGCTTTCCGGCTTGAATGATTCTGATAATTTAACAACATTCTTAATAAAAATATCAGTCTTAACTCCCTCTAAACCATATTTATCTTTTAACCAAGCAATATTTTCTTTAGTATCAGCAATAGCTTTAGAAGATAAGTCGGTGCCAGCTACTTTAGTAAAGCCTAATAACAGTGCTTCTTGTAAAATAGTGCCAGAGCCACAAAAAGGATCTAAAACTAAACCATTAAAGTTCTTAACTTCAGCTAAATTCAACATGATTTGAGCTACTTTAGGGGGAAGCATACCGGATCTATCATCACGAACTGGGCGCCCGAAGTCACGTTTCGACAAATTTTTAAAATCTTGAACAGCAATAGTGCGACCAATCAGTATTTTACCGCCATCAGCTGCTAACACGATTTCCACACCCTTTGTTAATAACTTATTTTGTTCAACTACCACACTAGATAGAGTTTTACCCTGACTAGTAACTAAGCGTGAACTTATTTCATTTTCTCGTAATTTTTTCTTTAAAATTAGCCCAATAGACTCGACTGGTAACGGTTGTTGGCCATAATTAGAAATACCAAAATTAAATTTACCAGTAGTTTTTTGACTAGCTTTATTACAAATTGCGAACATTGGGTCGATCAAGTTAGCTTGATTAGGGGCAGTTTTCTCAAAAACACCAATCTTAATGACGCCGCCTAACACTTTGATTAACTTTTCAGGCACAATTTCATTGCCAGTTTCCCAAATGAACACTTCATTGCTAACCATAGCTCCGTCCTGACATGGCAAAACAGCCGATAATTCGGCTAAAGATAGAGCAGGGTTGTTTCCTAAAACGAAAAAGTAAATCATACGTTAAATACAATACCTTAATTTATTAACTATTGCAATTATTTAATCTTTGTGCTAAATTAACATCACAAAAAAGAATATTACTAATATCTTTCCCATGGCCTTAATTATAAGGTCGGCCCTCTCCCAAAATTTTTGGTAGCAGAGGACTAAAGGTATTCCTTAACCCTTAAGTTTTTGGAATGCTTAGAGGGTTTTTATTTAACTACGAGCTTGAAATTATTTTCAGTTTTACTTTAACTAATTTTCAGCTCGAATATTATATAATTATGTCGAAAACAAAAGCATCAGGAATGAATCGCTACGAAATCATGTTTATCGTACCGAATCAATACACTGAAGACGAAGCTAAAACAATTATCGGTCGCGTTGAAAAAATGTTAACTGATAATGAAGGTGTAATTGTTTACTCCGAATACTGGGGTAAGAAGAAATTGTCTTATGAAATTAAGCACAATGCTTATGGTTATTACCAAATTTATCAATTTGATTTAATGGGTAAAGACTTAGCTAAAATCGATAACGACCTACGTTTATCACATGAAATCTTACGCCACCAAATCTTAAAGGCTAGTGTTAAAACTGCTGAAGAAATGGCTAAAGAAAAAGCAGCTCGTGCTAAAATGGAAGCTAAAAGAGAAGAAGAATTAGCAAAAAAAGAAGCTGCTTCCAAACCAACTCCTAAAAAAGTTTTCGTTAAAGAGGACAATAAAGCTGAACTAAAAGATTTAGATGAAAAATTAGAAGGCATTTTAAATGCTGATGACTTAATCTAATAACAAGCGATCCTCTCTCGCTTATCAAAAATATGAACTTAAACAAAGCTATGATCATCGGTAACTTAACCCGTGATCCAGAAATGCGCGCCACTCCTAGCGGAGCAAATGTTGCTTCCTTCAGTGTTGCTACTAGTTTAGTTTGGACTGATCAAGGCGGACAACAACAAAAAAAGACAGAGTTTCACAACATTGTTGCTTGGAGAAAATTAGCAGAAATTTGTGGCCAATACTTACGTAAAGGTTCTAAAGTTTATGTTGAAGGACGCCTGCAAACAACTGAGTGGACTGGTCAAGATAACATCAAACGTTATCGCACCGAAATTGTAGCCGAAAATATGATTATGTTAGATCGCCAAGGCGGTACTAATGGTGGGGAATTCAAAAATGACCCTTCACAAGATGTAATCAACGGTGAAATCGAGGAAGAAATTCGTGTAGAAAATATTCCTTTTTAAAAAATAACTAAGAAAAATTTAAACCAATATGGCTAATAAAAAAATCAAAGAATGCTTTTTTTGCGCTAACGGTATCGAAGTTGATTACAAAGATACTAGATCCCTACGCAAATTTATGAACTTCTACATGAAGATCTTACCTGGAAAAAGAACTGGTATTTGCGCTTGGCACCAAAGAAAAGTTTCTGAGGCTATCAAACGTGCTCGTATTATGGCTCTTTTATCACACACACATCGCTAAAAACTAACTAATTCATAAGTTATGTTAAGTATCAACGAAATCAAGACCGGCAAGGTCATTAAAATAAATAATCAACCTTACGTAATCACCAAAACTGACCATCATAAAATGGGACGTGGCGGAGCAGTTCTAAAGACTAAATTACGTAATTTGATTGATGGTAGAGTTTTAGATCAAACTTTCCAAGGAGTGCAACAAGCTGAAGAAGCTGAAACTGAAAATAGAAAAGCTAATTTCTTATACAAAGATGCTCAAGATGCTTACTTCATGGATAATGACACTTACGAACAATTCACTTTAGCTTTAGAAGATATTAGCGATCAAGCAATCTTCTTAAAAGATGGAACTGACGTAACTGTTTTACACTTTGAAAGTAAACCAGTAGCTGTTCAATTACCAATTAAGATGGATTTCAAAGTTGTGTCTGCTCCTCCTGGAATTAAAGGTAATTCCGCTGGTAACGTTAATAAACAAGTGGAAATCGAAACTGGTGGTACTATCAGCGTTCCAATGTTTATTGAAGAAGGCGATGTAATTAGAATTAATACTGATACTGGTGAATATGTAGAACGTGCCTAAATATTTTTAGACAAAGAAAAAACCGCTTCCATTACGGAGGCGGTTTTTTGTTGACAAATGGTTATTTAAAGCTTAATATAGAACCAATAAATAGTATTTTAATAATTAAATAATATTAACCAAAAAACTTTAGATTATGGAAGCAGAAATCGTTTCAAAAACATTAACACCCGAAGAAGTCTTAGAAAAAATAAAAGACTTTTATCTAAAAATTTGTACAGTAAATAGTCTGTGCGAAAAATATCTGGGATCAAAAGAAAAAAAAGATAAAGATATTTTTCAATCTGAGTGGAAAAAACTTTATGATGAAAAATCACAATATTTTACTGCTCTTAGCTTTGAGGATATTGGCTGGCCTCATAAAAAAAGCATCCTATTAGACAACAGTGTCAATATTAATTTGCTAAGGATGGAAAATGCTCGTCCAGATGAATCACCAATCAAAAAAACCGCTACAAACGTAAAAATAGCTTACACCATCGCTGATAATCAGGATGATTTTACTCCAGAAAGTGGCTTTCCATACTTTGGTTTATACGTTGTGTTAGTATTAGATGATGGTTCTAAAAATATCATATCTATTGCTATTGCAAAAACAGAAAAAGGTTGTAATTTAATAATGCCGAAATTTGATACTGAAAATTTAACAATCACAGGAGGAGAAACAAAAATCCAATTTGAAAAAGTAACAGACTTTGTTACAATTGCAAAACTTTGCAAAAATAATATCAGTTTAGTCAACAATACTATTTCCGAATCTGCACTGAACCAAAATTTTAAAGAATTTTAAAAAATTACTAAAAGGGCTTAATACAATAAAAGCCTTTTTAAAAAACCGTCTCCATTATGGTGACGGTTTTTTTGATACAGCGACCTCAACCTATTTCAAAAGATCGACCGGCGGCAATTTCTTGCTTTACAAAATTATAAGCTTTACGTGTGCCTTTAATTTTAAAATAGATGCCGACAATAGTTATAACCATCATCACCCAGACACAAACCAAACCTTGATTGGTAGTTAAAAATGGCATAGTAAAGCCAAAGATTAACAAATAGATAATGTCACCAATAAAAATAAAATTACTGATTTTAATCTCTTTGTTCGGTGCTTTCGGAAATAATTTAATTTTTTTCATGAGTTAAAAAATTTGGGATAATAAAAGAATGATAGTTATAATGATATTAAACATCTTAATACCGATTTTTTTTCTTTCCTTATTAGTAATTAATCTGAACCAACAAATTGCTAAACAAATCGATAATAAAATAATACAGGTAAATTTGATGTTGAGAGTCATACAAATTACTGCGCTCAGCATCAGAATAACATTTAAAAATCCAAGCCAGTCACTAAGTATTTTAGCCCATACTGTAATTAAAAGGCCTACAAAGCCATTCGGCGGTTGTGGTTTTCTAATAATACAACCGAGTTGAAAAGTGTGTTTCATTTTATCTAGTTATTAAGTTGTTAATATACTATACTTTATAGCCATATCTAATCACTTTCCCTATAAAAGGTCAATCTATCACCAAAATATGAAAGTGTTATAATATCTTTATATGATTATACCAATTATCTTATTTTTAGCCCTATTTGCTATTCTAGCTTGGAAAAAACTAGACTGGGCCATATTACTTATAATAGCTACTTTACCTAGCTACTTATTGCGCTTTCAAATCGCTGGCATTCCACTAACTCTGCTAGAAGGAATGATACTTATTACTTTTGGTGTTTGGGTGGTTGCTAAAGATGGCTTAAAACTTAAAGGCTTATTTAAAAAAGAAAATCGTCGTGCTTATCCTTACCGCTTTGAAATAATTATCATGCTGATTTTAGCTTGGGTAGGTATTATTGTAGCCGGCCTTAAACCAGAAGCTTTTGGAATTTTTAAAGCTTATTTTATTGAACCTATTTTATTATTTATTTTAATAATTAATAGATTACGAGATGAAGCTGGCCAAAGAAAAATTATCTACGTTTTAACTATCTCGGCACTAGCTGTTTCATTACTGGCAATCTACCAGAAAATAACAGGACAATTCATCAGTAACCCTTTTTGGGCGGCTGCAGAAACCAGAAGAGCCGTGTCCTTCTTCGGTTATCCTAATGCGGTGGGTTTATTTTTAGCTCCAATCATTATGTTAATGACCGGGCAATTATTTAAAAGTAATAAAATTAAAGAGAGATTATTTTTTGCTTTAACTATCTTATTATCACTACTAGCTATTTATTTTGCTAAATCAGAAGGAGCTTTAATAGGATTACTGGCAGCTGGTTTTATTGGCGCCTTGCTAATTAATAAAAAGCTACGACTAACTGCCATTATATTAGCTATTATCGGTATCACGACTATTTTTTCCATTAATTCATTACGAACTTTTGTTATTTCTAAAATTACTTTAAGTGATTTGTCGGGACAAATTAGACAACAACAGTGGATTGAAACTAAAAAAATGTTCGCCGCTGGTCACTTTTGGCAGGGAGCAGGACTAAGTAATTATCAAGAAACTGTGGCCCCATATCACCAAGAGGGCATCTTTTTGAAGAATGATGATCAAAATTGGCTAGAAAAGATTAGAACCTCTGAAGATTTTAGAAAACAAATGTGGCAACCAACGGAAATTTACATGTATCCTCACAACATCTTCCTAAATTTCTGGAGTGAGCTAGGATTACTGGGCGCCTTGTTATTTAGCTGGATTATTGCTAAGTTCTTATGGCAATCTAGCACCCTTTACTTAAAAGGAAAGAACTTTTTAGCCCTGGGATTATGTGGGGCTATGTTAGTAATATTAGTACACGGGCTAGTTGATGTCCCCTATTTTAAAAACGATTTATCCGTCTTATTCTGGATATTAATTGCTCTCTTAGGCAGCTTACGCCTAAACGCTAAAATAAAAATATGAAAATGATATTACAAAAGTTAATCGCTAGTACTGGTTTTGCTTCCAGACGTGCAGCTGAAAAAATGATTCAATTGGGTCAGGTTAAAGTTAATGGCATCAGCGCTAAAGTTGGTGACATGGCTGATGAAAATGACAAAATCAGTGTCCGCGGTAAAGTTATCGGCAGTGCCAAAGAAAAAATTTATATCAAAATGAATAAGCCAGCTGGCTATACTTGTACTACTAGAACTTTTAAAGACGAACAAAATATTTATAGCTTAGCTCAATCCATGCCGACTGGAGTTTTTCCAGTTGGTCGTTTAGATAAAGATAGCCGTGGTTTATTATTATTAACCAATGACGGTGATTTATCCTTAACATTAAGCCACCCACGCTTCGCTCACGAAAAGATTTATGAGGTACGCGTTCCTAATGATATTAGCGACGAAAGTGCTGGTAGAGCTAAAGAAGCCTTCTTAAAAGGTATTAACTTCGGTCAAGAAGAGGGTGTAGCTAAAGCTAAAAAAGTTACTTATTTACAAAACGGACTATTTGAAATAGTTTTAGCTGAAGGTAAAAAAAGACAATTACGCCGCATGTTCGCTGACGTAAAAATAAAAGTTTTAGATTTAAAAAGAATAAAATTTGCTGGACTAGAATTAGGGCGACTTCCTGAAGGAAAATGGGGATATCTCAATAAAGCTGAAGTTGATAAACTTAAGAAAATATCATAAGCTCGCAAGAGCTATTTGGAGAAGTCGCATAGCCCGGTTGATTGCGCCGCATTCGAAACGCGGTATACCTGTCACAAGGTATCGAGGGTTCGAATCCCTCCTTCTCCGCAATTCACATTAAACAAGGCTAAAACCTTGTTTTTTGGTGTCTTTTTTAACTTTTTGGTTTAGACTATTGCTTTATATTAATATTTATGTTGTAATCTTTGTACAATTATAGATATCTAGTTCAAAGTTCATTTACATAAAACTTATTACACATGAATACATCAGATGAATTTATTTTAGCCCTTAGGGAGGCTGGTTTTACCGATGAAGTAATGCAAAAAATCATCAAGTCTAGAAATAACAGGATAGCCAAAAAAATGCTTAACGCTATTAAGTATGATTTGGGCGCTAGTAAGCTAATTCTAGATTTCACTGTTGATTATACTTGCGAACTATTTGAAGGTATCATTGATGATGGAGGAACACATCGTTTCTTGCCAAAAGATGAAACTAAAAGTTCTAAAAAAATTACTACCGAAGTGTTTAATTTTACAAATGATGAAGACATTGAAAAAGAAATGGCAAAAGAAGGGTGCCGTCCGGCGAATGCCTATGAACTAGTAATTTTTGGTCAAAATAATCCCAAATTACTTAGACCTTTTCCAATCCTTGCTCTTGGTTCTACCTGGCCTGACCACCTTGGAGATAAAGTATTATTTCTTCGTGATAACGATCCTAATAATGAACATGAATACTGTTATTTTATTATGCCTCAATGGCCAATGACATTGCCTGAGAGTTATTACTTATTAGGTGTTCACATGTAATCACTACTTAATTATCAGACTAAAGCCCGTTTAACATCAAACGGGCTTTTTAATATATTTTTATCAATTTTATGATATTATTTAAGTATGAAAAAAATAATAGCAAAACTAAAAAATAAAAAAATCTTGATTATCATAATCTGCACAATAATTTTATTAATTGTTGGCTGGTTAAAAATTATTAACTTGGATATAAAAATACCGTCATTGTATATATCATCCGAATCGTCAAAAACAATACAAGCAGTTCAAGGTGGTTATTCTTGGAGTAATTGGCACGAAAGTGTAATTGCTGATTCTATCCATCCCACGGAATTTACATACACCACCAGCAATATTTTATCAATTAAGAAAAATTCCCAAATTATTTTAAGTAATAAAAAAAACAAAATTGACCGCCAATATCCTTTTGAATTAATAAGCTTAGAGTGTTTTGATGCAAATAAAACAATAATAAAAAATTACACAGTAGTCCCAACTTATATTAATGGTGATTTATATATCAACACACCAGCTATAAATGATATCTATATTTGTAGTGCTATCTTAAAATATAAAAACGGAACAGCTGGCTATGGCTACAAACTAATAATAACCGATTAAATATAAATATTATGAATTCATTAGCTCACATTGAAATAAATGTATCCAATCTACAGAAATCTAAAGAATTTTATCTTAAGGTTCTTACATCGTTAAATTGGACCATGACTTGTGACTGCAACGATTCAGTTGGTTTTAAAGGTAAAGATAATACCCATTTATTTTTAGTACAAACTGCCGATTCTTTTATTTCTAATATTTTTCACAGAAAAAATACCGGACTAAATCATATTGCTTTTCGCGTCGAATCAAAACAAGAAGTTGAAACATTTAGTAATTTTCTCAAAAACAATAACATCGTTAGTTTATATACAGACGAGCCTAAAGATTATTCCGAGGAATATAATATGGAAGAATATTACGCTGTTTATTTTGAAGATCTTGATCGAATTAAATTAGAGGTTGTGTTCATGAAATAGTTAAATTAAATCGCTCTCTTGATTATTTATTGATTTTAAAATATAATTAGATATGTATCTAAATATCTAATTAACAAAACTATAAATTAATAACGAGTTATGAAAAAAATTATCAACTGGAAATTATTTTTTATTCTCCTTGCGACCAGTACAATTACTTCTTTAATGGTGTTGCCATATGCTCTAACACTCTCTTCGTCGAATATAACAATCACCCCCGTCTTATTAGCAGCTCAAATGATTCAATCAATAGTATTGTATTCAATTGCTATCTTTTTAGGGTTATTATTAGTTAAGCGTACTGGCTTTAAAATGCCAATCTTAGACGGCTCATTAAAAGGAAAAGAGGCAAAAAAATACCTTAAATCTATTCTAGGAATATCAATTAGTCTTGGTATTTTAGCTGGCATACTAATTATCCTCTTTAGCTTACCTTTTGGTTCACTGTCATCTAGTTTTTTACAAGCCGAAGTCTCTGTTTCAACCTGGAAGTCACTTTTAGCTTCCTTCTATGGCGGTATATCTGAAGAAATTTTACTAAGACTGTGTTTGATGACTTTTTTAGTCTGGATAACTTTTAAAATTAAAAAAACTAAAGATGGTTTGCCTACAACAGTCGGAATTTGGGCAGCTATCATTATCTCCTCAATTATATTTGGTCTTGGACATTTACCTGTTACCAGTGCTATTACTGCTATTACACCGATAGTTGTTATTAGAGCAATTGCGTTAAATGGTATCGGGGGAATAATCTTTGGTTGGCTTTATTGGAAGAAAGGATTAGAGTCAGCTATGATCAGTCATTTTTCAGCCGATATAGTGCTTCACGTGGCTTTACCAATAATAGCTTCTTTATTTATCTAATTAGTTAAAGATATGAAAAATATTATAGAAATCTTTGGTTGGTATGGAACAATTGCTATAGTAACAGCGTATGCCTTAGTTAGTTTTTCTATACTAGAGCCTTCAAACATTTGGTATCAAATTCTAAACGGTACCGGAGCATTAGGTATTGTTGCAATTTCTTTTAACAAAAAAACATACCAACCAGGAATTTTAAATCTAATCTGGGCGGTAATCGCAGTTGTCGCTATCTTTAGGATTATTTTCTAATAATAAATTTGACAATTATTATTAGATAGTCTAATATTACTATACACCCCCCAAGGGTGTATTTTAAATAATAAACACTCCTCAAATTTTATGGAAATTACCTACTTAAAAAATACTGAAGAATTAGAAATATTAAAAAAAGAACACTCTCTAGTTGTTTTGGATTTTTATTCTGACGACTGTCCGCCTTGTGAAAAATTAGCACCAATTTATGAAGAGGCTGCTAAATCTTTTCCTTTGATCAAATTTGTTAAGGTATATCGCCAAGAAAACAGAGAACTAGCTGAATCACTAAATGTTAATGGTTCACCGACTATTTTATTTTTTCAAAATGGTAAATTACTCGATAAAAAATTCGCTGGCTTTATTGATGAACCAGAATTAATTGATTACTTACAATCATTAAGCGGCGAGATTAAAACAGAAACTGTGGAATCCAACACAACTAAATATGACTTATGTATTATAGGTAATGGCCCGGCCGGATTGTCAGCCGCTGTTTATGCTGGTCGTTACAAAATAAATCAAGTAATAGTTGGTGATTTGCCAGGCGGGCTCATGACCTCATCACATAAAATTTGTAATTTCCCCTCAGAGATAGAAATTTCTGGAGCTGACTTATCACAAAAAATGTTTGACCAAGTAAGCGCTATGGATA
Source organism: Patescibacteria group bacterium (assembly GCA_049294415.1). Classification (GTDB taxonomy): domain Bacteria; phylum Patescibacteriota; class Patescibacteriia; order Patescibacteriales; family UBA12465; genus JAEZRQ01. The sequence goes on from JBAQCS010000057.1 coordinate 16,906, forward strand.
TTCCTCATAAATTCGCCAGAGTAAATTTAATTGAAAATTTAAATGACTCATTTAAATTAACATTATCTAATAAAGAAATAATTATTGCTAAAACTATCTTGTTGGCTACTGGCACCAAACATCGCCATCTAGAATTACCGAAAGAAAAAGAATTAACTGGTAAAGGTATTTCTTATTGTGCTACTTGTGATGCTTTATTTTATACCAACAAAACAGTGGCGGTCATTGGTGGCAGTGATAGTGCTAATACAGCTGCTTTATATTTATCTAAAGTGGCTAGTCATGTTTATCAAATTTATCGTAAAGATGCTTTGCGCGGAGAAGTGGCTTGGATTGATCAAATTAAAGAAAATGAAAAAATTACCGTTCTCTATAATACCGAGGTAACTGAAATAATCGGTGAAGAAAAAGTTACTGGTATTAAATTAAGCAAGCCGTTTAATGATAGCGACCAATTAGAAGTTGATGGCATATTTGTAGAGGTGGGCTCTGAACCAGAACAAACTCTGATTAAGCAATTAGAACTAGCTACTGAAAACTCCTATATTAAAACAACTGTTGATCAGAAAACTAGCCGACCACAAGTTTGGGCGGCGGGTGATATAACCACTGGCTCAAATTCTTTCAGACAAATAGTAACGGCTTGTTCCGAAGGAGCCATTGCCGCTGAAAATATTTTTCAATATCTACAAGCTAATAAATAAAAATCTACAAATACACAAAAACCACCAAACTGGAATTTGGTGGTTTTTTAAATTTGACAAACATTAGTTTAATAACTAAGATTATCAGAAGATTTAAGTTTTTTTAACAATTTAAAAAAGGAGGTTTTAATGACAAAAAGTAATGACAAGTATAAACAGGACGGCGTCGACATTGACACGGGAGATATCTTTAGTCGCTTCTGTGGAGAAATCTGTAAAAGCACTTACGAGAACTCTTCGTTTGTGAAGGTTAGCGATCTGTCACGAGGAAATTTTCGAGGCCCCAGAGGCTTTAATACAACTGGGCTACCTGATGGATGTCTATTAACAATGGTGATTGATGGTGTGGGCACTAAAGTAGTCCCTATCGTTGCTTCTGGTAAATTAGAAACGGCTGCCAGCAATGTCATAGCTATGACGGCTATGGATATAACTCGCTATGGCGGATTACCCTTAGTTTTCATGAACATTTTTGATGTTCGAACTCTGGGTGAACTTGATTCCGAAACTTACGAAATGTGCCAAAATGCCATGCTTGGTTTGCAAGCTACTGCCAAAGAAAATAACTATGTTTTACTTGGCGGGGAAACAGCTGAACTTGGCGTTTGTGTTGGATCGGACGATCCAAATTCTAAATTAATGTTTAACTGGGGTGGCACTATGCTTGGTGTCTATCATCCAGATAAAATGATTTACGGTGATACTCTTCGTCCTGGTCAGGTTATTATTGCGTTGCAAGATGATTTTCGCAGCAACGGAATTAGTAGTGTCCGAAAAGCCTTTAAACTCCGTTATGGCGACAACTGGTTTAATAATCCAGAAGCTATGACAGATATTATTGCTGCCTCTACACCATCTGTGCAATATGACCGCTTACTAAATCTTGCTCATGGCTGGTTTTCTGGTAATAATCAGGGATTAAGTTCTCTTATTCCGATGCATTTAATCGTTCATCTTTCTGGAGGAGCTTTTGAATCAAAACTAGGGCATGACATGCTTCACCCACAAGGTCTTTCCGCTGAACTGGACGATCTTTTTGATCCACCAGCAATCATGAATAAATGCGCCAACTGGAGAGAACTCTCTGACGATGAATGCTACCGCGCCTGGAATGGCGGACAGGGGGCTATTGTGGTAATTGATGAACAAAATGTTGGCAGTTTTTTAGCCTTAGCTACTAAGCTTGGTATTCAAGCTAAAGTAGCTGGCAGAATCACTGAACAACGTGATTATACCGTAGCAATTAAATCCAAGTTTGCTTCTGGTAAAATGATTTATTACTAATTACTTTGCTAAATTTAAAAGCCCGTCGACACACAATGTGTTAACGGGCTTTTTTTTATTCTTCAAAAATAAACAAATCATCTATTACGGTATTAAGTGCTTTAGCCACGCTATGAGCTAAATTAAGAGAGGGGTTATATTTGCCTTGCTCTAAAAAAACAATTGTCTCGCGCCGAACTCCAGCTGCTCTAGCTAAATCGTCTTGAGTGATATTAAGTTTAGTTCTAAATTCTTTAATATTATTTTGCATATTTATTTACATTCAACATTAGGCGCTGCAAATGATGGATTACCGTGTTTTTGCCACTGACCATTTTGACAGACCCAATTGTCTTCACCAGAAAATAATCTTACACCAAATAGAGTAAATAATAATACAATTAAAACTGCCACAAATAAATAAATTTTTTTCTTATCAAATTTAAATTTATTATAATAACGAAACACCACTCCGTAAACTAAAAATAAAAATAGTACTGAATAAGATAATGTTAGCCCGATGGTTTCATACATTGGATTAATAGCTCTTTGAGAATAAAAAATTAAAGTAGCCACCGCAGCTAACCAGCCAAAAACTTGAATAGCAAGTAGTGCAGCTTTACCAGCCATAGCGTAATCACGCTCATCAGCTAAAACTCCTTTAACACGACCTCTTAGATACCATAAAACCAAAGAAGAGGCCACCATTAGAACTACTGGGATAATATAATTACCCCTAACAATCGATTGGCTAAAAACCATGGCCAAAATAAAGACAATAACAATCCTCCAAGTTTGATAAGTTTTTTGATTCATAAATTTGTTAGAATTAATTAACATTTATAATGTTATATTATTCTAACATTAATGTCAAGTCTTTTGATTTATTTTACTATTTAGGTGTTAATTCCTAACAATAATGAACCAATTTGACAAGAAATAGGTCGTTTGCTATTATTGGCTTGTTCAATACTGGAGTGGTAGCTCAGCTGGTTAGAGCGCCTGCCTGTCACGCAGGAGGTCGAGGGTTCGAGTCCCTTCCATTCCGCCAAATACTAAAACGAGGCTAATTTAAGCCTTGTTTTTTTATACCCTATTATACTATTGTTTTTTTTAAACCTTAGGCTTATAATTAAAGCAAATGAAACAATATTTGTTTTATTTTTTTAACCAAAAATCTAAGTGTAATAATATGGAAAAAGAGCTAGACGAACAAACTCTAAGTGAAATTAAAGCCGGTTTACTGGTTCGCCGCGAACAAATTACTGGTGAACTTCAAGAATTAGCTAAAAAAGATGATCACGAATCTGATAATCTTGGTGCTAAATTTCCAGAATATGGTTCCAAGCCAGATGAAAACGCTCAAGAGATTAATGATTATACTACTAATATTGCTACTGAAAAAATACTAGAAAAAACTCTAGAAGATATTGATAGTGCTTTAGCTCGCATGGAAAATGGCACTTATGGTATTTGTAAATATTGCAAACAACCAATTAGCGTAAAACGTTTAATTGCTAGACCGGTAGCCAGCGCTTGTATGGCTTGCAAAACTGAGTTACAAGAAAATGAGTAAAATTATTACTTCTTACAATATTAAAAAAATAGCCTGGCTCATTGCAGGGGCTATTTTTTTTATACTTGATAGATATTTAAAAAATTTAGCCATTACTACTGACAAAAGCCATAACATATTAGGTGATATTTTGACTTTTAATTTTATACCTAATTATAATATTGCCTTTTCTTTACCTCTACGTGGACCATGGTTAACTATAGTTATTAGTTTGATAATAATTTCTATAATAATTTATCTACTATTCTCTAAATTAAAAAAAATAGAAAAAATATCTTTTTTCTTTATCTTATTAGGGGCTATTAGTAACTTACTTGATCGCCTACAGTATGGTTATGTAATTGATTACTTTGATTTAAAGTGGTTTACTATCTTTAATCTTGCTGATGTACTTATTACTTTTGGTACCATAGTGCTTATATTATCTCTATTTAAAAAATCTCACGTCTAGCGTGAGATTTTTATTTTACGACCATCTTTAAAATTTTTGATTTCAATTTTAATTCTATCTTTTGGCCAAATACTTTCTACTAGCTCAGCCCATTCGATAACAATAACGGAATCCTTTTGCAAATAATCATCAAAGCCAATATTTATTAAATCCTGACCAGTCTTTAAGCGATAAGCATCAATATGACATAAGGTTTTAACTAAACCTTTTTTTATTTTATACACTTTCATGATATTAAAAGTGGGGCTATTAACCCGCCCTTTAATACCTAGCCCAGCCGCGATGCCTTGGGTAAGACAAGTTTTCCCGGCCCCCAAATCACCAGACAACAAAAAAACTTCTCCTCCTTCACAGGATTCTCCAATTTTTTGACCAATTGCAAAAGTTTCTTCAGCACTATAACTAGTTAATATCATATTATTAATTGTAGACGATAAAAAAATGAAAGGGAAGAGCGCCCTCTTGACTACTTATTAATTTTAGATTATAATTAGATATATATCTAAATATCTAATTATGTTTCTTTCTCAAACTTTTGCAGCTTTAAGTGATCCAAATAGACAGAAAATTTTAGAGTGTCTAAAAAAATCTGAATTACCAGTTAGTGAAATAGCTACCCATCTTAATATTACTCTAGCTACCCTGTCGCATCACTTAGACATTTTACGTCGAGCTAATTTAGTTAGTTCACGTCGTGATGGTCGTCAAATTTTTTATTCTTTAAATTTAAGTGTAACCGAAGAAATTTTAGAAGCGGTTACTAAACTTTTTAAAAAAAACAAATAATATGTCACAACCGATTAAAAGAACGCTAAAAACCGAATGGTTTCCTATTTTACTTTTATTAATCGCCGTGGGTTTTAGTGCCTGGTCTTATAACTTATTACCTGATATGGTAGCCACGCATTGGAATATCCAAGGACAAGTGGATGCTTGGGGTAGTAAAAAATTTAATAACTTACTTTTTCCGGGACTACTTATTGCTATTTATCTTCTTTTTAATTTTATACCAAATTTTGATCCTAAAAAAGAAAGATACGCTGAATTTGCCAATGTTTATTTAATGATGAGAAATGCTATTTTAAGCGTATTTGTAGTAGTTTTTGGCTCAACTACTTTATTTAATCTTGGTTATCCGCTAAATATTAGTGCTATCGTCGGAGGAGCTATTGGAATACTATTTTTACTTATTGGTAATTACTTTGGAAAGTTAAAACTTAATTACTTTGTTGGTTTCAGAACTCCTTGGACTCTATCATCAGAAAATGTTTGGAATAAAACACATCGCGTAGGAGGCAAAGCTTTTATTATATTAGGTTTGATTATGGCCATCTCTCCTTGGCTTAAACC
>JBAQCS010000058.1:0-23489 GCA_049294415.1 Patescibacteria group bacterium
GCTAAAAGTGCTGCTATTATAGTGCCTTCTAGATGTTACGAGAACTCTCCGACAGTTATCTATGAAGCCTACGCTGCTTCAACTCCAGCTATTGCTGCTAACTTAGGCGGCATCCCAGAACTTATTAATAAATTTGGTGGACTACTATTTAAACCAGATAGCCCAGAAAGTTTACAGCAAGCCATCTCCCAATTTATAAAAAGTGGAACTGAATTAAAAAATATTATTCCAGATCCTAATTACTCACAAAATATTTTAGATAAACTTGCTTAAGAAAAAAGCTATTCCTATGGAATAGCTTTTTAAATTAACTGTTGAAAGATTGAAGTCCGCTATTAGCTCGCAGTGAGAAGAGTGTTTTTTTCAAGCCATTTTCTAGAGTTACAACCGGCATCCAGCTTAACTCATTACGGGCCAAATAAATATCTGGTAGCAATAACTCACTAATAAATACATTACTAGGCTCATAAACGACTTTAGATGTTGCTCCGGCTTCTTTAATAATCATATAAGCTAAGTCGCTTAAATTAATACGAACATCCGAACCGATATTAATTGGACCAGCTAATTCTGAACTCATAATTCTAGTCACGGCATCAATCACATCGTCTATGTAACAGAAAGAAGAAGAAAATCCTTCATCACCATAAACTATCAAGTCACGATTGGAAATTGCCGCATTAATAAAATCTGGAATCATTTGACCATCATCAAGAGTCATACGTGGCCCATAAGTTCTAAATAATCTGATAATTTTAGTATCTAGTTTAAAAATATCACGATAATTAGCTACTAGGGTCTCGGCAAAACGCTTACCTTCATCATAAGCACTGCGGGGTGATAAGTTATCAACTAAACCTAATTCACTTTCTTTAACTTTATAATCATGGCGGTCTTTTTCATAATTACCATACACTACTGAAGATGAGAAATGTAAAAATTTAGCTTCGTTAGCCACCGCCAAATCTAATAAATTTTTAGTAACGATGGAATTAGCATCTAAAATAGCTAAACGATTATCTAAAAAATTATTAGGGGACATTGGACAAGCTAAATTATAAACTTCTTGAATACCTTGAAATTTAATCTTAAAGTTATCTAACTCTGGTAATTCCTCTAAATTAATTGGTTCAGTTAAATTGTGATTAATAAACACAAAGTCGGGACTAGATAATAAATGATCAATGTTTTTTTCTGAACCACTAATAAAATTATCAATACAAATAACTTTATTAGTCTTAATAAGTTCATCGCATAAATGAGAGCCAACAAAACCAGCTCCACCAGCCACTAAAACATTCTTCTTATCAAAAATTACTTTTTTTGCCATATTATTTTAATTATTAAATTTTAATAAAGAAACGCTAACGCCGCCAGTAAAAGATTCATCGTAAGCATAAAAAGAATCAACTAAAGCACCATCACCGCTAAAAACTCGAACATGAGGAGTGGCCCCAGCCGCTGCTCCAGTAATTATTTCCGAAATACCATCATTACTTAAATCGCCAGCCGAAATTTTAACACCACCATGCCAATTTTCATTATAAGCTAAAAATTGTTTTTTTAATTTACCTTTATTGTCAAAAATTTTAATTTGAGAACTAAAATCACTAGCTGGAGCCGTAATAATACTTTGTTTGTGGCCATCTTTACGACCATAGAGTCCGGCAATAGCAATGTTTACTCCTCCTTTATAATTAGCTGGATAAGCTAAAAAGGATCCTTGTAATCTAGCTTGATTATTGTAAATCTTAATAAATGGAGGACGATTTAGACCGGCCCCTACTATTAATTCATTAACACCATTACTATCAATATCACCAATAGCAATATTTAAACCACCACGTGATTTACTATCATCGGCAAAGAATTGGCGTAATAATCTACCTTCACCATTAAAAATTTTAACATGCGGTCCGCCGCTTGGACCAGGGGCTACAATAATATCAGCTATCCCGTCACCACTAAAATCGCCAACGGCTAATCTCACGCCGCCTTTAAAAGTTTTACTATAGGCTAACCATTCTTTTAATTTTTTGCCTTCTTTATTGTAAATGCGTATCATTGGTTCACCACCTTTTTCAGAAGCTAAAATAATTTCACTTTCACCATCGCCATTAACATCACCACTGGCGATATTGAAACCATTTTTCATGTCATCAACTGATAACTCTTTAAACACTAAACCAGATGAACCAGTAATTTTAAGTTTATTAGATTGGGTGGCTGGAGCAATTAAAATTCTATTAGTATATTCATACATTCTATCGCGAGCCATGTTTACTGCTCGATTAGCATTAACACGACCATGTCCGAGCTGTCCTAAATAGGTAGGATTAAGCAAACTAATATTATCAGCCGAACCAAGCACCAAATTAACAATATCATTACGGCTTAAATTAGGATTTACTTGAGCAACCAGCGCCATCACACCAGTTACAACTGGAGCGGCCATACTAGTTCCTGACCAATAGCCATCATAACTTCTGTCTAGATATTGAGGATTGCCACCGTAAGTAATAGTATTAAAAAAACTAATGCCTGGGGCTGTAATGTCTACGCATTTAGAACCATAAATAGAAAAAGAGGCTTTCTGATCAAGAGCATCAGTCGCTGCCACACCGACTACCATATTCTCTCCATTAGTACCATCTAAACAAGCTGGATAAATTGGTTTTTTAGTAGTATCAGTATTACCATTAACCTGATCGTTACCAGCCGCAGCTACCACAATAACTCCTGCCCGATAAGCACGAGCAATAGCTCCCTGCAAAGATTCACTATAACTAAAAGTTACAAAGCTTAAATTAATAATATCAGCCCCATTAGCTACTGCATAATCAATCGCCCGAACCACTGAACTAATTTTACCTTCGCCCTTATCATTTAAAATTCTCAGCGGCATGATTTTAGTTTTCCAAACCACACCGGTTACACCTTGATTATTATTACCCTCGGCGCCAATAATACCAGCGACCATAGTGCCATGAGAAATGCCATTTTCTGTCCAACCTTCTTCGAACTTAGGTTTAGGATCAGGAGTATTATTAATAAAATCCCAACCATTTATATCGTCAGAAAAACCATTTTTATCATCATCAATATTATTACCAGCAATCTCTTTAGTATTTTTCCAAATATTATTTTTTAAATCAGGATTATCAATATCTACTCCGGAATCAATTACGGCTACGGTAATGTCAGAAGCATCTTTAATTTTAGTCCAAGCCGAATCAGCCTCAATTCTTGGTAAATACCATTGTTTAGGATAATTTGGGTCATTAGGAACAAGACCGGCTTCAGCTGGCAAGACTAAAACAAGCAATAATGCGACTATTAAAAAAGATGTTATTCTGTTTCTCATAACATCTTTATAATAACATATTTAACGTTTATTTTCTAACACTTCCATAGTCTGTTTAGCACACTCTAACCAGCTAAATTTTTTGGCTTGTTCCAGTCCTTTTTTAGCTAATTCTTTTCGAAGAGTTGAGTCAGTAGTAATTTTAGCCATTGCCTCAGCAATAGACTTTTTATCATTGTAATCAAAGTATAAAACTGAATCACCAGCAATTTCATGAATAACAGGTAGATCAGAAGCTGCTGTTGGAATACCACAAGCTAAAGCCTGTAGAACTGGTATACCAAAACCTTCATGACGAGTTGGAAAAATAAAGGCGCTAGCACTTTTAAAAATATAAGGTAAATCAACTTCCTCTACCCAACCAGGCATAATTACATCACGGCCTAAATCAAATTCTTCAATGGAATATTTTACTTCGTCATAACCATAACTAGCATTACCAATTAAGACTAATTTTTCTTTAATGGCCGGATATTCACTACGAATAATAGATAAGGCTTCGATTAAATATGGGGTATTTTTCTTACGTTCTAACCTGCCAACATAAAGAAAATATGGCTGATGCAAATCATATCTCTGTAACACCTCTTCAGCTTTTTTACTGTCACTAATTTCATTAAATAAGTCACCGGGATAACCATTATACACCACTTTAATTTTTGATTCTTTAGTTTTAGAATAATAACTTAATATTTCTTGCTTAGTAAAATTAGAAACAGTAATTATTTGTGAAGCATGGCGCAAAGCAAATTCGGTTGACCATTTTAAATAATCTAAAGAATTACCGTCATGACGACCAAACGTAATTAATTTGATTAAAAAACGAGCAATACGACGCTTGGATTTAGTGCTAGCCTTTGGAGATTCGCTACGATAAACAGAGCTTTCTCTAACAAAAGCAATATCATGAATAGTATTAATAGTGCGACGTGGATGGATTAGCGGAATACCATGAGCTGGTACAAATAAAACATCAGGAGCACGCCACAACATCTCCCAAGACAAACGACCTAAAGTCCAAAAAATATTCAAAGGCCAATTAAGAACTTGAAAAGAAAAATTAGAGTTATGTTTGATAGTAGATAGTAGCTCCTCTGAAATTGGTCTATCTAAATATAATTTATATTTATTAACTGTATCAATTTCGGCTAAATTTTTAATTAAATAAAAAGAGTACCACTCTGTACCGGTCTTTTTTTTTAAATTAGCACGTGACGCATCTATCCCAATAACCATATATTATTTGGTAGCTAAAATACTACGCTTGTAAGAATCAAGATTATCTAAAGCGATACCTGTGCCTTTAGCTACACATAACAGTGCATCGTCAGCTACGTAAGCCGAAACGCCAGTAGCACGAGCCACTAATTGATCGATATTGCGAAGTAGAGCGCTGCCACCAGTAAGTACTATACCTTTATCCATGATGTCAGCTGCTAGTTCTGGAGGAGTAATTTGTAAAACTCTTTTAGCTGCTGAAATAATAGCTTCTAATTCACTTTGAATAGCTTCAGTTACGTCGTCGGATGAAACGGTAATACTGCGAGGAAGGCCTGTAACAATATCTCTACCGCGAATTTCCATATATAATTTATCTTCCATAAACAGCGCGGAACCAATATTAATTTTGATTTCTTCGGCTGTTCTTTCACCAATTGCTAAATTATATTTTTTACGAATAAACTCTAAAATAGCAGCATCAAATTTATTACCACCAACTCTAACTGAAGTGGAGGCTACGATACCACCCAAAGAGATAACAGCCATTTCAGCTGTTCCTCCGCCAATATCAATTACCATGTGACCAGTCGCTGAACCAATCGGGATATCAGCTCCAATCGCAGCGGCCACCGGCTCTTTAATAATATAAGCGGCTTTAGCACCAGCTGAAATAGTAGCCTCAATTACAGCTCGGCGTTCAGTTGAAGAGATACCAGCTGGAACCGCAACCATAACTTCTGGTCTAAAAAAACGAATGCCACCTAAACTCTTATTAATGAAATAACGAATCATGGCTTCAGTGGTGCGATAATCAGCAATTACCCCGTCTTTCAAGGGGCGAGCCGCAATAATAGTATCAGGTGTTCGGCCCAACATGTCTTTAGCCTCATTACCAATGGCTAAAATCTTATTATCATCAATAGAAATAGCTACGACTGAAGGCTCATTAATCACAATCCCACGCTTTGGTAAATAGACCAAAGTATAGGTTGTTCCCAAATCAATACCTATTCTTTTTATAAACATATCCTAAAAATTTGACAAAAATTACTAAAAAAATAATCCAGCCTAATTACATTAAACTAATATTAACTAACCCTATTATCTTAGCACCAAGCCGACTTTAGTCAACCAGCACAGCTCCGCCATCATCATCCCAGCCATCATCCGTATCTTCACCCATGCGCTCTTGATTAGCCATGATTTTCTTAACTTTCTCAGCAAATTCATAAGCATCGAAGTCTTCTTTAGGGAAAAAATAATCAGCTCCCATTTCTAAACTGCGACTGCGACTATCTTCATCTGAAATATCAGAAAAAACGAAAATAGGTAAATCAGCCATTTCACTGTCATCTTTAATTTTTTTGATGATTTCAAAACCATCTAGTTTTGGCAAAATAACATCTAAAATTAAATAATCAGGCGCAAAGTCTTCGATGTTTTCCATTACTTCATCAATTTCTTCGTCACCCTCACTAGTCATTACTTCTAAGCCTTCAGCACTAAAACTAGCCTCTAGGCTATAAAGGATGTTTGAATCATCCTCGATGATAAAAATCTTTTTATCCATAATTTTATTTTTTTATTTTTTCCCACCAATTTTTATTATTTTTATACCAATTAACTGTTGAAGCTAAACCGTCCTCAAAAGAAATAAGCGGCTCAAAACCTAAGTCTTGTTTAGTTTTTGAAAAATCAATCGCATATCTTAAATCATGCCCCGGACGATCTGTTACGTAGTCAATCATTTCTTCCCCGCGACCCATTAAAGCTAAGATATCGCGAGTAATTTCTAAATTACTGCGCTCACTATTTCCACCTAAACAATAAGTTTCTCCAATCTTACCTTTTTTTAAGATTAAATCCAAGCCCCTATTATGGTCATCAACATGGATCCAATCTCTAATGTTTTGCCCCTCACCATAAACAGTTACTTTCTTCCCTGTCATTAAATTAGTAATAAACAAAGGGATTAGTTTTTCTGGGTATTGATAAGGTCCGTAATTATTAGAACAATTAGAAATAGTAACAGGTAATCCGTAAGTATGATAGTAAGCTCTTACTAAATGATCAGAGGCGGCTTTAGAGGCGCTATAAGGAGAACGAGGGTCATAAGGTGTATTCTCACTAAATTTAGGAGAGTCAAATGACAGGGCGCCAAAAACTTCATCAGTAGAAACATGATGAAAGCGTTTTAAGCCATTATTTTTAGCAGCTTCTAGTAAGACACGAGTTCCCTCCACATTAGTCTTAATAAAATCGGCACTATTTAAAATAGAACGATCAACATGGCTCTCGGCCGCAAAATGAACTATCACATCAACCTCTGGCACAATTTGACCCACTAAATTAGCGTCACAAATATTACCATGGACGAATTGATAATTAGGGTAACCTTCTACAGCTGACAAATTATCTAAATTGCCAGCGTAAGTTAAAGCATCTAAATTAATAATATAATCATCAGGATGATTTTCTAACCAATAGTGAATAAAATTGGAACCAATAAAACCAGCTCCGCCAGTAACAAGTAACTTCATAATTAATCTATTTTATAAGGAGAATTTTCTACTCCTTCCCAACGAATTTCATCAATCTCGTCAGTTTTAGCAATACCTTTATATAATTTATCTGGCAAGTTAATAGATAACGCTGCCTCAACAGAAATGCACTTATAACCATGGACCACACCTGGCGGTACAGTTACAGAACAAGGATGACTGACGCCAACTACTAATTCTAATTTTTCACCCTTAGTAGTTGATTCCTCACGTCTATCCCACAAATATAACATAAATTCTCCAGGACCAGGAAAAATGAAATAATCAGTTTGATAAGCATGTTCATGGGGACCACGAGCAATACCAGGATTAGTTAAACTAATATAAGCCATCGCTGGAGTTAAATCAACTTCATCGCGACGATAAGCTTCCATTAGAAAACCTCTATTATCTTCGTACTTTTTTAATTCGGAAATTATAACACCATTTATCATATTTATATTTTTAAACGAGCATTGGTCATTAACTCGTCCTTAGTTAAAAGACCATTCTGTGCTCCTAAATAAGAAATCTTGTGAGCGGCATTTTTGCTAGCTAAATAAGCCGCCTTAGAAATATTACCTTTGTACAATAATAATCCAGCTGCAAAAGTAGAATTGTGAACATCACCAATACCAGTAGTATCTAGATGTTTTCTCTCTTTCAGTACACTTTGATGATAAAATTTTACGCCATCATAAAAATAAGATCCTTCAGCTCCATCTGTAATTACTACTATTTCCGGTCCGTATGATTTAATAATTTTTAAGATATTATTCATATCCTTAAAAAATAAATGGGACTGTTTAGTATTAGTTAAATCACTTAAGACTAGAGCTAGAGCTTCTTCATGATTCAACATCAGACAATATGTCTTTTTAAGAAAATGCCCCAAACCTTTAACACCACTATTATACTGCTTAGAGCCTGGGTTCCAAAAAATTTTCTTATGACCACTAGAAAAAATTTGACGCAAACACTTCTGCCAATTACCGGTTAAAGAGGCTATGTAAATATTATCCGCTTTTTTTAACGCTGCCACACGCTCAGCATCTAATTCTAAATAATCATTAACACCACGAGTAGAAAAAATAATTCTCTCTCCGTTAGTAATTAAAATAAATGAAGACCCCGAATCAGCTTTATCATTAACATGGACCAAAGGAGTTAGCACGCCACGATCTTTCAGATTTCTAACAATAGCTCGGCCATTTTCATCATTACCAGTCTCAAGTAAGGCCGCCGTTCTAAAACCTAAACCAACCAGATTAACAGAGGCGTTAGCCGCACCACCACCAAACAGATTGATAAACTTATCAATTCTCATTTTGGCACCATATTCAAAGGCTAATAATTTACGGTGTAAATTAAAAGGGTTACTTTTATCGTCAATCATAATTCCTTCATCGGTAAAGAAAGCGATATCTCTTGTTGCCCCACCAATAGTTATAAAATCGTATTTCATATGCCTGTATCTTAACATATAATTTATTTCTTTTCCAAAAAAAATGGCTTTAGACTTTTAGACAAAGAATTGGCTAAATTGAAAAATACTATCATAAAAATAGCACTCCACATAATTTGTCGAAGTAAACTAATCCAAAAACTAGCACTAAACAGAAAAAAAGTATTACCAGCCACCCCGCCCTGCCAAAAAAATAATAATAAATAAAACAAAAAATTATAAACCACCGTACCAATAATAGACAAAGCTAAGAAAGAATAGAGAGAACGATTAGTTAACCAATTAATTAATAAAAAGTTAACAGCCGCAATCGAAGTAAACAAAGCTATGGAATTCAAACCAAAAAAAGAAAAAGACAAGATGTCTAACCAAAAACCTAATAAAATTGAGGTAATTAGTGCGGTATTTAAATCAATAAACAACAAAACAAAAAAAAGTAGAATTAAACTTAAATTAATAGCTGAAAAAAATGGTGGTAAAGCTGAAATAAATGATGAATGGAAAATAGCTATGAACGAAAAAAAGACAGCGTAGACTAACCATTTCAAATAACGATTGAAATTAGTCATAGTTATGGAATTAAAACTGAGACAATAGTTAATGAATTCAAATTAATCAGTGGTTCAATACTAACGTCTTGCCAAATTTCATTACTGCGATTATTAACTTGGCTGACTTTACCGATTACCAATCCCCTAGGGATATTACCACCTAAACCAGAGGTAATAACCGTATCATCGAGTTTAATGGTATCTGATTGCGGAATAAAATTCATTTTAATAGTTAAGCCTAAATCTCCTTCAGTAATACCCATGGTACGATTCTGATTTTGAATAGTAGCAGCAAACTTACAGTTACGATTAGTAGTCAAACACACTTTAGATAAAGAATCTCTAGCCTCAATAACCTTACCAATAATTACACCGTTTTCATTAACAACTCCCAAATCTTCACGAATACCATCACGTGTTCCTTTATCGATAACGATATCCTGATCACCTTCCCTAATATCAAAAATTAAATCTTGGGAAATTACATTAGCTAAAACATTTTTATGTTTATTAGATGCTAAAAAAGATAACTGGGCTCTTAACTTATTATTTTCTTCTTCCAGCTCTTTAAAGTTAGCATTCTGCACTGTTAGTCTAGCTACTTCTTGCTCTAAAACAGCAGCCCGAGAAAAAATATCTTGAGATTGCTGATTCTTTTCATAAGAAGACCTAACGGCCCCACCTTTTTTATACAAAAAACCAGTGAGCGGTTTAGTCACTGAGATGACCATATTTTCTAATGGTCGCAAGACACCTATAAGATGGAAGAATATTAGTAAAACAGGAAGTGCAATCCATAGCCATCTTTTATTTCTTCTACCGTAAAAAGCCATAGACTAAAAGCTAAATTATTTTTCAGAGACACTAGGCAAAACTACTTTCTCTAACAGTTCTTTATCACCTAACAAATAACCAGTACCACGAACTACACAAGTTAAAGGATCATCAGCAATCTTAACAGGAATCTTGGAAGCAAGTGAAATAGCCTTATCGAGTCCGCGAAGAAGTGCTCCGCCGCCAGATAAGAAAATTCCTCTTTCATAAATATCAGACACTAGTTCCGGAGGAGTTGTTTCTAAAATAGTTTTAATATTTTCAACAATTTTTAAGATAGTACGAGAAATGGCTTCTCTTACTTGTTTATCTGTGACGATAATAGCTTTAGGAAGACCAGTAATTAAATCACGACCACGTACTTCCATTTCTTTAGGCTCATCCATTGGAATAGCAGAACCAATTTTAACTTTAATATCTTCGGCAATTTGTTCGCCAATTAAAATATTAAATTCTTCTCTGATATATTCAATAATATTATTATCAAATTCATTACCAGCTAGACGTAAGGATTTCCAAGTTACTACGCCACCTAGTGAGATAACAGCAATTTCAGTAGTACCGCCGCCAATATCTACTACCATCGTAGCGGTAGCTTCAGTCACGGGTAAATGAGCACCAATAGCTGCTGCCATAGCTTCTTCAATTAAATAAACTTTTCTAGCACCAGCTGATCTAGCAGCATCCTCTACAGCTTTTTTTTCTACTTCTGTTAAATCTAACGGAATACCAATTACCACGCGAGGACGAGGAATTAAAGTAAAATTTTCATTGTGAACTTTAGTAATAAAATATTTCAACATTTTTTCTGTTACTTCAAAATCAGAAATAACACCATCAACTAATGGCTTGATAGCTTCAATATGACCAGGAGTTTTTCCCACCATTTTTTTAGCCTCATTACCAACTTCTAATATTTCATTAGTTCTTTTATTAATTGCTACTACTGATGGTTCATTAACAATAATGCCTTTTTCAGCTAAATAGACTAGAGTATTTTTAGTACCCAAATCAATGCCTAAATCGTGACTAAATTTTCCCAGTAGTTTAGCAAACATATTTTCAATCTAATTAAATTAATTAATAGCTCTTAGCAAAATACCAATCGTGCTTAGCTTCCTTGCCGGTAATAAAACATTTTTTATTCTTTGGCTCTTTAGTCTCATTAGCGGTTGGTAAACAACGAGATACCATAGAATATTTTTCTTTAAGTAATTTCTCACTCTCAGCATCTTCACTCCAACTAGCTTCAAACCAACCTTGTCTATCATCAATTTCATCAAGACTTTCAATACGATAAATGTGAGAGTTAGCAAAAGCTACAGCTTGTTCGTATAAGTTATTATGAATCTCTAACATTAACTTTTCCAAGAAACGTGATAACTCACATAAAGAAGCACCGGTTTTTTCTCCTAAATCACGACGGAAAATAGAGACTACTCCGTCTTCCACTTCTTTAGGGCCAATTTCTAGACGAACTGGTACGCCGCGCACTTCCCAGTGATTAAATTTAAATCCTGGTGTACATCCTTCTCTATCATCAATCTTAACACGATAAGTTTTGGATAAATCATCCTTAATATCCTGACAATATTTTAAAACTTTGGTCTTAGCTTCATCATCTTTATAAATAGGCACAATTACAATTTGGATTGGGGCAACATTAGGTGGCAAGCGTAAACCATTATCATCACCATGGCCCATAATGACCGCTCCCACTGAACGCCAAGATAAACCCCAACTATTTTGATGACCAAAATGAGATTCACCATCAGCTCCTAAATATTTAACATCAAAAACTTTAGCGAAGTTAGTTCCTAAATAATGACTAGTGCCGCCCTGAATAGCCTTACCATCTTTGGCCATCACTTCTACTGTTTTAGTGGTAACTGCCCCAGCAAATTTTTCACTCTCTGACTTACGACCAGCGAAAGCTGGTAGAGCCATGAATTTATAAATATCAGAATAGAATCCTAAAATTTTATCAACCTCAACACGAGCTTCTTCTTCGTTAGCATAAACTGTATGACCTTCTTGCCATAAGAATTCACTCCAACGCAAAAAAGCACGAGGACGTTTCTCCCAACGCACCACGTTAGCCCATTGATTAAGTCTCATTGGTAAATCTTTATAACTTTGGATCCAACGAGCATAAGTTTTATACATCGCTGCTTCACTGGTTGGACGAACCGCTAACTTATTAACCAATTCTTCTCCGCCGCCATGAGTGACAATAGCCAGCTCTGGAGCAAAACCTTCAACGTGTTCTTTTTCAGCCATTAAATTTTCTAGTGGCACAAAAATAGGAAAATAAACATTTTCGACGCCGTCATTTTCTAAAACACGGCTCAGTTCAGCTTTAATTAGCTCCCAAATTTTTAGACCATAGGGGCGAATAATACCACAACCACGGACCTCTGAAGCGTCCGCTAATTCTGCTGCAGCAATGACATCTTGATACCATTGTGGGAAATTTTCACTCTGTTTAGTGATATTATTTTTAGCCATACGTTTTTTTCTACAATTTAATATATTTGACCCTATTTTAACCTATAAAACACACAAAGTCAAAAGAAAAAAGCCTGAAAATTACAGGCTCTTTCTTGACTAATATAAAGTAAGATTATCTAGCTAAATATTTAAGTGCTGCCTTAACTCGTCCAGCACTACTAGTTATCATTGGTTCTACGTTATTAAGTGCTTCACGAGCCTCATTTAATGCATAACCAAGTGACATTAAAGCATCTAATTCATCACCGGAGCCACTAAGTCCTCCGCCAACTAATTCCGTTCCACCAAAAGTACGAGCCACTTTATTCTTTAACTCTAAAACTAATCTTTCAGCAGTTTTTTTACCAATACCTGATACTTTAGTTAAGAGCCCAGCGTCACCACGAATAATTGCTTCTTTAATATCATGAGGTGAAGCTAAAGACAAAACAGCCAAAGCTGATTTAGGACCAACACCAGAAACTGATAATAATAATTCAAATAATTCTAATTCTTCTAACTTAGCAAAGCCATATAGATCACTAGCATCTTCACGCACGCGATGATGAGTGTAAATTTCCGCTTCATGACCACGCTCTAAGCTAGCTAAAAAATTTTCGCCTACATATACTTGATAACCAACAGAAGCGGCTTCTAAAATTAAATAGGAATTAGTTTTAGCAATAATTTTTCCTTTAAGGTAAGCTATCATATAATTTTTCTTCTTAAGACACTTAAGGTTGGGACTTTAGCTTTAACAATTATTAAAGCCGTACGACTGCCACCGCCACCATGAGCTTCTAATAATTCTTCACCAGTTTTAGCATCAAAGATTTTGGTTGGTCTTATTTTTATTATATCATATTTAGCACCAATTATTTCTACCTGATCAGAAACCTTAATAGTATTATGAACTTGGAAATATAAAGGATATTCACCAGCCTTTAAAGCAGGCTTAAACCAATCTTTTTCAGCTGTTACAACTTGGCCACAGAACTCCCACTCGCTTAAATGATTAGCGCTAGTTAAATTCTGTTCAGCTTTACCGCCTAATAAAAAGCCAGTTGTATAACCACGATGAACTAATTTATCTACCAATTCACTTTTTAAATATTTTAATTCTTTTTTCCAAGCAGCATCACTAGGCTTCTTACTTAAAAAATCTAAAGCCCTAGCATAAATTCCTGAGACTACTGATTGATAATAAACACTTTTAGCCCGACCTTCAATTTTAAAAGATATCACGCCAGCCGCAATTAAGTCTGGTAGATATTCTAGTAAACAAAGATCTTTAGAGTTAAGTAAATAAGTACCATGTTCCTCTTCAACTAAATCAAATTCTTCTTCGTGGTTACGAGCCTTAATACTATATTCCCAACGACAAGGTTGAGCACAGTCGCCTAGGTTACCACTACGATCTACTAATTCTTTAGATAAAAAACAGCGACCAGAGTAAGCCATACACATGGCACCGTGTACAAAATATTCTAATTCTAATTTAGGAACAGTTTTGTGTATTTCTTTAATTTCCGACAGAGTCACTTCTCTACCCAATACTACGCGAGTAACGCCATTGTCATACCAAAATTTAGCCGCTGCCGCATTAGTACAATTAGCTTGAGTAGATAAATGAATTTCCGCTTCTGGCCAAAACTTTCTCACAGTCGCCATCACTCCTGGATCAGAAATAATTAAGCCATCTGGTTTTAAACTCTTAATCTTTTTGACATAAGGGGGTAATAATTCTAAATGCTTATTATGAGCAAAGATATTTAAAGTCACATAAACCTTCTTTTTTTGAGTATGCACTTCAGCAATCGCTTCCCCCAAAGTCTCCAAATTAAAGTCATTAATACGGACTCTTAGGGAAAAGTCAGGTATACCTAAATAAACCGCATCTGCCCCGGCAGACAGTGCAGTTCTCATTTTTAAAATATTGCCAGCTGGCGCCAGTAGTTCTAGTTTTTTCATAAAATTAGCCATTTTTTTAATTAAAATAAGTATAGCTTAAAACTTGATTTAAATAAATATTGACAAATTAAGAATAATATGCTATAGTTAAGTCATAAATATGAGTTTTTTTAACAATCAAAAAAAATAAAGAATCATGAAGAAGTTATTCGTTGCTTTCGTTGCTATTATTGCCCTTTTCTCCTTAACTGCCCGCGCTGAATCAGGTGACAAACAATACATTGTCATTAAAAATGGCGAAAATGTTACCATCTACACTATTACCGATCGCGGTGAAAACATGTATGGAAACAAGGATGCCTCCATTGATGTCCATGACTTTGTTAACCCGGCCGTTCGTGACCTGAGGTCATACGATGTGCCAGAAGAAGCCTGGAAAATGTGTAGTATGTCGGAAAATGGTGCTTACGACTCTAATGTGAGTAAAGTTAAAAAAGCCCTTAATGAGGTAAAGGCTGATTACGAAAACGGGGCCGAAAATGCCAAGTATCTGGAAGATCAATTGGGATGGGGGAAATTATGGTTAATATTATCATTGGTAGCAATACTCGCGCTAACCTTTGTAATTATCAAAAAACAACAAGTCATTAACCAGCTAAAAAAGTAAAACCACAAACAAAGCCTCCGCAATCTCAAGGCCTCGAAATGCATAATGCAAATCGGGGTCTTTTTTTATACATTGACATAAAACGACACAAACATTAATATGTTTTGAACATAGAACTTTAAAAATGGAGGACAAAAAAATGAATGAAGAACTTAAAAGGTTGACCAGACTATATAAGGAGTCAACTAAGATTACTCAGAAAGAAAAAATTCTTAATGAGATTATTACTGAGAAAAAAAATCTATCAGATTTTTTAGGACTAATTGATGAGGCTAGAAATCGTAACTTAGATTTAGAATTTTCTAAAGCTATTATCGATAACTTTTTCGAAACCTTGAACTTAGACACCAAAGACTTAGTAGTTTTTTATCAAAGAGTTAAAGCTAGGGTTTTTGAAAGTTATTTTGTCGGTAATCTTTATCGAAAAAATATAAATTTTAAAACTCTGGAACTTTTCTACCTGCAGTATAAAGATCGAGACAAAAACTTAGCAAAAATTCTGGTGCAAATTATGGTCTCAACAGCTTTTAGCGTGGATCATTTTTTATCAATACTATGTTGCGAGGAACTAGATAAAAATCTAGAACTAGACTTCTTAGTAGAAATAAAAAAACAAAACGGACATATGGCTTTTTGGGTTAAAGCTTATGAGAGAGCTAAACCCAATAGTGCTTTAATGCTGTATGCTGATAACGTATTACGAAAAAAGATAGCTGCCAGGCCTTTTGTCAGTGCTTATGATTTTTACATGGAACATCTGGAAGCTAAAGTGGCGCCAGTATTATTAGAGGTTATAGCTGAGATGGCTAAAACCGAACAAGAGTTAGATAAAATTATCTATTTAACCCCACAAAACAGTAAATTGTTTACAACTTTAAAAAAGAAAAAAGAAAAATTAGTCGCTTAACAGAAAAGCGCCCCAACAATCGGGGCGCTTCTTTTTTTACAAAATTTATTTAACTTCCATGCCTCGCAACTTAGCAATTCTTTCCTCAACTGGAGGATGAGTCATAAAAGCTTTAGATAACCAAGAAGTTTTTTTATTTCTTTCACCTTGTAAAGGCGACACAATGAACATATGTGCAGTAGCACGATTAGCCACCTCTAATTCCTCATGGTCACGACTAATCTTCTCTAGGGCGCGAGCTAGGCCTTCAGGATAGCGAGTAAGTAGCGCTCCGTCTGCATCAGCAGCAAATTCTCTTTTACGAGACACAGCCATTTGTAAAAGCTGGGCTGAAAGTGGCGCTAGAATTGATAATAAAATAATAACTATCAAGCCAATACCATTATTATTGTTATCACTATCACGACCGCGACCAAATAACGCTGAGCGAGATGACCAATCAACAATCAAAATAATTGTACCAACTAAAACCGTAGCAATAGTAGAAATTAAAATATCACGATTACCAATATGAGATAGCTCATGAGCAACCACGCCTTCAAGTTCAGTCTTTTCTAATTTGCCTAAAATACCAGATGTAAAAGCGATAGCAGCGTGTTCTGGATCACGACCAGTAGCAAAAGCGTTAGGTGCACTATCTTCAATGATGTAAATTTTAGGCAGTGGCAGTCCAGCTGTAATACATAGATTTTCTACTAAGTGATATAGCTCGCGACCATTTTCATGATCGACCAACTTAGCGCCAGACATTTGTAAAACTATTTTATCACTCCACCAATAACTAACCACGCTAGAGATGGTACTAAATAAAACAGCAATTACTAAAATAACTGGACTATCAAAATAACGAGATACAACGTACCCCACCAACATCACCAAGATGAAAAACCCGGTCATTAAAAACCAGGTTCTTCTTTTATTAACAGCACTGTTATGATACAAATTCATAATTATTCTTTTTTGAAACCACCAGCAAAAGCTTTAAGAATTTCTACTGGAGTAACAAAGACTACGGTATTAGATTGATCACTAGAAATATCATTAATGGATTGCAAAGTGCGAAGGTGTAAAGCGCCATCAGAAGCAGCTAAAATCTTAGCAGCTGCAGCTACGTTTTCAGCGGCTGCTAATTCTCCTTCGGAATTAATAATTACAGCTCTCTTTTCACGTTCAGCTTCAGCTTGCTTAGCAATAGTTCTTTCCATTGATTCAGGAAGCGATACGTCTTTAAGTTCCACGTTGTTAACTTGAATACCCCAATCACCAGTTTCTTTTTCCACTATTTCACGAATACGGTCAGCAATTTTATCACGTTGAGCTAGTAATTCATCAAGGGTTACTTCACCTACAATATTTCTCATGGTTGTTTGGGCGTATTGAGAAATAGCGTAATAAAAATTTTCCACTTCAATAATAGCTTTAGCCGCATCAATTACTTTATAATAAATAACAGCATTAACAGTTACCGAGACATTGTCGCGAGTAATAGCTTTTTGATCAGGGACGTCTACAGCTTTAATACGAATATCTACTTTTTTAAAAGTCTGAAAAATTGGAATAAGTAATCGCCAGCCTGGTTCCATCATGTAAGAATAACGGCCCATAGTAAACACCACTCCTCTCTCCCACTGATTAACCTGTTTCAAACAAAGTAATATCAAAAAAACAATAGCTCCAACGATAGTAAAAAACATAAATTTTTAATTAAAATTTAACATTAACATTTTCTCTTTGAGCGGCATCTGGTAATTCATAAAACTTATAAGCAGTAAAGCCTAACATTTTATTAATTAAGTTAGTTGGAAAAACTTGTAACTTAGTATTGAAGTCACGAACATTGCCATTGAAGAAGCGGCGTGAAGCCATAATCTTATCTTCAGTGTCTGACAATTCACGTTGCAATTCTAAAAAGTTTTGATTAGCTTTTAAATCTGGGTAACTCTCGGCTAAAGCAAAGATAGATTTTAAAGTTGAAGACAGTGCATTTTCAGCTTGAATTTTATGCTCCACATCAGAACTTGGCACAGCCATAGCTGAGTTACGAGCATTAATTACCTTCTCTAAAGTGGCTTGCTCATGAGTAGCATAACCTTTAACAGTTTCTACTAAGTTAGGAATTAAATCATAGCGACGCTTAAGTTGCACATCCATGTCGCTCATCGCTTCATCAACACGATTTTTAAGAGTGATTAACCCATTATACAATGAGGCTAATACTATTAATAAAAGAACAACAACACCTAGGATAATCCAAGTAGTCATATTATTTTTTGTTAATTATTTGTAATTATTATAACAGAAAATTGAAGAAAAATCAAGTTAAGAACGCTTCAAAAAAATATTAAATTTACAATCATCAATCTTAACCTCTTTACTATTTTCAATTTTTTCGCCAACAATTTCTAAAGCTGAGCTTAGTGTATCTTTTTTAATATCTTCGCCTTTCTCTTTAATAACTTCAACTATTTCTTCGTTGGCGCCAGAGATAGAAACAATAGCTGTATCAGCTAAAGTTAAAGCTAGGTCTTTACGAAGATTATTAATTAAACGAACTAGCTCTCTCTTAATTCCCTCTTTTTTAAGTTCTGGGGTAATAGTAGTATTTAAGGCCACTGCTGGATAATCATGTTCACCAGTCTCCCAAATAACTTTCTGAATATTTAATTCGTCTTTTATTAATTCTAAATATTCATCAGCTAAAATAACTTCTTTGGACATAACAGTCATTGAACCTAACATCTGACGAATTTTTACAAAAGATTCATCGCGACTAGCCAGTCCTAACTCAACAATCTTTCTAACCAATTCCATGTTAGCTAAAACCGCCTTTTCACTATCATTTAATTCTCCTAATTCACTCCAAGCTTCTAAATGGATAGATTTATTTTGGTCAGCAAAATTATGACCAGTTACTTTCTGCCATAAATTTTCCGCCATAAACGGCATAGCTGGTGCCATCACTTTAGAGAGTTCTACTAAAACATAACGTAAAGTAATTAGCACTTGATTCTTATCATCGCCCTCATCTTTAAAACGGTCACGAGAACGACGTAAATACCAAGTGGAAAGTTCATCAACAAATTCAGTAATCGGACGAGTGGCCTTAGGTAAGTTATAAGCTTCCAAAGAATCGGTTACTTCCTTATTTAATAATTTTAATTTAGCAATAATCCAAGTATCAATAGCATTGGTGCTAGCTGGAGTTATAACTTCACCAGTCACACCTTCGGCATACATTTCATAGAACTTATAAACATTCCATAAAATCATAATATTCTTACGAAGAGATTCTTCTACGCCTTTTTCAGAGAAATTTAAATTCTCAGCTAACATCACTGGTGATGATAATAAATAAGCGCGCAAAGCATCGGAACCATACTTATCCATTACTAGTGATGGGTCAGGATAATTCTTTAACTTCTTAGACATTTTTTTGCCATCTTCAGCTAGTACAATACCGTTAGCAATTACATTACTAAAGGCGTGTTTGCCCTGTAGTCCACCAGAAACAACGTGCAAATAATAAAACCAGGTACGACATTGATCAACGCCTTCGGCAATAAATTGAGCTGGAAAATTATTCTCAAACTTTTCTTTATTCTCAAAAGGATAATGAAGTTGAGCATAAGGCATAGAACCTGACTCAAACCAACAATCAATAACATCAGAGATACGTTTCATAGTACCGCCGCATTCTGTGCAAGGAATAGTAATTGGATCAACTTTATCTTTATGAATATCAGTGATACCTGTTACTCCCGATAACTGCTCTAGTTCAGCTACACTGCCAATCATCTGTTGATGCCCGCAAGCACATTCCCAAATCGGAATAGCACTAGCCCAAAAACGTTGGCGAGAAATTGACCAATCACGAGCTCCTTCTAACCAATTGCCAAAGCGACCATTCTTTAAATAATCTGGAGACCAATTAATTTCTTTAGCACTTTCCAGTAATTGATCTTTAATTTTATTAACAGCGATAAACCAAGAAGAGGTGGCATAATTGATTAACGGTGTATCGCAACGCCAACAGTGAGGATAGCTGTGTTCGTATTTTTCTTTATGAAATAGTGTGGAGTGTCCAGCTAAATATTTAATAATTTCGATATCAGTCGTCATGTGATCTTCCACTGGCTTCACGTGTAAACCTTGAAAATCAGTAACCTCAGCTTTAAACATGCCATCCATGCCTACATGTTGAATGAAAGGTAAATTATTAGCCTTACCTAAATTCATATCGTCTTCACCAAAAGCTGGAGCAATATGAACTACACCAGTACCATCAGTAGTAGTAACAAATTCAGCGGCATAAATTTTCCAACCATTTTCACGGTTCTCTAACTTTTCATCAGTAGCATAATAATCAAATAAAGGTTTGTAGGCCTTGCCTACTAATTCCGAACCTTTAAACTCAGAAATAATTTCATAAGCAGTTTCTTTCATTACACTAGCTAAACGCTCTTTAGCTAAGATAAATTTAATCTCACCGCTTTCAATTTTTACATAATCAATTTCAGCACCCACAGCTAAAGCCACATTACCAATTAAAGTCCAAGGAGTAGTTGTCCAAGCTAAAACATAAGTGCCTGGCTCATCTATTAATTCAAATTTAGCAATCGCTGATAAATCTTTAATATCTTTATAGCCTTCACTAACCTCTGATTGAGAAAGAGTTGTTTCGCAGCGAGGACAAATATGCATGGAACGATAAGCCTTATAAATCAAATCTTTGTTCCATAATTCTTTTAAGCCCCACCAAATAGTTTCCATGTAAGGCAAATCCATGGTGCGATAAGAATTTTCCATGTCAGCCCAACGGCCTAAACGATTAATAACCGTTTTCCATTCATCAATATAAGTAGAAACACGAGCCCGGCATAAGTCATTAAACTTAGCCACGCCTAGTTCTTCAATTTCTTTTTTAGTTTTAGTACCCAATTCTTTTTCGACAATATTTTCAATCGGTAAGCCATGACAATCCCAACCCCATTTACGGTCTACGTGATAGCCTTTCATGGTCTGATAACGAGGAATAACATCTTTCATAATGCTACCAACTAAATGGCCATAATGAGGTGTGCCAGTGGCAAAAGGAGGTCCATCATAAAAAACATATTCCCCACGAGGAGCTGGCTTACTTAAGGATTTAGCAAAAATAGTCGCTTCATTCCAAAATTTTAAAACATCTTCTTCCATAGCCGGAAAGGAAGTTCTCTCTCTGCTTTGTTGTTCACTCATATTTTTAGTTAAATTATCAGATAATATAATAGAAAAATATCACATAAAGCCCGAAAAATCAAGAATAAACGCTAATCTATAAACAAAAACACCCCGCGGGGTGTTTTGGCTTATATAACTTAAATAAATATTTTATTTAACCTTTTCTACGCTGGACAAAATATTTAACATCACATCTTTAGTAATATTATTTTCAGGGACCCAAACTCCATCTAAATTCTCTGGAGCTGGCTGGTCAGATTTAATATCAAAAATATAATCATAATAATTACCGCCCAATAACATCATGCCACCCATCATTGCCCCGCCCTGTGCTTCTTCAAAAAATTCACCATTATTTAAATGGGTAAGATTAATAGCTGTTTTTTTAGCTTCAGAATATTTTTCTTTAGTGGCTGAATTCATGGTTAATATTAAATCTACTTGGTATTTATCATAATCTGTCTTAAATGTTAATACCTTATTATCTTTAACTTGGCACTTACCCCAAGAGGAAGGATATTGAAACTTAAAAGCAGAGGCCACACAAGAGCGTCCTAATTCAAGACTAATAAACTCAGCTGAGTTAATTTTATTTTTATCAGTCACACATAATTCTGTGGTAAAATTCTTAACTTTAATTTGCAATCTTTTGCTATAAAGAGTACTAGTGGTAGCTTTTTTACTATTTGTAATAAAACTAGAAAAATCTGGTAAGGCTTTATTAATAACACTAAAATCACCTTTATTAAAATTAGCGTCATTTATAGCAATCACACTTTTATCAGAGACATTTAAAGTAGCCGATTTAGTTTTAACAAAGTAAGCTAAATTTGGCACTTTACTATCAATAGCAAAAAGTAAAGGAGTAAAAGCTGTAGGATTAAAGATAAGATGACCACTTAAAATATATTCGCCGTCAAACTCAATCTTCCCGCAAATATCAGTTGTACAATCTTTTTCGCACAAATTACCGCCAACCGCTTTCACAGTAAATCCCTCAACTTGATCACCAGCTTTTAAACTGGCAATCGACAAGGCTTCAGGAAGAACTGGGGCAACTTTTTGTTCAGCTTGACCGGTTTGTTCTTTATTAACTGGAGCTTCACTAGGTTTATTTTCTGAAGCTTGATTACCGATCAAAGAACAACCAGTTAAAACAAATGGTAGAAAAACTAATAAAAAAAGTTTTTTCATATTATTAAAATTAATTTAAAAAATCAGCTAATTTTTGAGCGGCTTGGCGACGCATACTAATCTTATTTTTCTCCTCAGTACCCATTTCCGCAAAAGTTACTTCACTGCCATCTGGCATAAAAATTGGATCCCAGCCAAAAGTAGTCTCACCCGTCGGCATCACAATTCGACCAGTAATTACACCTTCAAAATAAAAAGTCTTGCCATCACTATCAGCATAACCAATAATAGTTTTAGCTTCAGCCCTATCGTTACCACTAGCTAGCACCGTTCTAGCTAACCCTTCTCTGCCCATGGCTTTCATAAACCATTTAATAAGTGGGCCAGGTAAACCATGCAAACCTTCTATAAATAATGATGTATCTTCAATAATAATATTACCAGGTACATGTTCTAAAGCGGTTTTTAATTTAAACTCCACAATTTCTTGAGGGTCCAAACTTTGAATTTCCGGTAAATCAATATCTAGCTGCTCTAAATCAGCTAAGACAGCCTTAACTTCAGCAAACTTATTAACATTGCCAGTGATAAATTTAATCATGTTTATTTTTTATTAAACGTCGCGTCCAAAAACTTCTTTTTTAATTCTTCTTATTCCCTCTAAATCTTCAACATACTCGTCGTTAAAAATTTTATACATTAAAGGAATAACCCCGCACTTATCACACTCACCCCAATTGCAACTACCGCCATTATCATTATGAAGGTCGCGGCAAATGGCTGTTTCTCTATCAAAGATAGCTTTGCTCATAAAGTTATTTATTAAACTTTAATTTACTATTTTTAAGATTGCTTAAAACTTTAGTAGAAAAACTAAAAACTGTTTTTTCTTTTTCCGTTTGCTTCTTTAAAGCTGATTCTATTAATTGCTTAATTAAATCGGAAATTTCTAAACCACTCTTTTGCCATAAATGATGGTATAAAGTTCCCGGCATAGGATTTATTTCATTAGCAAAAAATTCTTTAGTTTCTTTATTGTATAAAAAATCAAAACGCGCCACACCAGAACAACCTAAAGCTATAAATATTTTTTTAGAAACTTCTTGAATTTCTTTAGTAATATTATCATCTAATCTAGCTGGAATAAAAATCCTACTCTCCGCTGCTCCTAATTGAGCTCCGCCG
>JBAQCS010000059.1:0-7772 GCA_049294415.1 Patescibacteria group bacterium
CTTAAATCCACTAAAAAAAGTTAATATTTTAATTTTAGCTTGTACGCATTATCCATTTTTACATAATCAAATAAAAAAAATTATGGGGCCAAGCGTTATTATTCCTGATACTGGTAAATTAGTAGCCTTGAGCTTGAAAGATTATTTAAATAGACATAGAGTGTTACCAAGCACTACCACTAAAGCAGAGTTTTATACGACTGATAATCCTAACTCATTTAAAAAACTAGCAGAAAAATTTTTAGGCAGTGAGATTAAAAAAATATCACAGATTAAGTTATGATTATTTTCTTTTACGGAGCCGATTCTTATCGCAGCAGACAAAAACTAAATGAACTAAAAGATAAATTTATTAGCGAAATAGATCCTGCTTCGCAAAGTTTAATAGTGGTCAGTGGTAGCACCACGACTCTTAAAGAAATTAATGACAAAATAAATACCGGCTCACTCTTTGTTAAAAAAAGAATGGTAGTAATTGAAGATATCTTTGAAAATAAAAGCGATAAATTATTAGGTGAGCTAGAAGCATTTTTAAAAAATCATAGTGAAAGTAAAAATACTGACGAAGAAAATATTATTATTTTTTACGACCATGATATTAATGGTAAGAATAATAAATTAAAAAAAGAGGGTAAAAAATTATTAACCTACTTACTTAAACAAAAATACGTTCAAGAATTTAAAGCTTTAGCTGGAGCACAAGTAACTGATTTTATAAAACAAGAAGTAACTAAACTAGACAGAAAAATAGCTACTTCAGCTATCAATCTATTAATTACTCGCACCAACTCTGATTTATGGCGCATCGCTTCTGAACTGCATAAATTAGCTATGATGCTTAAAGCTGGCGAAGAAATAACAGAACAGTTAATTCTAGATAATGTCACCGGGGTTTTTGATGATGACATTTTTGCTTTAACTGATGCTATTTCCGCTAGAAATGCTAAAAAAACTTTAAACTTACTAGAAAGACAATATTTAGCTGGGGTTAGCGAAGATTATGTTTTAGTCATGTTGATTCGCCAATTTAAGATTTTATTACAAATTAAAAGTGCTGTAGAAGCTAATTTAAGTGCGACGGCCATGGCTAGCGAATTAAAACTTCATCCTTACGTCATCAAAAAAGGGTTGACACAAGTTAGTGCTTTTAGCTTAAATGATTTAAAAGATAAACTAAATAAACTGATCGCCATCGACTTTGCTAATAAAACCGGACAAAGCGAAACTAAGACAGAATTAGCTTTATTTTTAATAAAATTATAAAAAAAATTTAGACTAGATTAAGACGTTATTTATTTCACTAAATATGTCTTTGAAAACTATTGCCTTTTTCTTTTTAGTCTGTTATATTCAATAAAGAGTTTAAAAGACTCCCATTTTGTTTTTAGGCTAATACAAAAAAATTGCTAAAATTAAGGGCAATTAGCTCAGTTGGTTAGAGCGCTACACTGATAATGTAGAGGTCGGAGGTTCGAGTCCTCCATTGCCCACATAAAACGGGAAATCGTTTAAGTATCGCGGGGTAGAGCAGTTGGCAGCTCGCCAGGCCCATAACCTGGAGGCCGTCGGTTCGAATCCGACCCCCGCAACAAACAATTTAGTAGGCCTCGGTAGCTCAGTGGTAGAGCAAAGGATTGAAAATCCTTGTGTCGTCAGTTCGATTCTGACCCGGGGCACCAAGTAAACGGGGTGTAGTATACTGGTAGTACGCATGCTTTGGGAGCATGTTGACTGGGTTCGATTCCCAGCACCCCGACATTTAATTAAATAAAGACTGGTAACTCTTGCTTTTTATTTAATTTCGTGCTAACATCCAAGTAATAATTAACGAATTTTATTAAAAATACCGTATGCCAAATAAGAAATCTGCAAAAAAAGAATTGCGTAAGACTATCAAACGTAACATCGCTAACAAAAAAGTTTCTGATGTTATGAAAAAAGCTGTAAAAACTACTATTAAAGCTGTTGTAGCTGGTGAAAAAATAGCCAAAGAAGAAATCTCTAAGACTATTAAAGCTATTGATAAAGCTGCTAAAAAAGGAGTTATTAAGAAAAATACTGCAGCTCGTAAAAAGTCTCGCCTACAAAAGAAAGTTAACACTTTAAAATAAATCTTTTTTAATTAAGACTTGTTCTTGGATGCGACGTGAGCTTTTGCTTCATCGCTTCTCGGTTTAAGCCCATCATCAAGATGTTAGACAAAAAAACAAAGGAGAAAATTATTAAAAAGTTCCGTGTTCACGATACTGATACTGGTTCTTCACAAGTTCAGATTGCTATCTTAACTGAAGAAATCAAAGAATTAACTGATCACTTAAAACTTCACAAGCATGATTTCTCTTCCCGCCGTGGTTTACTGAAGAAAGTTGGCGAAAGAAGAAAACTACTTAAGTATTTACAAAAAGAAAACGAGACTCAATTTAGAGAATTAGCTGAAAAATTGAAATTAAAGATTGCTAATAAGTTAATTGCTGAAGAAGAAGAGGCAAAATTGAAAGAAAAGAAATATGCCCCAACTGAAGAAGAGGCTGAGGATATGCCTAAAGATCTTCCTGAGGAATTAATTGAAGACTAAATTTTTTAGAGAACGGCTTTACAACTTATATGATAAAACATAAAGAACAGAGAGTAGGTGTTTTGGTGGATGTGTCGAATATGTATCATTCTGCTCGTAATTTGTATAACCGTCGTGCTAATTTTAAAGAGATTTTAAACCAAGCAGTGGCTCTTCGGAAACTTATCCGGGCCACTGCTTATGTTATAAAGAGCGATAATGAAGATGAGATGGCTTTTTTTGAAGCTTTAAGTCAGCAGGGGTTTGAAGTTAAAATGAAAGGACTGCAAACCTTTGCTGGTGGAGCTAAAAAAGGTGATTGGGATGTAGGAATTGCTATCGATGCTATTAAATTAGCAGATAAACTAGATGTTATTATTTTAGTTTCAGGCGATGGTGATTATTTACCATTAGTTTCTTACCTGCAAAATAATAAAGGCTGTTTAGTTGAAATTATGGCCTTTAGAAAAACTTGTTCCGCTAAATTAATCGAAGAATCTGATGATTTTATCGATTTATCTAACGATAAAAAGTTTTTAATTGGTCGTCAAAAATAAAAAATTTTAAAACTTCGCGGCTAGTGGCTGAGAGGTTTTTTAAAATAAATTAATTAGGGCTTGGTCATTAAATAGATAGCACTGTAATTTTTTACAGTTCTGTAATTTATTGGCCAAACTCCACAAAACAAATGTTACAAGAAAAAGTGTTCAAGACAGAGTGGCTTGGTCGCGAATTGAGTATTAAAACTGGTCGTTTAGCTTTACAAGCTGATGCTTCAGTTCTTGTTCAATATGGCGAAACTGTCGTGATGGCTAACGTCGTACAAGCTAAAACAGAGCGTGATGGCGTCGACTTCTTCCCTTTAATGGTAGATTTCGAAGAGAAACTTTACGCTGCTGGTATTATTAAAGGTTCACAATGGGTTAAACGTGAAGGTCGTCCAACTGATCAATCAGTTTTAACAGGACGTATGATTGACCGTGCTATTCGTCCGTTATTTAATCAAGATGATAAGCGCGATGTTCAAGTTATTATTTCTGTTTTAGCAGTTGATCAAGAAAATGATTACGATATCGTATCACTTCTTGCTGCTTCAGCTGCCTTATCTATTTCTGGTATTGAATGGGCTGGTCCTATTGCTGGAATTCGTGTTGGTTTAATTGAAGGACAATTTGTCTTTAATCCAAGTTACGAACAACAAGCTATTAGTAGCTTAGATTTAATTGTGTCCGGAACTACTGAACGTTTAATTATGATTGAAGCTGGGGCTAATGAAGTTCCAGAAGATGTTATGACTGATGCGATTATCGCTGGCATGAAATCAATGAAAGGTGCTATTGATTTATTCAATGAATTAAAAGCTAATGTTGCTCCCAAAGAAAAATCTGCTAAACAAGTTTTAAAGACTCCAGAAGATGGCGTTAAAGAAGAAGCTAAAAAAGAATTATTAGTTAAAGGTGAAGAATGGTTAAAAGCCAATATTAAAAATATTTTATTTGATAAAGTTTATTATACTAAAACAGAACGTAAAGGTGCTGTGGTAGAAATTAAAAATCAATTAGACAAACATTTATTTGACGCTGGTATTGATAAAGATGGCCGTGGCTATGTTATCAAAAAATTAGTTGAAAAATTAGTAGACGAAGAAATTACTCGTTCTATTATCGAAGAAAAGCGTCGTGTAGACGGTCGCGATATTACTGAAATCCGTGAGTTACTAGCTGATACCGCCTTACTTCCTCGTGTTCATGGTTCTGCCTTGTTCTCACGTGGCGAAACTCAAGTAATGTCTATTGTTACTTTGGGCGCTCCTGGACTTGAACAATCTCTAGAAGGTATTGAAGGTGTTAGTAAAAAACGTTACATGCATCATTATAATTTCCCACCATATTCCGTTGGTGAAGTTTCACCTTTAAGAGGTACCGGTCGTCGTGAAGTTGGTCATGGAGCACTTGCAGAAAAAGCTTTAATGCCAGTTGTTCCTTCTAAAGAAGAATTCCCTTACGCTATTCGCGTAGTATCCGAAACTTTAGGATCTAACGGTTCATCATCCATGGCTTCTACTTGCGCTTCTACTCTAACTTTAATGGATGCTGGTGTGCCGATTAAAAAACACGTAGCTGGTATTGCGATGGGTCTAGCTTCTGTACCTGATATGAGTAAGTGGCAAGTTATTACTGATATTCAAGATTTGGAAGATGGTAACGGTGGTATGGATTTCAAAATCACTGGTACTGATACAGGACTTACCGCTATTCAACTTGATACTAAAACTATCGGATTAGATGAAGCTATTATTCGTCAAACTTTAATTCAAGGACGAGTTGCTTTAAATCAAATTCTAGCTGTCTTAAAGGAAGCTATTCCTGCTCCTCGCGCTGAACTTTCCAAACATGCTCCTAGAATTATCAGTTTCAAAGTTGATCCAGCTAAAATTGGCGCTATCATTGGATCTGGTGGAAAAACTATTAATGGTATTATTGAAGAAACTGGCGTTTCTATTGATATCGAAGATGACGGTTTAGTAATGATTTGCGGTACTGACGTGGCTATGGTTAATTTAGCTGTTAGCAAAGTTCAGGAAATCGTTAAAGTTTTCGAAGCTGGAGAAATTATTAAAGGTAAAGTAGTTAGAATTATGGATTTTGGGGCTTTTGTAGCTTTAAACTCCAATCAAGATGGTATGGTTCATGTTAGTAAAATGGCCCCTTACCGTGTTGATAAACCATCAGATATTGTGTCAGTAGGTGACGAAGTAATGGTTAAAATCGAGGAAATTGACGACCAAGGCCGCGTTAACCTAACTATGAAAGGCTTTACTGAAAATGAACCATTTTGGAAAGATGAAAGAGGCAAATCTACAGGCGAAAGTCGCCCTAGCTCCCCTCGCCCAGGTGGTTTCGGAGGTCGCCCAGGTGGCGGTTTCGGAGGTAGAAGACCTATGACCCCTCGCTCATAGGGCTAGCCATTGACTTTTAAAAGTCTTTAAGTTAGAATTTGGGTATTAAATCAGCAATTTTAAGCAATTAAACGGTACTTCGAACCATTGGTCGGATGCGCGTTTCAAAGATTATGTTAACTATAAAACTATCTAAGCTTGGTAAAAAAAACAAAAAAGTATTCCGTGTCATCATTTCCGAAAAAGGCCGTGATCCATATGGTAATTCTTTAGAAATTCTTGGTGCTTACGACCAATTTCACAAACAATTACAGGTTAAAAAAGACCGTGTTAATTTTTGGTTAGATCGTGGTGCTCAAATGACTCCAACTATCAATAATTTATTTATTGCTCAAGGTATCATTGAAGGCAAAAAAGTAACTGCTTCTAAACCAGGAACAGTTAGTGAGAAAAAACAAGGTCAAATTAAGGCTAAAGCTGACAAGAAAAAGAAAGCTGAAGAAGCAGCTAAAGCTCCTGTAGAGGAAGTTGCTCCAGTAGCCGAAGAAGTGACTGAAGAAGCTGTTGCCTAAACTAGGGTTCACTTGCTACAATAACAGTATAAAGTTTGTTCATTTAGAACAAATTCATATAATTAACAATATTCTTTCAAATGGCAATGTTCGTCATTGTCGCCTTTGAGGGAAAACCAAACGTATGGAAGCTCAAGACAAGCAATTCTTAGAAAGCATTGTTAAAAACATCGTTAGTCATCCAGAAGATGTCGTTGTAGACAGAACTGTTGATGAAATGGGTGTTCTTCTAACCTTGAAGATCAATCCAGCTGATATGGGTTATGTTATCGGCAGAAAAGGCCAGACTGCTCAAGCTATCAGAACTTTATTAAAGATTGTTGGTGCCAAGAACAACTCTCGCGTTAATTTGAAGATCTATGATCCAGAAGGCGGCAAACGTTTTGAAAAACCAGCTGCTCCAGTTGAATCAATGGACATCGATACTTCAGCTATTGATGACTTAAACATCTAAGCAATAGCCCTCAAAAATAAGAAAAGCTCCGCTATCAAAAAACGGGGCTTTTCTGTTATAATGGATATATGAAATTTCACGCTATTACAATTTTCCCAAAAATGTTCCACTCTTATTTAAATGAGGGCATTTTAAAGCGCGCTCTAGACCAAAAAATTATCAGCTTTGAACCTCATAATTTAAGAGATTGGACTACCGACCGACATCAAAGCGTGGATGATACTCCTTATGGTGGCGGAGCTGGTATGCTCATGAAGATAGAACCATTATATAAGGCTATTAAAGCTGTTAAAAAAACTAAGAAAAATTGCAAAGTAGTTTTAATGTCGGCTAGTGGTAAAAGATGGAACCAACAATTAGCCACCGAGTATTCTAAATATAAAGAAGTTATTTTTATTTGCGGTCGTTACGAAGGAGTAGATGCTAGAATTACTAATTTTATTGATGACGAAATTTCTATTGGTGATTACGTTTTAACTGGCGGAGAATTACCAGCTTTAATCATTATGGATTCTATTACTAGATTGCTCCCTGGAGCGCTAGGTAACAACTATAGCGCCACTGAAGAGTCACACAGCGAAGAAGGAGTCTTAGAATATCCTCAATATACTAAACCAGCTATTTTTAAAGTCGGAAAAAAGACTTATGAAGTGCCCGATGTTTTACTAGGTGGTAATCATAAAGAAATTAATAAATGGCGCAAAGAAAATCAGAAAAAAAATTAAAATAAGCTCCAGAAATGGAGCTTATTTTTTTAATATTTTTTTAACTTCTTCTGAAATATTTAAAATATCTAAATCGCTACTAATTAAAAAGTGACTATGTTCTATCGGATTAATTTTTATCTCGCCGGGTTCAGTTATAACTTTAAAATTAAATTGTCTGGTCTTGCGTCCTGACTTAGATAAATAGTCAAAGTATCCTAAATAATCAGTAACACTGACGACATTTAAACCAGTTTCTTCTTTTACTTCCCTAATTAAACCTTGAATAATAGTTTCGTCATCATTAATGCCACCACTAGGGAGCTCTATTAAACCTTCTTTAAATTCTCCAGTTGCTCTTTCTAAAAATAATATTTTATTATTTTCAAAAACAATCACGGCACCGGCTACGATCTTTTGTATGCCGTCTTTTCGACAATTATCTAACAGCTTAACAATAATAGAATCTGATAACATAATTAATTAATAGTTTTCTTCTTACTTAATAAATAGCCATTATGAAAACCAGAATATACATCTTGATCTTCATATTGAGGAACGATTTCTTTATCAATAAAATCAACGTCTA
>JBAQCS010000060.1:0-42077 GCA_049294415.1 Patescibacteria group bacterium
GAGTTAACTATTAATTTTGGCGGAGTTATAACTAAATCAAAAACTGATAATCGTGGTCGTTTTACCCAAACTTTAACTGTACCTGATGTTAGTCGTACGGCTATTGATGCTAAAGTTGATGGTGTTACATCTAAGTTAACTTATAGTACTAACTTTAATATTAAAAAATAATTTAAGATTATAGTTGATATAAAAAAATCCCGCCTAGTTAGGCGGGATTTTTGTTTAGTAAAATTTTTGGTCGCGATCTAGTGGTCCAGACCACTGATAAGTTTTTTTATTTTCTAGATTTCTATTATAAGAAAATTCGGCTAAACGGCTGCCAGATTGTTTTTGAAAATAAAGTTCATAGTTATCAGCTGTAATGCTTTTAGGTAATTTATAACTAAGGTTAACAGATTTAGATTGACCAGGTTCAATGCTCCAGAAAAAACCAAAGACAGTTTTGTTTAGTGCTTGATCATCGGTCATAGTGAAATCAGTTAAATCGCTACCACTGCTTAAGCGACTGCCTAATGGCGCGTAAATTCTGGTGTAACTACGATATCTAGTGGTACGCCAATCAAATCCACCATTGTGTTGATAATCAAGTGTAATACGACTAATTAAACCATCAGCACCGCTACTAATATTATAAGACATTTTCTTTTCCATAACAGAATCACTCTTAAAGGCAGCTAAATTAGCATCTACTACCATTAAGTAGTCTTGAGTTACTTCTTTTACTTCCCCGGTAATATTTAATTCAGTAGCTATTTTTTGTGAAGACTCATTATCAAAATAAATTTGTAAATTTCTTTTAGCAATATTATTTTGTAAAACGCCTAAAACATCGGGCCACTGATTTGAGGGTAAATTAATCAAGCGTTTTTCTAATTCAGAAACTACAGAATTAATAATGTTCTTTCTATTCCAAGAAGTAATATCTTTTTCTTGATAAGCAATTTCCACATTATATTGTAAGAGAGGTTGAAAATTACTACTATCATAAGTTTCTCCTTCTACAGTAATTGGTCCTACTAATTTTAATAAATCACTGATAAGGTCCGGATTGATAGCAATAATTGCGGTCGGTTTAGCATTCTGACGTCCAGCACACTCGCTTTCAGCTAAAAACATACTTTGGATTTGTTTAGCTGAAGTTGGAAAATCTGGCGACCAGTTAGCATCACGTAACCACCAATAAGTAACACTCATGTATTTAGAAATAGGAGCTGGTGGGGTAACTTTTAATTTATCAATACATGGCATATCTAGATGATAAACATCTTCAGTGGTTATATTGTTTGGCTTAGCGTCTTTTACTGTCATTAGGCCATAGGTACCAATAAAACCGCCAGTAGGACGTAGCTCATCGTTATTTTGCAGAATGACCAAGAAATTGCTTTCTTGAGGATAGCCAGTTAAGGCTGGTAATAATTGAGCGAGTGGTACTAATTTATCCATCGTGTCTTTAGCGAACTGTAACTGATCTTTAATGTCGTTAAGTTGTTTGTTAAGTGGTAAGAGAATGCCGATACGATGAATTTTACTTAGATTATCAAGGGATAATTGTAAATTAGCTTTTAAGCCGTTAAGTTCGGGAGTCGATTGATAAATAATAGATAAAATAGCCTGCCTATCAGTGGTAGATAGTTCTGAAAATGAACCTTTAAAACGACCCGAAGTAGCTCGTTCCACTTCAGTTAAAATATTGCTAGATCGTAATAGTGATTTACTTAATACTTCAGCTGTTTTAGTTAAATATTCTAAATCATTAATGGAAGTAGCAATTGGATAAAATAAATTAGCCAGTTCGTTTTCTCTAATCTTTATTAATGAATTTTCTGCTTCACTGAAATAAGTAACAGCAGCTTCAGCATCATTTTTAATTTCAGAGTAGTTCTGAGCTTTAAGATTAGCAGTAGCAGCCTCTAAACTAGTTTTGCCATTTAGCATGGCAGCATAATAATTTTTAATATTCTTACTTTGAATAGCTAGTATTACTCCTAACAATAAAATAAGGCCTAAGCCTATAATTAAAAGGTATTTTAAAATTTTAACAAAGATTTTTTTCATAGTTTTTCCGTTAAGCTATCACTGACTATTATTTTTTGCCCCTCCATGATTTTATTTAAGAAAATATCTAATACTTCGCGGCGGTATAAATATTCTTTTTCTTCCATGATAGTGTAGTTTACTTCTCTGCCAATCATGACTTCTAAATCTCGAACCGTTTTAATAAATTTATCTTTATTAATTTTTCCTACAATCAATATATCAGTTTTAGAGTTATTATCTTCTACGAAAAAACCAGCCAAGATAAGTAATTTGGGTGTATAAAGTTTTTGAACATTCTCCGCAAATTCTTTAGTACTTAAGACTTGGGACTTAATAAAAAGAGCCTTCATTTCTGGAAACAGAATAAAACCCTTGTTGATCGTATAATATTTTTTTTCTTTAGCCTTAGTTTCTACGGCAATAGGAATAATTAAACCAATCTCTTCTAAGTTGATGATTTCACGACGAACAGAATTGACTTGCAATTCTAAATCCCTGGCCAATTGGCGCAAGTAATATTTTTCATCAGGCTTAGTTAAAAAGGCACTGAGAATTTTGACTCTGGCTGGAGAGCCAAAGAGTGAGCTAAGCATAGCTTTATCTATTTATAGCTTTATAGTATAATATAAAATGTATTTAGTCAAACTAAAAGGTTTAGAAAATTTAGGTGTTAAACCGAATTTTTTTATTTGTATGTACAACAAATTAGCTTCAATTATTCTCAATTCCGCCAAGAATCCTAACTACGCCGGCGAGGTGTTTATCTCGCAACCCGATGCTTCAAAAGAAAAGTTAGCTGGTAAAATATTTGTACTAGCTGAGCTCGAAGGACGTAAAAATGATTCCCAAAAGATCATTAATTTTTTAATTAACTTTTTTGATTATAATTATTACGGTGACGAGAAAATATTATTAAGAGATAAAATTGAAGGTTTAAAAATAGAAAATATTTTTGAGGGCGTGTTAGCTAGAGTTAATAAGGGCTTAATGGACTTTTTACAAGAAGAACATTTTAAAATTAATCCTCAAGCTACTAACATTACCTTAGGTGTTGTTTATGAAAATAAGCTTTATTTCTCCAGTTATGGTAAAAATAAGGCTTTTTTAATTTTCCGTCGTCGTGGTAACTATGAAATAATTAATGTTGAAGCTAGCGCGGCCGAAGAAGAAGTTATTGGGCACTCTGAAGGTGATAATTTTGGTAAAATTTTTTCAGCCGTGATTACTGGTGAAATACCAGAATATTCTTATTTCTTTTTTGCTAATGAAGCTTTGCCAGAATATTTATCCAATAAAGAGTTGGTTGGTATTGTAACTAAGTTGCCACCAATGGTAGCAGCTGAACAAATTAAAAATTCTTTGCAAAGAATTAATTCTTTTGCGCCATTTTTGGGTATTATAATTAAGAGTACATTGGGACTGAATGTGGATACCAGTGATGATATAGAACCGATTAGAGTTGCGGCTGGCGATCGAGAGTTCAGCGATAGATCGTCTCGCAA
Organism: Patescibacteria group bacterium; assembly: GCA_049294415.1. Taxonomy (GTDB): domain Bacteria; phylum Patescibacteriota; class Patescibacteriia; order Patescibacteriales; family UBA12465; genus JAEZRQ01. The sequence continues at coordinate 3,543 of JBAQCS010000060.1, forward strand.
TGCTCATAGTTCAATTTCCCATCTTAACTATACGGAAAGAAAAACTGAAAGAATGTTAGCCCCAGCTGGCATTATTAGTTTAAAGAAAATTAGAAGTGGAGCCTCTGCTCTGTTAGCTAGATTAACAGCTCATCAAGATAATAAATCTCAAAAAGTAATTAAGCTTTATGATGATAAGGAAGAAAGAGACCCTAACACCGTTAATATAAAGGAAGTTATTTCTAGAAAGAAAGAGTTAACTCATCGAGAAGAATTTGCTATTAATGATAAATTAGTTTTTAAGAAAAGAACCTCTAATTTATTGCCCAATACTTTTAAATCAGCTAAGGCCTTGGCCGTTATATTTAGTCCTAGTTTTTGGTCAGGCATGACAACCGGCCTAGCTAATTGGGGTAAGAGTTTGAATAAGAAAAATAAGGTAATGATGGGTGCTGTGTTAGCTTGTATTGTGATTTTAGTTATTTCTATTTCAGTTAGTGTTTCTAGTATGAAGACTAAACAAGCCGAAGAACAGTTTCAGGCAATTATTGATAATGTAAATGGTAAGCAGGAACAAATTGATGCTTACATGTTATATGACAATCAAGACGGAGCTTTAGCTGTTTTAAATGAAGCTATTAATTTGTTAAATAGTAATACCACTATTAATAAAGAGCAAATAGCTCAAAAAGATGCCCTTTTTGCTAAGTTAAAAGAACAAAAAAATAAAATACAAAAGATTACGGAAATTAGCAGTTTTGAGGAAACAATTAGTGTTAACGCCTGGAACGCTGGAGCTCAAGCTGATAATTTAGCTTTAGCTAAAGGACAAGTATACTTGGCTGATAGTTTAAATAAATCAATCTATACTTATAATACAGTTGATGGTGCCAAAAATAATCTAGCTTTAAGTGAACAGTTAATGTTTACTTCCCCAGCAGTTAAAGGCGACATTTTATATTATGCTGCCGGCCCTAAAGTTGTTAAGGTGGCTGGTCAAAATGTCAGCACTTTAAGTATTGATGCCGGGACTGGTTCTGGGCAATTAGCCCAAGTTTATAAAGATTATTTATACATTTTAAATCCTAATAAGAACGAGATATATCTTTATAGTGAAAAGAATAATGCCTTTGTAGATAAAAAACTACGCTTAGCTAATGATAAGATTTTAGGAGCTGTAGATTTTGATATTGATGAAAAAGGAGCTATGTTCATTTCTAAGAGTAATAGTATTTCCAGATTCTTCGCCGGTAAAGAAGATTTAAACTTTAAATTAAGCCCAGTTGATCCAGCTTTAAGAATCAATAAAGTTATTGTAACAGCTACTAATATTTATGTGCTAGATTTAAATAATAGTCGTTTAGTTACTTTTGATAAGGGCGGCATAATGGTTAAACAATATAGTTTACTTAAAGGTAACTTACAGGATATAGTTGTTAACGAAGAAACTAAGTCAGCTTATATTTTAGCTGGCGGTAGTGTCTATAAGTTTTCTCTTTAATCTTCATTTTTAGACAACAAAAAAACACGGTTTTAAAACCGTGTTTTTTTTATTGGAGAGAGGAAGTATTATTTCAAAGTTACCTTTGCACCAGCTTCTTCTAATTCTTTTTTGATCTTTTCAGCTTCTTCTTTCTTAACGCCTTCCTTAACAACTTTTGGAGCAGCGTCTACTAAGTCTTTAGCTTCTTTAAGACCTAATTCAGTTAAAGTGCGAACTACTTTAATAACAGCAATTTTATTTGCACCGCTTTCAGTAATTTCGATATCAAAGCTATCTTTAGCTTCAACTTCAGCACCAGCAGCTGGAGCAGCAGCCATCATCATAGCTGGAGCAGCAGCAGAAACGCCAAATTTGTCTTCTAAGATTTTAACAAGTTCAGCTAAATCTAAAACACTCATTTTTTCGATTTTGCTTACTAAGTCCTGAAATTTTTCAGGAACTACAACTTCTTTTTGATCTTCCATAGTTTTAAAAATTAAAATTTTTATTAATTATTTTTTTTCTTCGATGGCTTTTAACACGTTAACTAAATTTCTGATGCTGCCAGCTAAAACGTTGACAAAGCCAGAAATAGGCGCGTTAAGGGTTCCAACCAACTTGGCATGTAATTCGTGCTTGCTAGGAAGTTTAGCTAAGGCCTCTACTTCAGTCTTAGAAAGTAATTTACCTTCTAAGATACCGCCCAAGAAGAAGATTTTATCTTCTTTATCTTTGCGGAAAGCATCGACAACTTTAGCTGGAGAAACCTCATCCTCATAGGAAAAGATAACTGCTAACTTACCTTCAAGTGACTTAGTGTCCAAATTTTCGATTCCCTGTTCCTTAAGAGCACGTTCTAATAAAGTCTTCTTGGCTACATAGTACTCGCCGTTTTCAGCGCGTAATTGTAAGCGTAAAGCTTCATTGTCTTTTACTCCTAAAGCATTAAATCCTGCAAACACGATAGATTTGGATTTTTTAATCCTTTCTGTCAGGTTACGCATGATTTCACCCTTTTGGATTTTACTTTTAGGCATATTTTTATTAAAAAAGGTTTTTTAGGCCTCTTATTTACTATAAAATAAAAAAACTGTGGCTTTTGACCACAGACGGATAAAATAGCTGTATAAAGCTAATTTCGAGGCCTATCGCAAGTCTTATTTGAGTGCTTACGGTCTGTGGCTTATTAAGTTATGTATATATTAACTGATATTATATTGATTGTCAATACTTCAGAGGGGTGATGAAAAATTATCATCACCCCTCTGGCTATTTATTACTCTAATTCGAGAATAGTTCTAATTTTTTTAGCCACATCAATGACACTCCAATCAGCTTTGATTAAATATTCGTCACTACCGCGTTCTTGAGCCTCTTTAACTTTATCAGTATCACTAATATTAGATAAGACTATTACCTTAGCATTTTTGCCCCAGTCATCTTCCCTTAATTTATTAAGAACTGTTATTCCATCCATTTTAGGCATTAAAATATCTAACAGGATTAAGTCAGGATGATGCTCTAAAGCTGTTTTTAATCCATCTTCCCCATTTTTAACTGTGATAATTTCTACCTCATTCTTTTCAAATTGTACCGACAAGGCCTTGTAAACAATCTCTTCATCATCAACGATTAGCAAAACTTTTTTCATATGTTTTTTATTTAATTGAGGTTATAGATTAACTCTTTAATGGTAATGTAAAATAAAAGGTAGTTCCTTCATTTTGTTTAGAATCAAACCAAACTTTGCCGCCATGAGCTTCTATTATACCCTTAACTATATAAAGGCCTAAACCAGTGCCTTCGGTAGAAATAGTGGAAATATTATCAGCTCTAAAGAATTTTTGAAAAACTCTATCTTTTTGATTATTTGGTATACCTAATCCAAAATCTTTAACAAAAAATTGTGCTTCATTAACTGAACAGGTAGCACCAATTATTATTTTAGCTTGTTGCTCAGAATATTTAATTGAATTGCTGATTAAATTAGAGAAAACTTGATATATTTTGTCAGCATCAAAGGCAAAATCTAATTTTTTAGGACAATTGCTGTCTAATTTTATTGTTATTTTTTTATTAGGTGTATTTAACTTTTGATCTTTAATTACATTATTTATTAAATTAATAACATCACTTGGTTTTTTTTCAATATTAAACTTTTGTCCAGATTCAATATGAGATACATCTAGTAAATCATTAACTAGACGAATCATGCGTTCATTACTATTATATATTTGTGCTATAAAGTCAGTTTGTTTTTTAGATAACTTACCTATTTTTTGATTAATTAACAACTGACTAAACCATTTTATGCCAGTTAGCGGCGTTCTTAGTTGATGAGAGGCCACTGAAATAAAGTCAGACTTTATTCTATCAACTTCTTTAGCTCTACTAATATCACGAATGACTGACATGCTAGCTGGCCGTCCTTCAAAAGAAATAAGTGAACTATTGGTTTCAACTGGAACAGTTTCGCCGTGTCCGTTAATCACAGCAAATTCATAACGACTCTCTACTTTATTACCAAGTATTCTATTTTTATAATTTTGTGTGATCAAATCATGATATTTTGGGTCAATAAAATTAACCATTGGTTTACCAATAACATCATTAGGTGATAAGTTAATAATATCAGAAATAGCGTGATTCGCATATTTTATTAGTCCATCTTGAACTAGAATTACGGCGTCATTACTACTTTCCACTAAGGTGCTGTATCTTTTTTCGGATTGCATAACTTGTTCCTCTAAATTATGGCGTTCGGTTATGTCACGAATATTACACTGCAGAACTCCACTGCGTTTAGAGGGGTAAATGTTACTAACAAATTCGACGTAGATTGTTTTCCCTTCTCCAGTCTTGATTGGTATATTTTCAAAACGTTTATATTTCTGATTTTTTAAAGTATCAAATGCTTTTTGACTATTAATTATATCTTTAAATAAGTTTATTTGCCACAATTTTTTTCTTAAAAATTTATTAGGACCATAGCCTAATAACTCAATTAAATAGTAATTAACTTCTCTAATTTCTCCAGTTTTAGCATCTATAATAATTAAGCCGTCTCTAGCATTTTCAAATAAGCTACGATATTTAGCTTCCGAAACGACCAAAGCTTCTTGAATTTTAACATTTTCAGTCCTTGTTCTTATAGTAGCAATACCAAATGATAGGTCCCCGGTAAATTCATTAAGAATATCCAGTTCCTCTTTATCAAAAGCATTTATGTTTTTAGAATAAATTCCTAAGACCCCAAAAGTTACCCCCTCGTTAAAAAGTGGTAAGAAAATAACTGACCTATAGCCTTGTTTTAAAGCGTCTTTGCGCCACGGCGCCATGCTAGGATCAGTTAAAATATCTTTAACCATACTGGGTTTACCGGTTCTAGCTGCTATTCCTCCTGGTCCGCGACCCCGTTCAGTATCGTCCCAAGTGAGTTTAATTGACTTAACATAATCAGCGTCATATCCAGCTTGAGCTATTGGACGAATGATTTTACTTTTATCATTTTCAACTAGACCAATCCAAGCTAAATGATAATTACCAATTTCTACAATTATTTGGCAAATTTTATTTAATAGTTTTTGTTCGTCAGTAGCATGAATTAAAGCTTGATTTGACTCACCAACCATTTTGAGCGCTCGATTTTTTTGAGCTAGTTTCAAGTCGATTTGTTTGCGTTCGGTAATATCTTGAATAGTGCCAAACATTTTTACCGGTATATTTTGCTTATTAAATTCTAGTTGCCCAGTGCCATGAACTAGACGTACAGCTTTATCTGTTTGTCTAATAATATTATATTCTTTATCAAATGGATGATGAGCACCTAATACCTCTTTGTTAAAATAATTTATCATTATTTCTCGTTCTTCTGGTATAACTATATTACTCCAGCCCTCGAAAGAGTGTACATATTTATTATTAATTCCAAAAATTTTATCTAGTTCCTTGGAGCTACTCCACACTCCTTTTTCAATTTCAAAAGAATAGCTACCGAGATTAGCTATCGTTTCAGCTTTTTCTAACATATCCTGTCTTTCTCTTAGCATTCGCTCCAATTTTTTGCGTTCGGTTATATCAGAAATACTAGAAATAATACAAGGTTCTTTTCCTATGTTTAATAGTTTAGCTGAGAATGAGCCAATAATAATTTCGCCATTTTTTTTCTTAAACTCAAATTCTCTATCTTTAATTTCTATTCCTTTTTTTAAATCAGATATTATTTTATCCCTGTTTCTAATATCCACCCAAAGATGCAGACCAATTGATGAATTGGCTATTGCTTCTTCTTTAGTAAAACCAGAAATTACAATAAATGACCGATTAACATCGATTAGTTTATTATCTTTAACTCTGGTAATGACAATAGCATAAGGCGAAGTTTCAAAAGCTTTTAAAAACTTCTCTTCACTTTCCCTAAGCTGTTCAGTAGTTTTTTTTAATTGAAAATAACCGCCGTTTAATAAGCCGACTTCAATTTTTAACTTTTTATTTTCTTCCTCTAGTTTTTTTATAGATTGATATTTATCAGTCATAGTGTTTATTAAGAACTTATAGCCTTTTTTACCCTGTTAACAAAATCCTGGCGGTCAAAAGGCTTTCTGATATAATCTCTGATACCAGCTTTTTTTATTTCTTTAATTTTTTCTTGAGTTAATTCTAAAATAGTTAAAAAGATTACATGATAATTTGGTTTAATGACTGATATTTTATTAAACAATTCCCAGCCAGACATGTCTGGCATCATAACATCTAAAATTAGTAAATCAAAACCGTTTGTTTTAATTTTTTTTAAAGCTTCCTCCCCTCTTTTAGCACCGGTAACTTCAAACCCTTCTTTTTCTAGAATCGTTTTAACAACTTCCAAGGTATCATCTTCATCATCGACATGTAGTATTTTTAGTTTATTAAGTTTTGTTGGCATATTTTTATTATTTAATTGGTAAAGTAAATATAAAAGAACTACCCTGACCTTCCCCTGGGCTTTCAATCCAAATTTTACCACCATGAGCCTCAATTATACCTTTAGTGATGGCCAATCCTAAGCCAGTACCGCGGTATTGTCTGTCCAGATTACTTTGTATTTGAAAAAATGGTGTAAATAATTTTTGTATATTTTCCTGACCAATACCGATACCAGTATCTTTAATAGTAATTATAACATTATTATCATTTTTTTCAGTATTTATATAAATTTGGCCACCGTCAGGTGTAAATTTAATAGCATTGTTTAATAAATTGCTTACAATTTGAGTTATTCTTAATTTATCAGCTATTATTTCCAAATTATTAAGTAACGGTTCAAAAGATAGGGTGATATTTTTCTCTTTAGTTAAATTAGAATTGTCTTTTATAATATTATTTATAATGTCATTTAATTTAACTTTTTCCAAAATAAGCTTTAATTTATTAGACTTAATTTTAGAAATATCCATCAAGTCATTAGTTAATCTGTTTAAGTTTTCTTCATTGTGAACAATCATTGCAACGGCATGACGTTGCTCAGGATTAAGTGGGCCATAATCCCCATTTAATAATAGTTGAGATTGTGATTTAATTGGAGTTAATGGTGTTTTTAATTCATGAGTAGTAACTGATAGAAAATTATCTTTGAGTTTATCTAATTCTAATAATCTTTTTTCGTTTTCTTTGCGATCAGTTATATCTTCAAACACGGTTGCAAAATAACCTTTTTTTGGTGAATAAACTGAAATGTTAAACCATTTATTTATAGCTGTTGAATGACTTTCAAACGAAGCCCCCTGTCCTGTTAAAGCTATTTGACCATATTTTCCTATCCAGTCAGCTGGGTCATCTTCTGTCCCAGGAATAACATTAGTTACATTTTTATTAATAATATCTGAGCTTTTTAAACCAGTTAATTTTTCAAAAGCAGGATTAACTTCTAAAAATTTATAATCGATTGGTTTATTATTTTTGTCAGTAATAATTTTATGATAAGCAAAGCCATTAATCATGTTAGAAAACAATGACTTATATTTTTCTTTTTCACTTACTATTAACCCCTCAGCTTTTTTAAGGTCAGTAACGTCAATAGCATAAATACGTAGTTGCTGAGGATTAATTAGTGTCAAAGCTTGAAAATAATAATTATCATTTATTTTTATTTCTCTGTTTGTTTCAGTTTTATCTTTAATATTTAATTTTAAAAAATAGGTATTTATGTCTTTTAAAAATGGATGATTTAAATTTTTACTCTCTAAATCTGGTAAAAGTTTTTTGGCAGCATTATTAACAAAGACTAAGCCAGTTTCTTTGTCTATTTCTATTACTGGCCAAGGATTTAATAGAGGAAAAGAGGCTAGCCATTTATTATTTTCTTCCATTTTTATTCTCTCCGTAACATTTTTAGCTAAAACAGTTACACCTATAATTTCCCCGCGATCATTAATAATAGGATTAAAAAAACTTTCGTAATAAGCTTTGTTTTTATCACCATAAATATGTATAGTAGTAAAAGATTCGCCATTTAAAGATCTGTCGTAACTTTCTTTAGCTGCCGCCCTATCTTCAGGGGGCATGATATCTAAAGAATTATCCCCTAATTTAATGTCCTGACCATAAGCATATTTTGCGACTCCAAGTAGAGCTTTATTAAAATAAAGATAGTTATAATTTTTATCAATAGATAATAGAATGGTATCTTTCTGGCTGTCTAAACTAGATTTTAATAATAATTGCAGTTCTTCGGTTTCTTTTTCAGCTTTTTGAATTAGATTTATCTCTCTAGCTAAAGTAAAATAAATAAAAATACCAACTACAACAGTATAAAACCATCCTTTAACCGTAGAGATGTAGACGGCTGTCTCGGGGTTAGTTAACAATAATTTGTCGGAGAATAAAATCCATAACGCACTTAGTACAATATAAATTACAGCAGTACGAAAGGCTACGTAATTATAATATTTATGATTATTTAATTTTTTTTTCATAATAATTAAGCCTTCCTTTTGTTTCTTATGTAATATAGCCACCAAGCAGTTAAAATTAATATTAATAAAGTAACGGCAGTAGTTGGCCAGTTTAGATATTTAAAGATCATAACCCATAAATTTCTTTCAACTGTAAAGCTGCTAACAGCACTTGGACGACTCTTAACCTTGGCATTAGTATCAAGAGCTACGGCATAAATTGTATGTTCTCCAGGAGCTAATTCTGATGATGTTTGTGAGTGATTTATGCGCCAATTACCATTTTCATCGGTGCGAGTTTGATAAATTAAAGCCTGATTACTATGAATGTAAGCTACTATATCAAAATTAGGTAAAGAAGTTCCTGTGAAGCTAATAATATCTCCTACGGCTGTTATATTGGCTTGAGAGGCCATAACACTAGGCACTGGGATACCAGGTAATTCAGTAGCACCTGTTGCCTCGCTAATTAAGGTGGCTGAAGGTAAAGAAGTTATTTCTGGATTAGGAATTACACTAGGTCCAGATACTGGAGTTGGAATAACTGGAGGAGTCGTAATAGGAGGTATGGTTGTTATTGGCGTTAAAACAGCTAATTTAATAATAGTTGCAGTAGCTATACCACTAAAAATATTAGTATTATCTCTAGCTACAACAGAAATAAGATGTTCGCCATCAGTTAGAGCAAAAGTACTAGGCAAGATAAAACTCCAAGCCCCGTCATTATCACTATTAATAATAAATTCAGTATCATCTATTTTAATGATTATTTGATTATTAGGATCAGCTACCCCCACAATTTGTGGTGTCTGATCGTTGATAGTCTCATTATTTCTTGGAGATAAGATAATTGGAGTCATCGGTTCAGCAGTTGTTATATTAACAATAACCGCGTTTGAAATTGGACTACCAACATTACTACTATTAAATGATTTAACTGTTAAGGTGTGAAGAGCGGCTGTTAGCTTAAAGTCTTGGCTAAATAGGCCATTATTGTCAGCTAAACTATTAAATGAACCAATTAAAACATTATTATCATACAACTCTACTCTTGATCTAGGCTCTGCTAAACCAGAAATACGAATAGTAGAATTTCTAGTCGGAGTTACTAGTGGGTTTAAGATTGGTTGTAGTGGCGGTAAATCATTAATGATAACTGGAGCTCCTCCGGCAGCATTATTTAAATTAACAGTTGGAGTTGAAATTGGTGCCGCAAAAATATTAATAGCTGGTATTGTTATAGTGTTACCATAATTATCAATAGCTCTAATGTTAATATAATAATCATTTGTCGTGTCTATATTAGTAATAACTGTAGAAATAGTTAATGGATTACTTAAATTACTATCATTACTGATACTCCATTTTTGTGCGGAACCAGTTCTATTATCCACATCTACAGAATTAGTACTATGCCATAATTCATAATGATTAAAATTAGCATCTGTAGTAGCTTGCCAATTTAGAGTAACTGAGGTTGGTGTACTAGAAAATTTATTTAATGATGATAAGCCCAAAGGAGCTGCTGTATCAACACTAAAATTAGTTGATTCATAGTAGATGCTAGTGTTGCCGTAATTATCTATAGCATTTAAACGCACTCTCATTGCCGAGTTTTCTTGGTTACCAAAATCACTGGTAGCATTCCAGGTTACTAATTTATTATTTCCGGCTGTTATCGATCCTAAATCACCGCTTAAGGTAGTTTTGGCTACTGTCCAAGAGCCGCCACCGTTAGACGACAAATCTAAGGTAGTAGTGGCCGTTTCGTTTAAATTATAATTAATATTAACTGAGGTGGTGCTAGCTGTTTGATTGGCGGTTATGGTACTTATAATCGGAGCTAAAGTGTCTAAGCTAAAGTTACTGGAAGAGGCATAATTACCTTGGTTATTGAAATAATCTTTAGCTCTAATTCTAACTTTCATGGTAGTTAAATCTTGACCAGAAAAATCGGTACCAGCTAACCAAGTAAAGTTTTTATTACCAGTTGTTTGACCGTTACCCATGTCACCAGTGAAAGTTGTGGTAGCTACTGTCCAAGTAGAACCGCCGTTACTAGAAATAGAAAATTCTACTAGATGACCAGCTGGAGTTGTGTCTGCTAAATTATAATTAATACTTATATTACCTGAGCCAATTGTTTGGCTAGCTGTTATATTACTAATTACTGGAGTTTTAGCATCAACGGTAAAGTTATTAGAATTAGTATAAGATCCTATATTGCCATATTGATCAGTTCCTCTGATTTTTATTTTCATGAGTCCGCTTTCTTGGTTAGCAAAATCAATACTAGAGTTCCAAGTAATTGTTTTACTATTACCAGAACTTACACCAGTACCAATATCACCACTTAAGGTGGTGGTGGCTATAGTATAGGTAGCTCCGCCATTATCAGAAATTTCCAAATTAATAGTATTATTAGAACCAGCTGAATCATTTAAATTATATTCAAAAGTAATTATATTAGAAGCTGGTGTTTGATAGATATTTAAACCACTAATAATTGGACCTCTGGTGTCAATATAAAAAGCTGAAGAAGCGGCTAAATTGCTATTAGTTATAGTATCAGTAGAAAGCAATCTAACATAAACCGTAGACTGTTCTTGATTTGGTAAATCAGTGGCTACGTCCCAAGCAAAAGTGTAATTAGTGCTGGTAGAGGCAAAAATTAAATTATTTACCCCGTTAGATCCAACCCCAGTTTTTTCAGTCATAGCTTGCCAACTAAGACCATTGGTAGAATACTCATAAGCCGTTACATTGTTGGTATCATTTTGGGCGTCAGTGCCAGTATAACTGATATTTACATAGCTACCAGCTAAAGATTGACTGGCGCTAGTAATATTAATATTAGGAGCAGTATTTGTAATGCTGGCTGTAGCCGAAGAAGCTGACTCTGAAGAGGCGGCATGAAGACCATCTTGAGGATTGCGAGATTTAACTATAAAGCTGTAATTAGCCACTGGTGAGTTTAAATTTATAATAGTTATTTTACCAGTTTCTCCTGATAAATTGCCCCATTGCCCTGCTCCAGTGCCTCTAGTTTTCCAAACAGGACTAGTCCCTAGTGTGCCATTAGCTTGTACGTACTTACCAGTATTAGATTCGTAAATAACATATTCTACGACATTAGATTCACCAGCATGAGCATTAATAGTTAAATCAACACTAGTATTTTGTGGGTTAGTAATAGTTGGCGCTGGCGGAGTGTAAGGTTTAACGTATTTATAAGCTATATTAGGAGTAATATTTTCATTAAGACGTAAATGATTATAATCATCCGTGTGAATTAATTTAACTTTAGAAATATAATCATTACCAGTCAAAGTAACCCCAGTGATAGTATTTTGATTAATAGGACTTCCAGTATTTACTTCCCCGGTAGTAGTAGCGCTGTATCCCCCTCCATTAATAGCAACTAAAAATTCATTAGTGTTGGGGTTGCTTTCTATAAATGAACCATTAAGAGAAACAGTAGTATCCCCAGCGTTGGGTTGGACTGTTAAATTAGTTACGGAATTAATAGCTGGAGCTAAAGTATCAATGGAAAATAATCCTGGTAATTCAAAGTTAGTGCTGACATTGTTAAAAACATCAATACCACGAACACGAATCTTCATTGTTCCGTTTTGTTGGTTATTATAGTTAGTGGCCGCATTCCAAGAAACTGTTTTATTACCAGCATTTATTCCACTACCAATATCACCAGCCAAAGTAGTTGTGGCTACCGTCCAAGTGGAGCCGCTGTCAGAAGATATATCAATAATAATTTGGACATTGCCACTATCAGCTAAAGCGTAAGTAAAACTAGCGGTATCTGTGGCTAAATTTTGAGTAGCTGTAATGTTACTAATAACAGGAGCCTTAGTGTCTAAAGAAAAATTAGCAGACTCTACATTACCAGTGGCGTTATTATGAGTATCAGTAGCTCGTAATCTAATTTTCATGTTAGCAATTTCCCAGCCAGAAAAATCGGTACCAGCGTTCCAAGTAATTATTTTGTTGGTACCAGGAGTAATACCACTATTAATAGCCCCAGTTACACTAGTATCTATTACATCCCACGTAGAACCGCCATCAGAAGATATATCTAAAGCTACGTTAGAATTATTAGCATCACTAATATCATAAGTAATATTTACCGTATTATTTCCAGAGTTTTGAGCTGCGGAAATATTAGTAATAGCTGGTGATTTAGTGTCTATACTAAAATTACTAGAAGATACAAAGATACCAGCATTACCATAATTGTCAGTGGCCTTAATTTGGACTCTTAAATCGTTGTCTTCTTGGCCCGAATAATCTACGCCTGGATTCCAATTAATAGCTTTGCCATTATTTGGACTAATATTAATCCCTAAATCACCGGTAGCCGTAGTTGTTGCTATACTCCAAGTAGTTCCAGCGTCATTAGAGATTTGTAATTCAATTGTGGAGTTTGTTAAATCAATTAAGTTATAGGCAATCGCTACGTTATTAGAATTCAATAATTGATTACCAGTAACTGCTGAAATAACCGGATTTTTGGTATCTATTGTAAAAGCTGAAGAAATAGTTGTACCACCATTAGAAGTACCGTCATTACCTCTTAAACGAATATAAACTGTATTATCTTCAGTATTATTTAAATCAGTGGCTATGTCCCACATAAAATCATGGGCTACGCCAGGGTAAGTAAAAGCTAATCCAGTTATACCATCACTTCCCACTCCAGTTTTTTCTGTCATATTATGCCAAACAGAATTATCGGTAGAATATTGATAGGTAGTTAAAGTAGTTGTTTCACTTTCTAAGTCGGATCCGGTGTAATCAATCGTAACATATTTGCTACCATTAATAGATTGTCCAAGATGATCAATAACTATAACTGGAGATTGATTAGCTGAAGACGCCCCACTTGATAACGAACTTTCACTAGTACTAGCGTGTCCGCTATCACTAGTGTTACGAGATTTAATTTGGAATTGATAAAGATAGGAATGAGTAGCTAAACCGCTAATATTTATTTTACCAGTGACACCAGAATTATTTCCCCACTCTCCTGCTCCGGTGCCAAGAGTTTGCCAAACAGGATTATTTCCTAGTGTACCATTACTTTGAAGATATTTATTTTGAGATGTTTCAAAGATAGCATATTCTAAGCCATCAGTTTCATTAGCGTGTTTAAGAACTGAAACATCAACTGTGCCAATGCCTGGATTGTTAACTGTTGGAGCTGGTGGTGTATATGGTTTAACATATTTATAGGCAATAGTCGGTGAATTATTTTCATTATCTATCGATTGAGCATAATCATCAGTATGAATAATTTTGACCTGAGAGATATAATCATTACCATCTAAAGAGACACCGGCAGCAGTTAATTGATTAGCTGGTGAGGCTGTGTTGGTTGTACCATTAGTAGCTGAGCCGTAAGCTCCGCCATTAAGTGCTAGATAAAAATTATTAGTATCAGGATGATTTTCTGTAAAAGAACCACCAATTAAAACCGTGGTATCACCAGCATTAGGTTGAGCTAATAAATTAGCTGCAACATTGATAGCTGGATTTAAAGTATCAATTAAGAAATTGCTAGAAGTGGCATTACCTGAAGCATTATTATAAATATCAGTTCCCCTAACTCTGACTTTCATAGTACTGATATCTTGATTAGGAAAATCAATTTTAGCATTCCAAGTAATTGTTTTGTTTGTTCCAGCGGCAACCCCTGTTCCATTGTCGCCACTAATTGTGGTATCAGTTACTGTCCACGTAGAACCACCATCAGAAGATATATCAATGGCAATATTAGAACTATTTTGGTCAGCTAAATCATAATGAAAAATTGCGCTAGTAGAAGCTAAGGTTTGAACGGCTGTCACATTAGTAATCCTTGGAGCTAAAGAATCTAAAGAAAAATCGGCTGAACTTAAATTATTACTATTAGTAAAACTGTCAGTGGCTGTTAATCTAATTCTCATGCCAGTTTTTTCTTGATCATTGTAATCAATACCAGCATTCCAAGTAATCGTTTTATTGGTGCCCGGCGTAGTTGATCCGATATCGCCAGTAGCTGTTGTAATTGGAATTACCCAAGTTGAACCGCTATTGCTAGATATTTCTAGAACAACATCAGCACTACCAATATCTTCGCTAACATCATAATGAAAAGTAAAAGTCTTAGCAGCGGTATCTTGAATAGCTGTTATAGAGCTTAAGACTGGGGCGTGAGTATCAACTGTAAAATCACTAGAGCTAATTACGTAATTACCTTGATTACCGTAAGTATCTTTAGCTCTCACCCTGACTTTCATCTGGGTATTATATTGATTATTAAAATCAGTGCCAGCATTCCAGGTAGCAATCTTGGAGCCCGGTGTAACACCGGAGCCAGTAGCGCCAGTTAAAGAAGATGTAGCTACGGTCCAAGTAGATCCGCCATCTGACGATATATCTATTTGTATTAGAGAATTGTTAGCATCCGCTAAATCATAATTAATAGAGACTGTTTTAGCTCCAGCATTTTGAATGGCAGTAACATTAGTAACAATTGGTAATTTATTATCAATTTCAAAAGCTGATGAGGCTGCTAAATTACTATTAGTTTGGGTGTCGTTAGATCTTAAACGTGCATAAACAGTAGCATCTTCAATATTTGGTAAATTAGCTGCTGAATCCCAGACAAATTTATAATCACTGCCAGTTGGTAAGAAGACTAAGCTTGATGTGCCATGACTGCCTACTCCAGCTTTTTCAGTCATGACTTGCCAAGTGGAGTTATTGGTGGAATATTCATAGGCTACAATATTATTAATATCACCCTGTCCATCAGTACCTGTATAATCAATATTAGTATATTGAGTTCCATCAGTAGTTTGAGAATAACTATTTAAAGCAATAACTGGCGCTGTGTTAGGAATAGAAGCTGTGGCTGAATAAGTAGATTCTGAGCTAGTAGCGTGAGCATTGTCATTAGGATTACGAGATTTAACCTTAAAAGTATATAAAGAAACTGGTGAGGTTAGCCCGGTAATTCTTATTTTGCCAGCTATACCTAAACCATTTCCCCACTCTCCTGTTCCAGTGCCAAGAGTTTGCCAAACAGGATTAGTATCTAATGTACCATCGCTTTGAACATACTTATTTTGAGATGTTTCTAAAATAGTATATTCCAAATCGCTGGCTTCACTAACATTAGGATTTACAAGTAAATCTAAACGAGTAGTAACTGGATTGTTAAGAGTTGGAGCTGCTGGTGTATAAGGTTTGACGTATTTATTAGCTACTGTAGGAGTTGTATTTTCATTAGTGAAGGTTAAACCATAGTCATCGGTATGCACTACTTTTACTTTAGAAATAAAGTCATTACCGTCCAAGGTGGCTCCAACGTTAGTATTTGTATTGGCAGGTGTAGCCGTATTAGTATTACCAGCCGTGGCTGAACTATAAGCACCGTTATCAATAGTTACATAAAAATCATTAGTATTAGGATTGCTTTCCGTGAAGGTTCCGCCAATTAAAACAGTAGTATCGCCAGCATTAGGTTGAGCTAATAAATTAGAACCAGTTAAAGTAGCTGGGGCCAAGGTATCTAAAGAAAAATTAGCAGAATTAGTATAACTACCTTGGTTTTGGAATTTATCTTTAGCACGAATTCTTATCTGTAAATTATTTTTTTGTTGACCAGGATAATCAGTTAAGGAGTCCCAAGTAATTGTCTTACTATTTCCTGAAGTAATTCCAGAATTAATATCGCCAGCTAAAGTAGAAGTGGCTACTGTCCAAGTAGCTCCACCGTCATCAGATATTTGAGCTTCAACTAAAATATTATCAGCTGTATTATCAAATAAATCATAGGTAATACTAACTGTGGTTGTACCTGAATTTTGTACGGCTACTACGTTAGAAATTGTAGAAGTGGCATAATCAATGGCAAAAGCTGATGAAGTAGCAGTGGCGCCATTACCAACACCATCATTAGGACGTAAACGCACATAAACATCGGCATCATAAATATTACCCAGTTGCGATTTAGCGTCCCATACAAAAGTATGAGCTACTCCAGCAGGAGCAGTCGTTAGACTGGTTATGCCGCTATGTGCTGGATCGGTAGTAGAGGCTGTCATCGTAAACCAACTTATATTATCAGTGGAATACTCATAAGCTGTTAAGCTACTAGGATCACTTTCAAAATCTTCTAAATTATAATTGGCATGAAGATAGCCATAATCAGTATTTTGAGTCGGAGCTAAATTAGAAATGGCCGGCAATTGATTCTGAGTATAAGTAATTCCTATATTGTCCAAAATAACCTGCTGCGTGCCATTACCGGTTAAATAGGCTCGCCATTTAATTTGATTCGTAGAGGTGGCAAAGTTACCAATATTAGTATTTATAACACTAGCCGTATTATAATCAGTAGCTAAAGTAGAAGTTGCCCAAGTTGAACCATTATAATATTTCCAATTAGTACCATTATCTGAAGATAGTTGATAATAAATTTCCCCGCCGTTTTTAGTAGCTGTTTCATTAAAAGCGCTCCAACTAATGGCTTTTGATACCGCTAAAGATGTTACTGGAGTAGTAGTGGCCACCGTAGCATAACTATGAGTTGTTTTGGTCCAAGTAAGCTGAATATTATCATAACCAACTGTAAAAGGACCGGAATTTGAACCAGGAGTTTCTACCCACATGGCCACCTTTAAATAATAGGTGCCAGCCGTAGTTACTTTAGATGAAACATCTAGATTTGAAATGGTTGCCCAAGTGCTAGTGCTAGTTATTTCTCCTGACGACCAAACTTCTTGTCCGATAGTTGGTGCTCCAGTTACGTTATCTACGAAAACATAAAGTTTGAAGGTGATTGGCACTGGCGTTGTATCGTGAGCGCTAACTTGCCAATCAAAATTGACAGTTGTAGTTGGGTTAGCAATAGTAGTTACAAAACTTTGTTGCCAGTAGCCGCCTAATTCATCACCATTACCAGATGGGACGTTGATATTGATCCAACCACCAGGATTACCTCCTGTAGTAGTTCTAGTTTCAGTAGGATTAACTTCTCCGCCTCCAGCCCCCCAGTCAGCACCAGTCCAGCCGGTGGTTGCAGTATCAAATCCAGGATTCGTTGTTGTACCTGTATTAGTTGTAGCATTGTCTTTTAACTGTGCGACGCCGCCAGTGATTTCAATTTTAGTATTATCGTAAGTATAGTCACCCGGTACGCTAAAGGTCCAATCTTGAGTGTCAGCTAATAATTGCTGTAGGCCACCAAACAGAAAAAAGGAACTTAAGCCAATTAAGGCCACCTTTATAAATAAAATTCCACCAGTTCCAAAAATGGTGGTTAAAGTTATTTTTCTTCTGATGGTATAGACTTTTAAATTAGGAACATCTTTTATTTCTTTAGGGAAAATAAAACCATCCTCCTGAACTTTATTAGGCGGAACTAATATATAAACTGGGAAACTGACAATAATAAAGCCTAATTCCGAAATAATTAATAAAAATGTATAAGGAATGATAACTAACCAATTATCAGCTTGTACAATTTTTTGCTTTAAATTGAAATTATAACCAGAGAAACGAAATAATAAATTTATCAAAAAATCTGGCATACGTTTTAAATTGTTAAAAAGATTAGAAATAATCCAATTGAAAGTATAATAATTATTAACCAATTGGTTAAAATATCTAAATTTCTCATTAAATAATCAGACCAAGAGACAGTAACTTTAAAAAATTGGGCTGGAGCCGTTTCGCTTCTAACTCCTAATTTAGAGTCATAGCTATAAATAACCACGGAATGATTCCCTTCCTTTAATTTAAAGTTATTTTGTTGATGATCTATCTGCCATTTACCATCACTATTAATATTGGCAGTATAAATAGCCGATGAAATATCAGATAATAATAAAACTACAGTAGTATTTGGCTGCCCTTCTCCAAAAAATGAGTAATTTTCACCTTTAACTTTACGCACTTCCGTTAGTGTGGGCTTAGGTATAGAACTAACGCTACGAGCTGTTTGTATGCCAGTTTCTGAAGCAACTGTGCTTTGATTTAAAATATCAACTGGCTGCAATCCTGAAACTGAATAAAGTTGTAGTGGGCCGTAAATAGTAGGAAAAAATAAAATTAGTAACAATTTAATGCCCCAAATAAAGGCAATGATACTTACCCCAGTAACAGTTAGGACGCGGCGTAAGCTATAATCAAAATTAACCTTATTATAGCTACCCTTTTCGTCAAAATAGGCTAATACTTTGCCAGAGTTTAAGGTTAAATATAGCGGTAAAGATAGTACGCTGAGAGCTACTTCTAGGAAAACTAAAGAGATAATATTAAGTATTACCTTAATACCATTTTGACCAATAATTACTTGCTTACGTTTATAAATGTAATTAGTTAAACGTAAAACTAGATTTAGCCATTTATTTTTCATGTGTTTAAATAAAATTTTTAAAAACTAAAAAAAAGCATCATAAAAAAGTCTGGTAACAACATTTATGATGCTTTCTAGTGGGCCTAAGTTTTAAGATAAAACTTATCATTTGATTTGTATATAATTTATAAAATCGAAGCTATTATTCTATTTTAAAATACCCTAACTTTAGTATATATATTATAAAACTTTCCAATATAATATACAATAATTGTTTTTAAAGTTTTAACACCTTAACTACTTGATTATTTAAATCTTCTAAGTTAGTTCCTGACTTAACAAAATAATCGATAGCCCCTAATCCCTTGGCTTTAGATATATTTTCTTCATCGCCAAGATTAGATAGTACTATGACCGGAATATCCTTGAGATCGGCATTAGCTTTCGCGTATTTAAGAAAATCAAAACCATTCATTTTTGGTAATAATAAATCCAAAAGAATAATATTTGGTTTAAGACGTTGAGCCATTTTTAAGCCAGTATCACCATCTTCAGCAGTAGCTATCGTATAGTTACTGCCGTGAAAAGTTAAATATAAGGCACGTAACAATATTTCATCGTCTTCTATAATTAATATAATGGTTTTTTTAGTATTCGCCATATTATTTTTTTAGCCGATCTTTAACATATTCAATAATAACCTCTATTTTAGTCGTGGCTTTTAAAAAGTATTGATCAGCACCTAATGCTTTAACAGATTTAACATCACTTATAGAGTCAAGATTAGAAACAACTACTACTGGTATATTTGTAGTTTTTGAGTCGTCTTTTAACTGTTTAAGCACTGAAAAACCATCAATGCCTGGTAAAATTAAATCTAATAAAATAAGGTTAGGTGAAAACTTTATTACTTCGTCAAAGACTAGTGAACCGTCGGCTACCACTAAAACTTTATATTTTTCAGCCTTAAGGCTTTCAGCTAGGACCATAGATAACATAGCATCATCCTCTACCACTAAAACTTTTTTAGTCGGTTCTTTTCTGGCAAACAGTTTTTCTAACATATTTTATCCTTTATAAAATAATTTATCTCTCTTATATAATATCTAATTTTTGCTATTTAGTAAACAAAAATAACAACCATCTATCTTAAGGCTGGTCTAGCTACTTTATAAATTTGAGCTAGTAAATCACTAGTGGTAAATGGTTTTTCTAGTACGCCCTTAATTACGCTTAATTCACTTGATTTTTCCATGGATTCATGAAATTCATTTGGTGGAATAGGTAAGGCCGATGACATAAGTAATACTGGAATTTTTTGAAGTCGTGGGTTTTGAATCATGCTTCTGCAGACATCCATTCCACTTATTTGAGGCATCATAATATCAAGCAATACCACATCGTAATCAGGAGTAGCTGTCATTTTAGCTAATCCCTCTTCTCCGCTATAAGCAACTTCAATTTGAAAGGCCCCCTCATTAGCTAAAAGAGCTTGAAGCGTGGTAACTGTACTAGAATCATTATCGACAATTAAAATTTTCATATATTTATTTTTTAAATATTTAAAGGTAATGTAAAGTAAAAAGTTGTTCCTTGTTCAGGCTCACTGGTAACACCAATTTGTCCGCCTAATGCCTCAATATTTTGCTTACAAATATATAGTCCTAAGCCTATACCTTCCTGAGATCTAGATAGAGACGGCTCTAGTTGTGAAAATTTAATGAATAATTTCTTCTGCATTTCTTTAGAGATACTAGAACCAAAATTATTTACTTCAATTTTAACAAATTTATTATCAACTAAAAAAGCATTAATGCCAATAGTTTGCTCCTTGGGACCATATTTTACGGCATTATCAATAAAATTATAAATAACCTGTGATATTTTAGCTTTATCACTATCAACAGGTGCTTCTTTGATTTGTAAATTAAACTCAACTTTAGATTTAGTTCTTTTAGCTAGCATTTCTAAGGGTGTTTTTAGAGATGAGACCAGATCAATTAAATTAAATTTTTCTTTAGAAACAGCTATTTTACCTATTTCATTGCGATTGGCTACTAACATAGTTTTGATGAGCTCTGTTAGTTTTAAGCCTTCTTTATGAATGATAGAAATATAATTTTTATATTCATCTGACAAAGTGGTAGGTTTTTGTTCCATAACTTCAGACAAGCCAACGATGGAAATTAGCGGTGTTTTCAGCTCATGAGTGGCAATGTTTAAAACTTCATTTTTTAAATTATCCACTTCCCTTAATTGATTAATAGTAATTTTGGCTTTAGTTAGCTCAGTAATATCAACACCAGTGGCTAGAATTGATTGAGGGTTTTTAGGTCCATTATTTAAGATACTGAAATGCCAAACTATATTTTTTTGAGTTTTATCCTTAGCTATTACGATATTTTCTAAAGTATCAGATAGAGCGGTATTGTTTAATAAGAAAGCTATTAATCCTTTGGTTTGAGTTTGATTCTTCTTGTCTATATATTTTTGAATCCAATCTTTACCGATAATTTCCGAAGATTCTACGCCTAAAATTTCTCGCCCTTTTTTATTAATAACTAAAACTTTATTATCAATATTAAAGATTAGAACTATAACTCCAGCCACATCTAAATATTGCTGGAGTTTATTTTTTTCTAACTCTACTAAGTTATGAGAATTTTTAATTTCCACATTATACTCTCGTAATTGCTTAATACTATTTTTTAAAGAAATAACCATGTTATTAAAAGAATTGGCCAAACTAGAAATTTCATCCTCTCCTTTTAATAAATCAGTGTCTACGCCAGATTTAGAGTCGCCACCTTCAATAACTTTAGCTAATTTAGTTAATCTGATTAATGGTGAAACCAATTTTCTGGAAAAAATTATAGCATACCAGATACAACCAATCGTAGCTGCTCCAAATAGTAAAATAACAATTATTTGAATGATTAATTGTACTGTTTCCACGGCATTGTGCAGACTTTTAGCATACTCCAACTCTTTCAATAAAAGATTATTGACGTTTTCTTTTACAAATTCGTTTTTTTTGCTGGCTTCTTCGTAGCGTTTTATTCCTTCTAAATAATTGTCACTATTTAAATCATTAATACCAATCTCAATGTCAAAAAACATGTCATTTAGATTGTTTTCGAGCCTACTAAAAATTATTCTGCTCTCATTATAAGCAATTATTGATTTAATCTCTGGTAATACTTTTTTAATATCAGAATAGATTAGATTAAAGTTATTTATTTCTTTTTCATCGGTTGGCGATTTAACCAATCTATCAAATGAAGCAACTAACGCTGAACTTTTTTCTATTAAGCTATATTCAGCCATCATGTTGTCGCTTAAAACTTCATGCTTGGCTAAAATTATGCGATCCATGACAAGGGAAAAAACTTCTGAAAGAAACAGAATAAAAATTATCGCAAAAAACGAAGCTAGTAATTTCTTTTTAACTCCCATATACGGGACTTTTAAAATATTTATTTAGTAACTTTATATACCGCTTCGTAAGTATGAAAACCATCTTTAATAATAGTGTCCATCATGTTGTTTTTATCAACAAGAATAGGTGTCAAAAAATATGATGGCACCATAATTTTACCATTATTAGTAAGAGTATTTGTTTCTGGGGATTCTCCTCTAGCCATAGCCACGGCAATATCAGCTACTTTATAAGCTAAAGCATTAATCGGCTTGTAAACAGTACTAGTCTGAGTGCCAGCAATAATTCTTTGTGCTGCAGATAATTCAGCATCTTGACCTGAAACTGGTATTTTTCCATCTAACCCTTTCTTTTTCAAAGCTTGAATAACACCAGAAGCTGTGCCGTCATTAGCAGCAATAACAGCGTCTAATTTTTGATCTGATTCTAAATATTCCATTATATTTTTATAAGCTTCATCTGGCTTCCAATCGGTAGTAAATTTATCAACTACTAAATTAATATCGCCATTTTGAATTTTGTCATTTAAAACATTCATGGTCCCCTGTTTTAGTAAAGAAGCATTATGATCAGTAGGAGATCCGCCAATATAGGCAAAGCTACCACGGTCTACCACCTTTAGAACGCTTTCTGCTTGCATTTCTCCAACTCTAACATTATCAAAAGAAACATATAAATCTATAAAACTATTTTCAATCAACCTATCATAAGCAATAACTTTAACGCCGGCTTGGTTAGCTTTTTCAATAGCTGCTTCAATTTTTTTGGAGTCAGATGGAATAACAACAATTACGTTTGCTCCTTGGCTAATTAAATTTTCTATTTGAATAGCTTGTTTTTCAGCATCAAAATCAGATAAAGAAACAATTACTTCAGCTCCTAATTCTTTAGCTCTTTTAATAAAAAAATCACGGTCCTTAAACCATCTCTCTTCACGAGTTGTTCCCATTGAAAAACCGATAGTTACTGGCTTTTCTTTCACTAAAGATTTTTCTTTTTTATCCAATAAGTAATTTAAAGAGTAAATGCTACCTAAAACTAAGACGGTTAAAACGATTAAGACAATCAGAATTTTTTTCATAATTTTGAGATTTTTTTGAAATAAATTATTTTTTTATTTGCACTAATAAATCTTCTAAAACAAATGGTTTTTCTAAGGCCCCCTTAATATCACACAAAGACTTGAATTCATTAAGCAATTCCCCTAATTCTTTAGAGGTAATAGGTAGCGCGGAAGCAAGTAGGATCGGGATATTTTTGATTTTATTATTTTTTGACATTTCCCTGCAAACATCAATGCCACTAAAATCAGGCATCATGACATCTAAAATTAATAAATCATAATTTGGATTAGCAATCATTTTAGCTAAACCATCTTTACCGCTGTAAGCTGTGTCAATTTCATACCCCTCTTGGCTCATAAGTAAAGCCTTCAAAGTAGTATTAGCGCTAATGTCATCATCGATAATTAATATTTTCATAGTTTTTATGCCGCCAAGTTAGCGACTTATATTTATTAAATTTTAGACCATTTTATTTTAATCTGCTCTATCGTTCCATCTTGTTGCATCTTTTGCAAAGTAGAGTTTATTTTATCTAATAAAGAATTATTGCCAAGTTTCAAGGCAATACCGTAATCTTCTTTAGTAAAAGGAACGCCTATAATTTTTAATCCTAAATTATTTCTAATTATACTAAGGGCTTGGGTATAATCTACTATCATGGCGTCAAATTTACCATTTTGCAGGTCGTTAATAATGATAACTCCCTCGTTAGTAACATTAAAATTTGGATAAGTATAAATTAAATTTTTAGTAGTATATTTTTTAGCCTCATCGTAGCCAGTAGTATTTTCTTGAGTGGCAATTCTTTTATTTATTAAATTATTTATTCCTTTTATATCTTGGTTATCTCGGTTAACTATTATAACCTGGCCACCGTTAAAATAAGGAGTGCTAAAAAGTATTTCTTTTTGACGTTCCGGAGTAATAGTTATACTGGAAATTGCTAAGTCTATTTCATTATTTTCTAGTTTGGTAAATAGAGTGTCCCAATCATGGTCATTAAACTCCAATTTTAAGCCTAGTCTATTAGCAATTTCTTGGGCAATATCTACGTCAATTCCCGCTGGTTTATTATTATCAAAAAATTCCATCACTCCATAAGGCATATCACTACCCACTACTAATACGCCTCTCTTTTTTATGTCTTTAAAAGAATTATCTGATGTAGTCGATTTTTGATATAATAACCAAGTTATTCCAATTATAATTACTAACACTGCCAATGAAATAACTAGAAGTAAATTCTTTTTTTTCATAAAGCTATAAACAATTTTACTAGGAAATTATTAAATAATAATTGTAATATTATATAATATTTTACCAAAGATATTTTATATTTTAATTATGACAAAAAACGAGGATTCTGACCAGCTTTTTATCTAGCTTTAGAAGCTATTTATATAATTATACCCTTTTATTGTTATAACTCAAAACTTTTAGTTGCACCCCTTTTACGTCCAAAGTTAGCAAAACGGTGAGCTTCTTCTCGTAATTTTAAAAGGGTTGGTTTTAAATTTTTAGCTAAATCTTTAAAGTTTTGTTTCACGTCTTTATTAAAAACTAATTTATCACCACCAAATTTAGAAATACCAACTATCGGAATAGCTAGATTATTTTTAGCTAATATCTTGGAGATAAAAGATATTTGCGGCATGCCCCCATCAATCATTATTAGGTCTGGGTGGAGCCATTCTTTGTGTTTAAAACGACGAAGTAGCATTTCACTGAGAGCTCTTTCATCATCGCCCTCTGGCGCTTCTTTAATTTTAAATAGCCTGTAATCATTTTTACTGGCTTCCCCATTAATAAAAACTACCATCGAACCATAAGATTCTTTGCCGCTAAAGTGTGAAATATCATATCCTTCGATTCTATTTAATTTTTTAGCATTTAAACCATCTTCTCGTACCAGCAAAGAAACATCTTGTATGTGCCTTAAGGCTTTAATCTGTTGAGGATTTTCTTTAGTTAATTTTTTAATTAGTTTATTTTTTTCACCACTTAATAGTAAAATTAAATTTTTAATATTTTTTTTATAATTAATTGGAGTAATAGTCCCTAAACAGGCGCCTGGGCATAAACCTATTTGATAATCAAAACAGGCCTTACCCGATAAAGGCTGACAAGTACTCCAGGGAAAAATTCTTCTAATTAGCTTGAGGGCATTAGTCACTAAAGCTTGGGATTGATATGGCCCAAAAATAATATTTTTATCTTCTGGAAATTTCTTTAAATCTTGCCCCCTAATAATTATTGGCTTAGGGTATTTATCATTTGAGATAACTATATAAATAAAAGACCGGTCATCGCGATCTTTAATATTATATTTAGGCCAATATTCTTTAATATATTTAGCCTCCAGGATGATTGCTTCTAATAAGCTTTCGCAAACAATCCAGGTTAAATCGGTAGCTGAATTTACCATTTCAGCGATTCTAGAATCAATATCTTTTTGAAAATATTGGCTTAAGCGTTGTTTTAAACTCGTTGCTCTACCAACATAAAGCACTTGATTAGCGTCATCACGCCAAAAATAGACACCAGGTTTAGCGGGCGCTGATTTGGCGGTTAATTTTAAATTTAGAGGCTTAACTATTGACATTTAGGTATATTACTATAAACTAATAAAGCCATTTTTTAATTTTAGTTAACCGGTTTTCTTTCGCAATGAAAGAGACCGGTTTTTTTATTTTAAATAATCTTTTAGGTATTTTCCAGTAATACTTTTATCATTTCTGATAATATCTTCTGGCTCACCAATAGCTACAATTTTACCGCCTTTTTCTCCGCCCTCTGGACCCATATCAATTAAATAGTCCATAGATTTAAGCATATGCAGATTATGCTCAATAACAACGACTGAATTACCGCGATCTACTAATTTATTTAAAACTACTAGTAGCATTTCAATATCATGGTAATGCAGGCCGGTTGTTGGTTCATCTAGTAAATACAAAGTTCTTTTGCCGAGTGTCATACTTAATTCTTTGGCAATTTTAATACGCTGTGCCTCGCCACCTGATAAAGTAGTTGATGATTGGCCAAGCTTGATATATCCTAGGCCCACTGATTGTAAAACTTTTAATTTATCAGCGATTAAATAATTATCTTCAAATAAAGTAATAGCCTCTTCAATGGTCATATCTAAAACATCAGAAATATTTTTACCTTTATACTTCACTTGTAAGGTTTCGCGATTAAAACGCTTGCCATGACAAACTTCACACTCAACCATGACTGATGGCAGAAAATGCATCTCAATCATATTAAATCCTGCCCCCTCACAGGCCTCACAACGTCCACCAGGACGATTAAATGAGAATCTGGAAATAGTATAAGCTCTCTCTTTGGATTCAGGTAAAGCAGCAAAAAAGTCACGAATATAGGTAAAAAAACCAGTATAAGTAGAAGGATTGGAACGAGGAGAGCGACCAATTGGTGATTGGTCAATAACTACTACTTTATTAATATATTCAGTGCCTTTTAATTCAGTAACATTTTCGAATTTATTTTTGCCAGGATTATTTTTAATATAATTAACATTTTTATATAAAACATCATACATTAAAGATGATTTGCCTGACCCGGACACACCGCTTAAGCCAACCAAGCGCCCTAAAGGTATCTCTACTTTTAGATTTTTTAAATTATTAGCACGAGCCCCAACTATTTTAATGGCACCACTATTTTTAGCACGTCTTTTGTCTGGAGTCTCTAATTTTTTAATGCCTGTTAAATATTGAACAGTTAACGACTGATCTTGAGCTTTTTTGTCAGTTAATAGTTTTTTAGTGTAACCACTAGCCATTACCTCTCCGCCATGAATACCAGCGAGTGGCCCCATGTCTATTAAATAATCTGAAGCTAAAATAGTTCTTTCGTCATGCTCCACAATCACTACCGTATTATTTTTATTACGCAAAGTAATTAAAGTTTCGATAAGTTTGTCGGTGTCTCTTTCGTGCAAGCCAATAGTTGGTTCATCTAACACATAGAGAGTTCTAGATAATTGAGAACCAATTTGGGATGATAATCTAATACGTTGCGCTTCGCCACCTGATAAAGTTTCAGCTTCACGATCAAGCGATAAATAGTTTAAGCCGACTTTATTTAAAAATTCTAGGCGGTTAATAATTTGGGCCATGACATTTTCAGCAATAGTTAATTCTCTTTTGGTCATTTTTTGATAGTATTTCCAAAAAAAATCGTATAACTTATCAATTGGTAAGTTACTAACCTCTGCTAAGTTTTTATTGGATACACGAACAGATAAAGCTTCTGGTCGAAGTCTTTTTCCTTTACATTCCGGGCAGGCCTTATCAGCAAAAAAGCCTATTTTTCCTAGTCCAGCACATTCTGGACAAGCACCATGAGGTGAATTAAAGGAAAAAAGCCGAGGTTCTACTTCTGGAAAAGAAAAACTATCATTGGGACAAGTCCAATTAGATGATAATAAAAATTCTTGATTAGGAAATTTAGCTATTACTAAACCACCGGCCGCAGCTAGTGAATTTTCTACCGCTTCAAATAATCTTGTTTCATCGCTAATTAAAACTTTATCAATAACAATTTCTATATTATGCTTTTTGCTAGCACTTAATTTTATTTGTTCTCTTAAAAAATGAGGCTGACCATCAATTCTGGCCTCACTATAACCTTGGTTTAAATAGTTATAAAGCAATTGATAATATTCACCTTTACGATCACGCACTACAGGGCTTAAAATTTCTACATACTCTGATTTATATTCTTTAGCACGAGAAATAATAATATCAATCATTTCTTCCACAGTTAACTTTTCAATTTTAGTTCCACATTCTGGGCAAAAGACTTCGCCGACTCTAGCATATAGAATACGTAAATAATCATGAATTTCAGTTAGCGTTCCGACTGTTGATCTAGGATTATGGGATAAAGCTTTTTGATCGATTGAAATGGCTGGTGCTAAACCAATAATCTCATCTACTTCGGCTGGTTTTTTCTGTCCTAAGAATTGACGCATATAAGGCGACAATGATTCAACATATTGACGTTGACCTTCAGCAAAAATAGTATCAAAGGCTAGTGATGATTTGCCCGACCCAGAAACACCCGTAATAACTGTTAGGGTATTATGAGGTATTTCTACGTTTATATTTTTTAAGTTGTGCATTTTTGCACCCTTAATTATTATTTTATCTTCCATATAATTATTTTTTCTTCTTAACTGGTCTTTGATTCTTTAGCATATTAGCTCTACCCTCTTCACTTATCTCTAAAAAATCCTCAATAGGCTTAATAATAGTTTTTGGAGTAATGCCATGAGCCTTGTTGTAAGCTAATTGTTTTTCGCGACGCCTATCAACTTCAGCTACGGCTTTTTTAATAGAATCTGTTAATTTATCAGCATATAAAATAATACTACCTTTAACATTTCTAGCGGCACGTCCCATGGTTTGCATTAGTGAAGTTTGACTACGTAAAAAGCCTTCACGATCAGCGTCGAGAATGGCTACTAATGTTACTTCTGGTAAATCTAAACCTTCACGTAATAAATTAACGCCGATTAACACATCAAATTTACCTTCGCGAAAAGCTTTTAAAATATCAGTACGTTCAAAGGTTTTAATATCTGAATGTAAATAATTACTGCGAATTCCATTCTGTCCTAAAAAAGTATTCAAATCTTCAGCTTGTTTTTTAGTCAGAGTATTAATAATCACTCTTTCTCCCTTAGCTGCCAGCCTTTTAGCTTCAGCCATAACATCTTTAATCTGTGAGTAATTTTCTTCTAAATTAAAGACGGGACGTATTTCAATTTCTGGATCAACTAAACCAGTTGGTCGAATAACTTGTTCAGCAATAGTCTCTGAAGTTTTAAGTTCATAGTCACCTGGGGTAGCGGTAGTAAAAATAACTTGTCCAACTCGTGCCTCAAATTCTTTAAAAGTTAAAGGTCTGTTATCAAGCGCTGATGGTAATCTCCAACCATACTGACTCAAAGTTTTTTTACGAGCTTGATCACCGTTATACATACCTCTAATTTGTGGTACGCCAATATGGGATTCATCAATAACGGTTAAAAAATCTGGTTTACCGTCTTTCCATGGAAAGTAAGCCAGTAAGGAATCAGGTGCTTCTCCAGCTAATTTACCGGACAAGTGGCGTGAATAATTTTCAATGCCATGACAAAAGCCTAAGCTCTTAATCATTTCCATGTCATATTTAGTGCGACGTTCTAATCTTTCAGCTTCTAGTAATAAACCTTTACTCCTAAAATATTCTAATCTATCTCTTAATTCTTCTTTAATATTTTTAAGTGCGGCAGTAATTTGTGGCTGACTGGAAACAAAGTGTTTAGGTGGAAAAATAACAATTTCTGGCAAATCTTCTAAAACATCACGAGTCACATGATCGATAATAGATAGGTTTTGTATTTTTTGATCTTTTAATTCTATGCGATAAATAACATTTTCTGACATGGGGCGTAATTCAAAAACATCACCACGAACCCTAAATTGTCCGCGCTTAACATCACCAGTAGTTCTTTCAAATTGAATTCTGATTAATTGACTAATTAAATCACTTCTCACTAATTCTTGTCCCTTAGTTAAATGTAAACGCGATTCTAAATAATTATCAGGCACACCAAGATTGTAAATACAAGAAACAGAGGCTACTACAATCACATCTTTGCGGCTCATTAGAGCTGAGGTGGCACCGTGACGTAATCTATCTATTTCATCGTTAATCATCGATTCTTTATCAATATAAGTATCAGTGATTGGCAGATAGGCTTCTGGTTGGTAATAATCGTAGTAAGAAACAAAATAATGAACAGCGTTGTCTGGAAAGAAATTTTTATATTCTCTATATAATTGAGCAGCCAAAGCTTTATTGGGTGCCATAATTAAGGTTGGCTTATTATATTCAGCAATAACATTGGCTACGGTAAAAGTTTTACCTGACCCAGTTACACCTAATAATGTTTGATGACTAAAACCTTTTTTTAAACCATCATTAAGCTTAGCGATAGCTTCTGGCTGGTCACCGGCTGGTTCAAAATCAGATTTTAATTTAAATATTTTAGACATATTAGGCTAATTCCATTTTTTGTTCACCTGACTCAATAATAGTTTCATCAACTTTAAATTCTTGAGGTTTATGTTTTGTTTCAAATTGCATAATTAAATAAGCAATAACTGATAAAATAGCCGCTAAAATGAAGGGGCTGCGGCTAGAATAACCATAGAACCAACCGGCCGCTATTGGCCCTACAATAGCAGATAGTGACATAATAGAGGTCAAGACGCCCATTAATTCTCCTTGATCCTTTTCTCCTCCATCTTTAATAATATGATTAGTCATGGTAATGCGTAATATTGATTGACTAAAGGTAGATATAATAATAGCTACAACAAAAAGTATCATCAGTGGCCAGCTTATTAGTAAAAAAGCTACGGAAATAGCCAGCAGACTGCCGAGTGTTAATATTTTTTCAGAAAAATATCTTAACCAAACCTTTTTAAGAATTACTGCTTGATTAACCGCCATTAATACACCAATGGAAGCCATAACGACGCCGTTACTAAAAGCTGTAAATTTAAAAACATCACTGGTATAAATAGTTAAAATTGAATGTTGGATAGTAACAGCAAAACCAAAAATAAATAGGGCCAGAAAGCCTGCTCTTAGTTTTTTATTCTTTAATGAATTAGCAATTGGTATAAAAGGGTTCATGCTAACCTTTTTTTCTACTTGTTTATTTTTATTAGTTTCTGGTAAGAAAAGAACGGCTAAAATACCATTAATTAAAGCTAAGACTCCAACAAACCAAAAAGGAAAACTATGAGAAATGGAGCCCAGTAATCCGCCCAGCATTGGACCAATAACAAAACCTATACCAAAAACACCACCAATTAAACCCAAATTACTCATCCTTTCTTTTTCGTCGCGAGCGATGTCTGTTAGATAATTTTGAGCGATTGAGAAATTTCCAGCAGCTAACCCGTCGATAATTCTACCAATAAATAAAAATAAAATATTAGTTGCTCCAGCAAAAACTAACCAACCGATAGCAGTGGAGAAAATACTTATAATTAAAATGGGTCTTCGTCCTATTTTATCACTCCAAGCTCCAAGTACTGGAGCGCTAAAAAATGAAAAAAGTGAAAAAACCGCAAATAATGAAGTAACTACAAAAGGACCGGCCCCAAAAGATTCTATATAATAAGGCAATACTGGAATAATTACGCCAATACCTAACACGTCTATTAAAACGGTAATCAATATAATTAATTTTCTTTTATCCATAAAATTTAAATAAGAACTCTAAACAACTAGAAATTATAAAAACCGCCCAAACTAAGGCGGTTCTTGTGTTAGATTTTTCCTAAATCAATATAATCATCTATCTTTAATTGATTAACAAATTCTTCCATGTGACTAACGATAATAATAGCCCCCTGATAATTATTGAAGGCTTCGGCCATGATGGGTAAATGACGGAAGTTAATGTGATTAGTAGGTTCATCTAAAATTAAAAGTCCTGGACGCATTAAAACTAATCTAGCTAGAGCTAATAGTCCTTTTTGCCCTTCTGACAAAGAACCAACCGTACTGCCCATTAAATCACCAGTAATAAGAAAGCCAGCTGCTACGGAGCGCATAAGCGGCATGTCATCACGATCAGGCATGGCTTTAGCTAAACAATCAAAAACTGTGTCACTAAAATCTAAATTAGCAAAATCTTGACTATAGTAACCGATTTTTAAATCTTTATTTAATTTAAGACCTTCTGGATTTTCCGAAACTAAATTACGTAAAAAAGTACTTTTACCGATACCATTGGGACCTGAAATTAGAACATGATCACGACGACCGATAATTTTTTCGTAAGGATGTACTTCTGGTTCATGATTTTTTACTACTTTAACTGAGCTAATCTCTACTAGGTAGCCGGATAATTCTTCTTGAACAGGAATTTCAAAATCACGAATAGTTTTATCTTCACGACGCACATCAACCATATTTTCTTCTAGTTCTTCAGTCTCTTCACGCATTTTTTGAGCTAATTTACGCATTTTACCACCTTTATGAGCAAAAAAATTAACTTTTTCTTTACGATCAATAATCTGTTTAGCGAGTTGGGCGTTTTTCATTTGCTCTCTTTCGATACGTCGGCTAATTTCTTCAACTACTGAATAATAATCGCCAACATACATTTCTGCTTGGTGAGTGTGAACATCTAAATAAATAACGCCTTCTGTGAAACAGTTTAAAAAATCAGCATCATGAGAAATAACAATTACAGTTTTGTCATACATGATCAAAAATTCTAGTAAATGGTCAATTCCCTCTTTATCTAAATTATTAGTTGGCTCATCAAGTAATAAAATATCAGGACTAGAAATTAAAGCATAAGCAAGTAGTAATCTGGCCTGTTGACCGCCTGATAAATCGCCAACGCGACGATCAATAGGAATGTTCATATTAACCGCATCAAGTGCTTTAGCAATATGACTACGTAAGTTACCAGGAACTGGTGAAAAAGCTTTAGCTAAATATCCTTCAACATTTAAATCTAAATCTTCACGAGCAATAGTTTGTCTGGCAGCCCCAATAGTAGCTCCACCAGTTATAGAAACAGTACCTTCTTTAGCTTTAAGTTCACCTTTAATCAAGCCAAAAATAGTGCTTTTTCCAGCACCATTTTGCCCCATTAACGTAATTTTAGCACCAGTTCTGACACTAAAAGAAGTTTCTGATAAAATTGGTTTTTTGTGGACGTATTCGAAGGTAACATTATCGAATCTTAAGATTACTTGTTCGGCCATGGTAAAAATATTTAAGTATAAGTTAGAGTGATAAGACTAGCACAATATTGATTAATTGGCAATATTTAGAGACCACCTTAATTAAGATGGTTTTTTTAAGCTAAAAATTAGCTTATTTTATAAGTGAAGAGACTGTTTTAGAGCAAAAATCCTTTAATTTTCCAGGATTTAAGTCTTTACACCTAAATAAATCAAGGGGCTTACCTTTTAATTCAAGGGTGCACAAAGCTTTAATTTCCTCATCTTTAATATCTTTGCAAGGCATAATATTAATTGTCTCAATTTGAGCCATTGTACCAGCTCCATCAGGATTAAAACCCTTAACTAGCTCCTCGCTATCGGAGTGACCATCGCCGTCAGTATCTTTGTTGTCAGGATTAGTATTGCTTACAATTTCTTGTAAAAAATCCAAGCCATCCTTATCAGCATCTGAGTGCAGGTCAATTTTTTTAATTTCTGATAAACAATTGGCTCTTTTTACAAGTTCTGGAATTTGATTACAGATTTTAAAATCATTAGCACTTTTAGCTTGTTGATAATAATTTATTGATAAACAGCTATTTCTTAAATTTTGATCACTAAGTAAATCACAATTAATCTTGGCACTATTTTCGGTTACACGTTCAACGCAAGTTTTAGCTAACATGGAATCGGTTATTTTTTGACACTCATCTAACTTTTGACTAGCTACCGCTACCTCTAACGATACTGATGAGGAACAATTAGAACGAAATTCTTCATCAGTAATTATGGCACATGAAGTAATATCTTTACTGGTAACGGCTAATTCCTGAATACAAAGATTCTTAGAGAAACTATCTTTAATTAATAAACAAGAATTTACATCCTTATCTTCTTGAGCTTTAGTAAAATTGATTTCATCATTTTTTAATTCTATCGATTGATCAACCGTTTCTGTGATAGGAGAATTTGTAATAATTGTTTTTGGTTTTTGATTAAAATAACGATAAGTAAAAAATCCTATTGCAAGCAAACAAACAATAATTAAAGCAATAATAAGATATAATCTTTTTTTATTCATATTAAGGGTGTAACTTAGCGCCACAATAATTTAATTTAATATTAGAAAATTTGAGATAGCCATTATTAGTATAAGTAACTGGTGGCTTAACTGCTCCGCAAAGAAGTCCGGTAATATTTGCTCCACTAACCGAGCTAGTAATAGCCGCTGGATCGCTATCTGTAATATTAGATGAACCAACTACTACATCTTTAGGCTTAGTTACAATTCTGCCTAATACTTTACTAATCATAGTATCGATGTCCGTGCCGGCAAAAGAAAAAGTATTATTATCGCAATTGGCACCGTTATTACTAGACCAATTACACATCTTTTGCTTTGGTTCTAGAGTGTTACTGGTATTATAATAAATCGTATAAAGCGAAACACCTAGTTTCTTAAGAGCAGCGGCCTCAGTATTTACATCTAAGGTTATATCACAAGGTATAGTTCTAGTTACTGAGCAATATTGATAATCACCAGCCTTACAATAATTAGGAAATCTCCTTTCACAAGTAGTGCCATCATACATACATCTATCCGGAGTAGTAATAGCCTCTACTGGTTTAGCTTTAAAAAGATTAGCAACAAATAATTTGAAGTTATTAAAATTATTATAAGCGGAATGAGGTGGTGGGGTTGGAGTGTAGCAAGTAGTACAGGAATCATTATATTGTCCTGGAGGACAGTCAACGTAAGGGGTGCAGTTTGGATAAGTGCCACCGCAATTACAAGTGTAAGGTGAGCAAGTTGTACAAGAACTTATATATTCGTTTGGCTTGCAAGTCGGATAAGGAGTACAATTATCTGGATAAGTGCCACCACAAGAGCAACTAGGTGGCTCAGGGGTGTAACAATAGGCCTGATTTACTTCATAACCATCAATACCAGGAATACCATCACTCATTAAAATTACAATTTTTTCAACACCTGGGGTAACAATTTTAGTTAAAGTTTCTTCAGCTTTATTTAATCCAAGTAGAGTATTGGTTTCGTAATCAGTTGAATAGCTGTTTACAGTATTTTTTAAAGTAGTAAGGCTACCAGGTGAAGCAATATTTATTAAATCTAAATAGCTTCTAACTGACCCATTATAAGCAACTAAACTAATTTTAGTAAAATAATCAGCTGATAATTTTTTTGCCAGCTCATAAACTCTATCAAAAAAACCAGTATTAGTAGTAACTAGAGCCTTCTTTAAACGACTAATGGCTGTTTCTGTGGTGCCATTACTTACGACATTAGTTTCCATACTAGCTGATAAATCACTAACTAAAACAATGGCCTGGCTGTGCGATTCTCCAATCAGCTCAATGTCAGCTGTAGCGGAACCGATAGCTGAACAATCACTTAAAGTTAAACCTGTTTCTAGGTTTTGGCCTGATTGATTAACTGCAAAAGGACCAGGTAAATCCACCTTTAAAGTTGATTCTGGAACATTTATGGAGCAAAATTTCTCAACTAATAAATCAAAAGAATAAGTATTAGAACACTCTGTAGACTTAGAATTATTACAATAAGAATCGGCTATTTTAATACTTATATTAAAAGTTTGATCAGTGAGTTGCTGCGAATTTAATTTTTCTAAACCAGTTATAACTCCAGAAACAGAATTAATAGCTAATTTACCACCAAAATTATCTACTAAAGAATAATTTACATTATGACCATCAGGATCGATTCCTTTTATTTCTATTCTGGCTGCCTCTGAATTATCAATAGCTATTAAACATTTATCGGTAGGGTTACAAATTTGTTTAGTGTTGTTAGAGAAAGTAACTGTCAGACCTTGAAAAGTAGGAGGAGTATTAGTAATAGTATAAGTAAAATAGGAATCTATTTTAGTATCAGGGGCGATAGGATCTAAACCATAAACATTAACTGTATAGACACCAGTGCGTTGAGCTGGTTGAAAGCTTTCCATTAAATTAATATCATTTAAAACAAAACCTTGGGCATTTAATTCTGCTTCAGTAAGTGATGTTCCATCTCGGTCAGCGCTTTTAAAAGCTAAATTAGTAAAGGGGTCCTGATTAGAATCGGTGCCCGACATGGTTAATTTATCTGAGCCCCCTATAACTATAGTTTTTTGAGTAACATCTAAACTGGCTGGTAACGGGGTGATATTTACATCATATATTTTAGAAAAAATACTATTTGCTTCACCTTGGCCATCATCAAGAGTTAATTTAACTTTATAATAATCAAGATTAGCAGAATTACCAGCTTTAGCAGCATGAATTTTTTTCTGTCCAGCTTCTGGTAGTGATGTTACGGCAAACTTATTAAAACCGGTATCCCACTGCCAACGTCTACTGACCCAAATGGCACTATCTGGGTTTACTAAATCAATTGATAATTTAAGTGGGTCGCCATCAGCATCAGAAATAGCGGCATAGCCAGTAAATTCTTTTTTAGGATGCCCAGTTAAATTAACGGCTGTAATTTTTGGCTGACTATTAACTTTTCTATCATTAAAACAATTAAAAGACTGGATATTAGGGTAATTACTTTCCATTTGAGTACAATATCTCACTAGATTACCCTGGTCATTAGTTGAATATAAAAAAACATGACTACCAGCTGGTAAAATTAATTGCGATAAATCAGTAGCAAAAGTTTGGTTTTTTTCATCCCAGCAAGTAGCAGAATCGAAATTTGGACAATCACCTAGTTTATTAATAGGATCAATTGGTAAACTAACTCCTAACGCCTTGCCTAGAGTTTGTTGCCAACTTGGCCAAGTGGATAAAGTTTTATTAGGCAAATAAGT
Organism: Patescibacteria group bacterium; assembly: GCA_049294415.1. GTDB lineage: Bacteria > Patescibacteriota > Patescibacteriia > Patescibacteriales > UBA12465 > JAEZRQ01. The sequence continues at coordinate 40,412 of JBAQCS010000060.1, forward strand.
TCCACCTTTTAAGCTTGGGAAATTACCATTTTTTTGCTTATAAGCATCAAGTCTTAACTTTATTTCAGTTAACCCAGCTAAACGCTTAACATCTCTAACTACTTTAGCTTTTTTACTGCCACAATATTCACCAACAGGACACTCATTGTCTCCTAAGCAAGTTATGGTATTTGTTTTATTGCAATTTCCTGGCTCAGTTAGATTAGTGTTGAATTTAAAATTCTTTAATAGTTGACCAAAAATATCAGAAGTAACTCCCTGAGCATCTTGATTATATGAAATAATAAAAATACTATTATCAAAAGAATCTAAAACCCCGTCATTATTTTTATCAGTGATGTTAGCTACATTAATATAAACAGTGCGACCATTACGTACAGCTTCATAGCCATCAATTTGCATTATTTGCGGTGAGCCAACAAATTTTTGTGATTGATACCAATTTAAACTACTGTAATGTGATGGGTTATCAATAATACGAACAGCTATCGCATCAGGAGAAGTAGCCGCTTTTATAATTACTGGCCAAGCTATATAAAATAAACTAAAAAATAAAAACAAAAAAAGGATGGGGTTAATTTTTTTTATTTTAAATGACATAATAAATTTAGAAATATTTTTAGTTGATTAATTATAATAACTTACCCAAAAAAATAGCTTCCATAGTGTTACTATTTTACCATATTTTTTTTGATTTACAAAAAAGCACCATACTGACTACGGTGCTTTTTTTATTATTCCAAATTTTTAAGTATTTCTATGATGCCTATTTTCTTCTCCGCCGAACAATAAACAATTGAGTGGTAGCCAATAATTTCTTTAATCTTAATTATTTGCTTAGCATAATCAGCTTTTTTTATTTTATCAACCTTATTAGCGACAATCAAAATATCTTTACCGTGAGCTTCTAGTGCTTCTAATATTTCCAAATCATCTTTCGTTGGCCCCACCTTAGCATCAATAATTAAAATGACTTTTTTTTGTTTAATACCCGAAACAAAAAAATACCAGTTAACTAGATTTTCAATGTCCTGTCTAACGGTTTTTGGTAATTTAGCATAACCATAACCTGGTAAATCAATTAAATAAAAAGAGTTGTTAATAAGAAATAGGTTGATTTGTTGAGTGCGACCAGGAAAAGAACTAGTTTTAGCTAGTCCTTTTTGAGAGGTTAGAGCGTTAATTAAGCTAGATTTACCCACATTAGAACGGCCAATAAAGGCGACCTGTTCCCTGCCATCTTGAAAAATAGGGTCATTTTCTAGCGCACTTTTGATAAATTCGGCTGATTTGATAGTCATGCAATAAGCTTAACATCATAATGCTTTAGGGGCAATATGCTTGACAAAGGTAGTCTTAAACCTCAAACTTAAGGATAATTGAACCTTAAAAAACAATAGCATGGAAACAAGTCTATTTTATCCTTTGGAGGTACCCAGCTATTGTAAGCCTACAGTAGCTAAAATTATTAACGGTTTATACGAAATTCCTCGAACTGGTTTTAGAGATCGCGGAGTTCTAAACCCTGAAACCGTTGGCCAGCATGTAGACTCTTCTCTTAAACTGGCCCAAAAGCTATTTCCTGATAGATGGAGAGTTTTTTTAATGTTAAAAATTCATGATTGGCCAGAATTTTTTTTGAAGTTTGATCCTAGAACAGATCATC
>JBAQCS010000061.1:0-8402 GCA_049294415.1 Patescibacteria group bacterium
TTATTTAAAATTAAAAAAGAATCGGCCACTACTACTGTCACGACTGACAAAATAGCAATATAAATAGCTAATTCGATTAAAGTAAAGCCTGATTTTTTAAATCTCTTATTCATAGTTTACGGACTAAAATTAACAACTACATCATCGACTTGCGGTGTCACGGTCCCCCCTGAAATACAATCATCAGCACAAATCCTAATTTTATATTTAAAATATCTTTTATTATTAAGCTCGGAAAAACAACCTAGTTCAATGGCTGTATTAGCACCCGCCTCATACCAGTCGCTAGATCCGCAAGTGACTCCTCCTATAAAATTCCAAGGACCGGTTGAATTATCAGCTGCTGCTACCTGAAAACGAACCAAACCCTGATCAAAACTAGGTCCGCCCAACTGTCCTTTCCATAAAATAGAATTATAGGCTGGACCAGCTGTGTTAGCGGTTGAATCATAAACAGCTGATATTAAATCTCCAAATGGCGGATAACCAGCCCCACAACTAACTGGCTTATAACGATGTGTAACAATAGCCTTAACGCTGACATTAGAAATAGTTGCTCCGCTAGGATTTAAATATAAATTATAACTATAACTACCAGCACTAGTTGGATTAATCAGATTATATTTATCTTTGAAAATAAGATTAAAATTAGTAGCTACAGTCGCATTAGCTAAAGAAAAAACTGTACTAGTACCCGAGGAATCATTGGTTAAAGATAAGGTGCCCGATCCAGAATAAACACCGCTAACTAAAAAATAAACTGACTTGACTGGATTAGTTATACCGGATAAATCATCACCTAAATAAATAGTAAAAGGCATCATCGTGCTAGATAAAATTCCACTATCTTGGCCAACAAAAAATTCAGTCGTTTTGATTTTCTCATTAGAAGAAGCCCCATCAACACAAGTAGTTGGTGCGAATTGATAAGTTATTTCTAACTTAGCAGCTAATCCAGAAATAGTTACGCCCGATGGAATAACATTTAAAACACGATTGTAACTACCAGCACTAGTAGGATTAATGTGCCCTGAATCATCAGAATAAATAAATTCAAAATCAGTTGGGCGGCTGACACTTGGCAAGGTAAAAGTTTTAGAAGTGGCGTTATCGGAATCAATTTTAAATTGCATAGAACCACCACCAGTATAAACACCACTAACTCTAAAAAAAACTCTCTTGGCAGCACTTGTAACCCCTGTTAAATCATTGCCGATATAATAAGTAACTGGTAAATCAACAGCAGAACTAATTTGTGCTGTTTGACTACCAGAATCAACTACAAAAACATTAGATCTAATTTGATCGCCAGCAAAAACTACATAATAAATAGGTGACAAAATAATAATTGCCAATAGCAGCATCTTAAATGTTCGGTTGTAATTTATTTTAACCATTTTATTGAACCCACATTGAAGTAGTTTTTTCACCATTAGCTAAACCGTAAGCCCAAGACTGATTAGCGCCACTATAATAAAAACTGATCGCCGAAATAGTATCTTGGCTAAATTGTGGTAAGTTTAAAGTAGCAATTGCTTCATAAGAATCATACCAATTAAGTGGTAAGTCAAAACCACTTGAATCAGATAATATTTCTTTAGCACTAATTATCTGATTCTCTACCATAATTATTTCATAACCTTTTTGCCTATCAGCTGAACCATAAACTAATTGCCAAGAACTAGACTTACCATCTAAGCCTAAGGCACCGTTAGATTTAATAAATACTAGCTTAGCGTCACTAGACCATTTAACAGCCTCTGTAATGCCTAAATTGTGAGCCTCTTTAAGAGTTAATTTAGCTTTAGTAATAATTACCGTGTCAGCTTCGGATTGAGGCTGTAATTTAATATTATATTCTCCACGAGGAACTACTTCCCCTTCATTACTAGTAACCTCAGTAGTATTAGGGATTTTGATATTATCATTAATTACCACCCCCTTAAAGGTCTTGGTATTAAAAGTTGGCAAGCTGCTGGTATTTTTTTTGAAAGCTAAAACTATAAAAATAATAACTATTATAATAATTAAAATAGTAGCGATAATTAAAATATTTTTTTTATCTTTAAAATAATTTTTCATAATCTTAAGGGGCAAAAGAATAAGTAAAGACTAATTCAGCTGAAGTAATATTAGTATCTAAACTAGGCTGAATATTAAAAATGTTACCAATTGGATCGAAATTTAAATTAGCACCGCTAACAGGATAAAGAACTTTAAAAGAGTTGCTATTAGAGGCAATACTATAAGTTGAAGTGGCTTGATTGTTAACTGAAATAGCTACGTCATTGGTTCCGGAATTAGGAGAAAAACCAGTTAACTCAATAAAAGCATTTTTCACTGAAACAGAATTTTCTGGCACATAAATTGAAAAATCTGAACTAGTGGCCGTGCCGCCAATAATAGTTCCGGCTACGCCACCAACATAAAATTTAGTTGTTTTAGCTGGTTGAGTGACATTGCCGGTCATAAAAGAACAATAAGGAGAGTTAGTTGGTCGCAGCGTTGTGTTACCAGCTGCATCAACTGATTTAACTTGAAAATAATAAGTGGTATTAGAATCTAAATTATTAAGTGAAAAATTATGACTGAAGGCTGAAGAAGCTGGCGTACTTGGATAAATAACAGAGGATGATAAATTAGAATTCTTACTATATTCTATTTGACCAGTAGCCGATTCATTAAGCGACCAAGAAATATTAGCGCTATTAGTTAAAAGTGAGCTAACAGCATCAGCACAAGCATTGGTTCCAGAAAAAGTTATAACAGGTCCTGTCTTGTCCACTTGAAAATCAGTCGCATTTTCGCCGTTACCGCCATATGAAACCCAACTGCTATAATAATTAGAGCTACTATAAAAATGACGAGTTCTGGCTTGCCAATGATAAACACCATCAGTTGGTGCGGCTGTAATAGCACAAGCATTGGCGGCTACGCTACAATCAATTGGACCAGGGCCAGCTTTACCAGCACTTTCAAGAGCTGTAGCACAAGCGCCAGTTCCTGTACAAGCAAAAGGTGTGCCAATGGGCTGATATTCGACTTGCTGATATAAAGTACCGCCCGCAAAATCAGCCGACATAGTTGAAGTAAAATAAATATTCGTTGAACTTGATAAAGCTCCGGTGGTTAAGGCTGAAGTTAAAGCAGCGTCTTTAAATTGATTAAGAGCTGTTGGAACATTCGGTGCTGGAGTTAAAACACTAAAAGCTGAACTATTATTAGATTGATAAGCATTCGACATTAAATAAACTACACCATCTAAAGCGCTGGTTGGGACGGCTGTGACAATAGCAGTGCTGCTCCAACTAGTAAAGACTGTAGTATTAATAGCTGAAGTAAAAGTTACTCGGTTACTAGCGTCAAAGGCACTAGGACAAACGGCATTATTTTGACATAAGTGATTACCATTAACTGTAATGGCGGCACCAACAACTCCTGAAGTTGGATTTAAACTAGTAAGACGGGGTAAAATCCTAAAACCAGTGGTGGTATAAGTATGGCTTTTGTTAGAAGTGCCACTGCCTTGCTGCATAATCACGCTACCAGTATAAATATTATCAGCGATCACAGCTGGTACCTGTACGGCAATAGCGGTATTAGACCAACTATTAGTTGCGGCTGATCCCGTTGGAGATGAACAAGTAGTACTATCGCAACCTAAAATTCTTACCCAGCCACCAGTAGCAGCTGTACCGAAACGAGTACCGTTTAAAGTAATAATTCCATCACTATCGCTAGCGCTATATTCGCGAGCGGCATTAGCAGTAGCGGTTGGCACCGTAATTGAAGTTACTTGTGGAAATAAATAAAAATTAAGACCAGAGCTAACTACTGAATTTACAGTAATAGTTAAAGCACTAGCTCCGCCAAAAACAGTTCCCCAATTAGCATCAGTGTCCCCTGTTACCGCTGAATCAGTTAAAAAAGTAATCGAAGTTGATGTCCAGGCTGTAACATTAGCATCGGCAATTTGATGTGTACCAACTTTAATATTATTAGCAGCAGTAGAACGATTACCAGCGGTTACCGTACCAAATCCAGAACCAGTAATAGTAATTGATTGTCTAAAACCAGACCCATCACCAATACGAGCTCCACAATTAGTACAAGCTCCGGAATAATTAAGACTGGTTTCAGTTGTGTTAGTATAACTAGATAAAACAATCGGTTCAACCGGCGTAAAAGTTCCAATTAAAACACCGATATTATAATTTCCATTAGTATCTTTGGTAAAAACTTTATAGGTGTAAGCTTGTCCATTAGTTAAAGCGGCTGTAGTACAATCGGCACTTCCTCCGGTACCATCAATTTTAGATAATACAGCTGAAGCTGCCGAAGAAACTACACAAGCCATAGTGGCTGCACCGTTAGTATTACCTTTAACAGCTAAAGAACCTTCTACTGGAACCTCCGCTCCAGCTGAACCACTAGCCCAACGATAAATTACCGAACCGGCTGTAGTATTAAAATCAGCGGAATTAGACGCGGTCCAATTTAAAGTATTAGCCGCGTTACCAGCCGAACCACTAACAGCCGTAGCATTATTAGGAGATAAATTATCAATAGTTAAAGTTGAACTGCCAGAATCAGTTCCGGCATGAGTGGAATTAGTTCCCGTCCAACCAGTTACAGTAGCTGTTACAGCATAAGAACCACCAGGAGGAACTGGCATGGAAGCGTGCGGATCAGCCGTAATTTTTATTTTAAATTGAGTATTAGTTATGGTGACTGGAATTGTACAACTAGAAAGCGAAGCGGTATCGCCTGACGGTGCGACGCTACAATAAGTAACCGTATCTCCATCATTAGTAATGGCTACAGTTTGAACATACTGCCCCATGCCGGCCGCTAAGCTAACTGAAGCTGCCGTTATCGTATCGATTCCCGAATTAGTTGATAAACCAAAAGCGTTAACTAAACCAGAAGCCCCCGGAGCGATAGTTGAATCTCCTGGCTCAGCTGTTACAAAATTAGAAATTGTAGTCACTGCCGCCGCCGCTGTCTGTAAGGTTACAGTTCTAGAAGTTGCAAATGAAGACATCGGATTAGTATTGGCGGTACTATGAATAACAAAATTTGGTCCACCATATAAAATATTTTCAGTGTAACCAGTTACTGCTTGCACCCAAACTTCCACCGCAATTTGATCGCCATCTTGTAGTGTGGCGGCCGCACCAGCACCTGTCACACAGGTACGTCCACTACCTGTTGTTGCATATTCAGTGGCCGTCACACAATTAGCGGCCGTACCATCAATTAAGGTTGAGACTAATCCCATTCCCTGTCGCCAAACATAAACATTAACACGCGTATAAGCATTAGCTCCCACGTTACTTTCCGTGGCAGCTAAATCTAATTTAAAAGTCATGCCAGAAGCAATTGACTGAGCAGCTAACTTAGGTGATAAAAAAGTGCGATACCAAGTATTACCAGTACCTATAACTCCACCAACTGTTGTAGCCGCCGTACCAGGTGTGTCAGTCATAGCCAAAGCTGTAGTTTTCAGGGTTGGAACCGCGGGGGTAATATCTGTCTGTCCAGCATATTCAGCAGTTGGACCAGCCGTTCCATGAGCTGTAGCCGCATTAGTATTACTTAAAAACCACCTCGTTCCCTTATCAGTAGCTGTTTGTAAAATAACCGCTCTGGAAGTAGAAAAAGATGACATCGGAGTGGTATTAGCACCACTATGAATAACATGGGTAGGTCCACCATATAAAATATTTTCAGTGTAACCAGTAACTGCCTGTACCCAAACTTCCACTGCAATTTGATCGCCAGCCTGCAAGGTGACATTAGAGCCTGTAGCTGAAGTAACGCAAACGCGACCACTACCAGTTGTTCCATATTCTGTCGCCGTCACACAGTTAGCCGCAGTACCATCAATTAAAGTGGCCACTAATCCGGTTCCCTGCCGCCAAACATAAACATGAGTACGTGTATAAGCATTAGCCGAGGCACTACTTTCAGTAGCCGCTAATTCTAATCTAAAAGTCATGCCAGAATTAATAGTTTGAGCGGCTAATTGAGGAGATACGAAAGTGCGATACCAAGTATTACCAGTACCTATAACTCCACCAACTGTAACAGCAGCCGTGCCAGGAGTCTCTAACAAAGCTTTAGCCGTAGTTTTAAGGGTTGGCACAGCTGGGGTAATATCCGTCTGCCCAGCATATTCCGCAGTTGGCCCAGCCGTACCATAAGCAGTTGAGGCATTGGTATTGGAAAGATACCAAGTTGTACCATTAGCTGTTGTTGCCGCACTAGCCTCTCCTATCTCCATTCTTTTAGCTAGTTCAAATAACTGTAAATTATCAACCACATTACCATCAGACTGAACATTCCAAAATTTATCTACAATATTTTGAGTCTCTTGATAAGTTAATAAAGCTTTAGAAATTACTTGAAATGGAAGATTAGAAAAAGACACCAAAAAAAGCATGGTGATAATTAATATTTTTTTAAATAATCCTATTTTCATAATTCTAAAAATTAATCTTCATTACTATAGTTACTAATATAACTATAAACTTTTTCCGAAATTTCCTTCATCTCACTCTTTGCTTTATTTTCGTCAGGGGTATTAACCATCACAATTAAAAAATATGGTCTATTGGGCAAATAAACAATGCCGGCGTCAAGATAAACATTTTTTTCGTCAGAAATCCCCACTTTGTGAGAGAAGGCGACATCACCTGGCAGGCCTTTACTTAAAAAATCATTAATTTCTGAGTTAGCCATCATTTTAATTAATTTCTCCGAATTAGCTTCTTCTAAATAAGAAGAATTATATAATGCTCGTAAGATAACTGTGTAATTTTTGGCAGAAATTTTTCCTTCATTGGAAAAAAAAGAATCTAAACCAAGGCTTTTTTGCGTTGTTATAAACTCCTCCGGCTCTAAATTTCTTAGAATCATCGTGTAAGCCGTATTATCAGAATTAACTAACATTTCTCTAACTAAATTTTCAATTGTTATTCTAGTTCCAATTGGTTGCTGATATAAATTTCCAAAACGATTATCTTTATCAGTTGGCATGAGCACTAATTCATTGCCCCATTGCCACTCACCGCGTTCAATTTTTTTAACAACCGTCATAGCTAATGGTAATTTTGACAAACTAGCTGGAAAAAATTCAGCATCTTTATTAACTACAATATTAGCGCCGGTATTTAGAAACTCAAAATAAACTGAAATATCAGAATTATTCTCAGTTAACTTATTTATTTCATCACGCAGTGGCTGAATACTAACAATCATATCCTTTTTATTAACCATGGTTCGTAAAGGATTAAGTAGGGGGGAAATTTTGTGTTTTTCAGTGTTTGTATCAGAATTTAGATAAAAAATTAAACTAATAATATTAGTTATTACAAGCAACGCTAAGACTAAATATAACCAAATATTTTTTGATTTTTTATAAATTTCTAATTCACTAGTTATTTTTTTATTTTTCTTCTTCATAATTAGTTAGCTTGTAATTTTAAACTGCCCGGCGTTCCACTAGTGTCGATATTTGTAGTACTTTCATAGAGAGTACTAGGACAACTAACTGGCCCCGCCCCTGCCCCGCTCCAACTAGTTTGATGGCAAACTTGATTACGCCAGCGAGTTAAATAATAATCTTTATTTAGTGTACCATTTGCCCAAGTAACTGTCACCGTAATTTTTTGAGTCGAAGGATCATCGCTATTACCAGCCGTACAAGGCGGAACCCCAGCACTAGTAATTATCATTTTAGTAGTATCATCGCGACAAACATTAGAAACAGTAAAATATCTAACGTAATTTAAATTATTAATAGTTAAATTTTCATCACCAATAGCTGTCGACCAAGCGCCCCCATCTTTGGTTGTATAATAATGACTAGCTGGACCCTTGATTTTACTATAAATATTTTGCCATTTCTCAAAACTAACATTATCTATTGCCTTAATGGCTTCATCAGCCAAACCAGCAGCCGTCTTATTCTCAATGGTCCACTTATTAGAATTTAAACTAGTAATAACTATTTGGGCTATAATCGGAATAATAATAGCCACGACACCAATCACAACTAGGATTTCCAACAACAACGAGCCTGGTTTGTAATATTTATTTTTCATGACTTAATTAATTAAACCCTGTGACTGAATAGAAATTACACGCTGATTAGCACCCGTCTTAATGATAATACTAGAGGAAGCTACCTGGCCATTTATTTTAATAAAAATAATATCTGCATCTACCCCCTCAGCTGGAGAACTAAAAGTTATGCCATTTTGCAAATAACTAGTAACTAATATTTTTTTAGCTACATCGCTATAATTACTAGGAGTAGAAAAAATTTCATAATAATCATTGGTACTATTAACAAAATGGATCCCCCAATTTTGATCTTCCAGGCCGTTCATGGCTTT
>JBAQCS010000062.1:0-3694 GCA_049294415.1 Patescibacteria group bacterium
GTCATCGCTGCCGTTAGTATTTCTTTTATTGAAAAAGATCATTGGATGGGTTTAGTCTTGATTTTTTTAGCTTTGCTTTGTTTAGCATCTCTTATTCCTTTTAAAGTTAATCTAAAATCAGTTTTACCAGATGTTTTCTTTGGTATAATCGATAATGGTATTTTAGCTGTTTTAGCTATATTTGGTGGTCATTTTGCTGGTGTAACTGGTGCTATTTTAGGCGGTGTTGTTGGTAATGCTGTTACCGATGGAATCGCTGGTATATTTGAAGGGCAAATGGCTGAAAAGTTAAGAGAAAAATTTGTTCCAGAAGAAAGAACTATGCTTAAATCAGCTGTTGGCAAAATGGCTGGTTGCTTGTTGGGTGCCGGGGTTGTTTTAGCGGTAAATAGTATTGTTAATTTTTAATACTTATATATTAATGAATTTTGTTAATAATCAAAACCTACATCTAGGAATATCTGAAAAAAAAGATGGTCCGATGAAATATTCTTTAGAGAGTCGTCTTTTATTTTTTAGAAATAATAAGTTAGATGACAAAATTATAGTTTCAGCTGGGTTAGCTCATGAAAATAAAGTGGTGATTGTCGAGGATATTAATGAAAGCCAAATAATTCCTAATTGTGACGCCTTGATAACTAATCAAAATAAATATTTATTAACGGTAACTATTTCGGATTGCGTGCCTATTTATTTTTATGATAGCTATAAAAAAGTAGTAGCCTTGGCTCATGCTGGTTGGCGCGGTGTTATTTCGGAAATTACTAAAGAAGTTATTAATAAATTTATAAGTCACTACGATTCTAAACCCAGCGATATAGAAGTTTTTATTGGTCCACATATTAAAGATTGTCACTTTGAAGTTAAAGATGATGTAGCTAGTCAGTTTAATGCAGATGATATTGTGGTAAAAGGTGATAAAAAATATATTAACCTAGCCCAAGTCATTGGTAATCAATTAATAGCATCCGGTGTTTCAAAAATTAGCATTAGCCCCGATTGTACTTATTGCTTAGCTGATAAATATTTTTCTTATAGACGAGACAATCCTTTAGAAGTAGAGGCTATGATAGCTTACTTAGGATTAAAATAGTTTCATGAAAAAATATAGTAAAACTGATCAAAAAATATTAGCAGCTTGGGCCATTAAATGTGCTGAGAAAGTTTTACCTTTTTTTGAAAAAGCTTATCCTCAAGATAATCGTCCGCGGCAGGCTCTGGAGGTAGGAAAAAAATGGATTAAAACGGGGATCTTTAAGATGTTAGATATTAGGAGTGCTTCTTTAGAGGCTCATGCTGCTGCCCGCGAAGCTAAAGATAATGAAGCTGCTTGTTTAGCTGCTCGGGCTGCTGGCCAAGCTGTGGCCACCGCACACGTAACTCAACATGCTTATGGCGGTGCTTATTACGCCCTTAAAGCTCTGATAGCGGATAATCAAAACGAAAAAGAAGTTACCAAAGCTTATAATTGGCAGAAAAAACATCTTCCGGAAAACCTAAGACAAGAAATTATGAGTCGTATCGTAATTGCTAAAAATAAACGCGGGTTATCCATTAAAATTAATAAAGATCAAAATTTTTAATATTATTTAGCAACGTGTTATAATGTATTTATTAATAATTTACGTAAAAATATGTTAATTCAATGGACTGATGATTTAAGTGTTGGCGTTAAGGAAATAGATGAGCAACATAAAATATTTTTAAATATACTAAATGATTTATGCAATACTTCTTGCAGTGCGCACCCTTCTTCGGAAATAGCTTCTATTTTAAAGCAACTTACGGCTTATGTTTCTTTTCATTTTGCCACTGAAGAAAAGTATTTTGATAAGTTCAATTATGAATTTTCCGCTGAACACAAAGAAGAACACCAAAAACTTTTAACTAGAGTGGCTGAGTTTAATCAAAGATTTGCAACTGAGGGTGACGCTATTTTATCAGAATTATTAGATTTTTTAGAAGATTGGTTAATTGATCATTTAAGCGGCCAAGATAAAAAATACACTAAATGTTTTAATGAGCACGGCTTAGCTTAGTTATTCTATTTTTTGTTTATTTGTGTTATTATTTCAATGAAATAGTCGCGGGTAAGATGTTAAAAATATGAAAAAAGAAATTAAATATATTTTGTTTTTTATTCTAGCTTTAGTTTTAGCCGGCTTAGTTTATTATTTAGTTATTACTAATCAGCCAGTTGTTAGACCTGTGGTTGATTCCGTTTCTATTAGTGATATCATATCATCAGTAGCCAGCTCTACTACCCCAGCAACTACCACTTTAGCTTATAATCAAGAAATTGAATTAGAATTGATGAGTACTGAAGAAAAAAAGGCTAAAAAAATTGATGAAAAACTTAATATTCAAGTTTTAGAAAGAGATATAAATGGCAATGTAGTGGCCTATCGCATTATTACCCCAGAACACCCAGCTTTAGATAAATACGGCTTCAAATAATGACACATTAAAATCTTAAAGCCTCTTTTTCAGGGGGCTTTTTTGTTATTCACTAAGCGGCTATTTGCTGATATAATAAAGACATGATTACTTTACAGGAAGCGCAAAAACGCGTACTAAAATTAAGGGAAGAGATAAATTATCATCGTTATAATTATCACGTTTTAGACCAGGAGACTATGTCCGAGGCGGCTCTTGATAGTCTTAAAAATGAATTATTTCTTCTAGAAAATGAATATCCAGAATTAATTACTGCTGACTCGCCGACTCAGCGTGTTTCTGGCGAACCACTGGATAAATTTGTTAAAGCTGTCCATTCTCAGCCAATGATATCTTTGTTTGATGCTTTTTCCGAGGAAGATATGCAAGCTTGGGAAGAGAGAAATGGTAATTTTTTAAAGAGAAGTTTAAATGAGGATTATTATTGTGAACTAAAATTAGATGGTTTGGCTATTAGCTTGAAATATGAGCAAGGTGTTTTGCAACAAGCCTCAACTCGCGGCGATGGTAAAGTGGGAGAAAATGTAACTGGTAATGTTAAGACTATTGCTAGTATTCCTTTGCAACTCAGAAGGCCAACCGATAAAGAGCTTAGAGATTTAGATTTTTCTCAAGATGAAATCGTTACCATTTTTGATTTATTAGATCATGGCACTTTGGAATTTCGCGGCGAGGCGATTATGACTAAAAAAGTCTTTGCCGAACTTAATAAAAAATATGCCAAATTAGGCAAACCATTATTAGCTAATACTAGAAATGGCGTAGCTGGTTCTATTCGTCAATTAGATTCCAGAATTACTGAAGAGAGAAAGTTGGATTTTTATTGTTATGATTTTTTACCATCTGATTACGAGCGAGGAGAGTTAGTTGCTACTAAAGATAAAATGGATAAGCTGGTTAATTTATTGGGTGTTAAGACTTTAAAAAATAATAAAGTTTGTCGCAACTTAAATGAGGTTTTTGATTTTTATAAAGATGTAGAGAAGAAACGGGAATCTTTACCTTTTGAAATTGATGGTGTGGTAGTTAAAGTAAATAATTTAAAGATGTGGTTAGTACTAGGTATTGTTGGTAAGGCGCCGCGCTATATGATGGCTTATAAATTTTCTGCTGAACAAGCTACTACTAAAATTTTAGATATTGTCTGGCAAGTAGGACGCACTGGAGCCCTAACTCCAACAGCTATTTTAGAGCCAGTTAAAGTGGGAGGCGCTATTATTAGCCGTTCAACTCTTCA
>JBAQCS010000063.1:0-19270 GCA_049294415.1 Patescibacteria group bacterium
AGCGACTCTACCCGAAGAGGCACGACTTAGATTGCTGTCCTGTGCAATTATTTTATCCAGTTCCTCTCTATAACTGGCTACTACATTAGCAACGTAAGTAGCATCTTTTAATCTCCCCTCGATTTTAAAAGAAGTAACTCCGGCTTCAATGAGTTCTCCTAGATGACTAATTAGATTAAGGTCTTTAGTGGATAATAAATATTTTTCATTCATCAACTCTTTACCAGTTGAATCAACTAAAGAAAAAGGTAAACGACAGGCCTGCTGACAAACACCGCGATTAGCACTGCGACCAGATAAGGCCTGACTAAAATAACAATGCCCTGAAAAAGACACACATAAAGAACCATGAACAAAAGTTTCTAGTTCTACTTTAGTACTTTTAGCAATATTTCTAATTTCAGATAATGACAACTCACGAGCCAAGATAACCCTGGAGAATCCTGCTTTTTCTAAAAACTTAATTTGTTCCACGCTATAATTGTCAGTTTGGGTGCTAGCAAATAAAGGTATAGGAGGTAAATCCATCTCCAAAATACCCATATCTTGAACGATTAAAGCGTCAACGCCTAAGTCATAGGCTTTCCAAATCATATCCTTAACAGCCGTGGCTTCATTGTCAAAGAAAATTGTATTAAGTACTACATAAACCTTAACATAATATTTATGAGCAAATTCCACTAAAGCGGCAATATCCGACCAGGAATTACCAGCTTGGGCTCTAGCACCAAAACTAGGCGCCCCAATATAAACAGCGTCAGCCCCAGCTAAAACGGCTAACTTACCTATTTCTAAATTACGAGCTGGTGCTAATAATTCTAATGTTTTCTTAATATCTTTCATTTATTTTTATAATAAACCCCTTTAAATAAAGTGCCCGAAGAGGGATTCGAACCCTCACAGAATCGCTCCTACAGCGACCTGAACGCTGCGTGTCTACCAATTTCACCATCCGGGCTAAGCACAGTTAAGTCTGGCATATTTTCGGCTAATTAGCAAGGCCCACTTCACAACTAAAGTTTGACTTATTAGACTGATAGTGGAAAAATTGGATTACAAACAACTAGTTACTTAACAACTTAAAAAATATACACCATGAGCGACCTTAAAGGAATTTTAATTTTGGCCAATACCGAATTAGATTCGTGTTTAGCGGCCAGCCTAGTAGTGGAAAATATTAACTATATCCAAGGCATAAAATACCATCATCCTATGCCAGAAGATGAAGAAGAAGATGGTGATAATTATAATGAAGAAGATGGTGAAGATGAAGACACCACCGATTATCTACTGCAAAGTTTATTGGCTAAATCATTACCAGACGGCTCTATTATTAGTAATCTAAACACAGATTTAGACCTTTCATTTTGTAGACAAGATTTAGCTGTAGCTAATGCTACAAAAATTGCTGCTGGTTATGCCGTTATTTTTTGCATCGGCTACGACGACAAAACATTTAACAAAATCTTTTGCACTGCTTGCACCGAAGAACAAGAAGTAGTGAGTTTAGAGGTATGTTTCTCTACTCTGTTGTTGTCACAGTCAATTATTAAAGCAACGCCACTAGATCATTGGACTAATGTTCGGATAGCCGCTTCTATGATTTGGCAAACTGAATATAAGAAAATGGTTATAGATTTTCCTTATCAAATCGGCAAAAAGATGAGAAGACAAGCTGAAAAGATAATTGATAATTATTTAGACGCCTGGAAAATTGCTTACAATCTTTACTATGATGATGCTGAACAATCCAACTTATTTTATATGGAATTCATGAATCAAGTAGCTAATGATGTGAAGAGCCAATTTATCAAAAATTTATTAGAGTTAGAACCAAAGTTAAATGAAAGAACGCTGTTAGCTACTAAACAAATTACTGATCAAGGACATGGTATTGGTTTGGTTAAAATCGGAAAAAAGAAATTATTCAAAACTGATATATTAATCAGTATGGATGATAATAATTTTTGTCATAGGGTCATAGAATACGTTGATAAAAATGACAAAACTCATACTCTTAATTCTGACTATCATCGCAACACCTTTATAATTGATGGACCTTTTATTAAAAATGATTTAATTGATAAAAATTAAAAATCTAATCATGGAAAAAAAAGGTATAGTTATAGCGGCTAATATGGGATTAGATCCCGCTTTAGCCATGGCGCTTGTAACCACTAATATCAGACGAGTACAAGGAATTAGTGAGGATAATTTATTAAGTAAGTATAGCAACGAGGCTGCTCACGGTTTAGATCATTATTTCATTCAACAAGACTGCGTGGCTGAAAGTTTAAAATTAGTGATTGATAATCAAGAATTATTAATTTTAATAGGTTACCCTGAAACACCTCAGCTAATAAATCTAGCTAATGAATTAATGAATAAAATGACAGTTATGATAATTGGCCATTACTGCTCAACTTTTTTAATTTCACAATTGATAGATTATCAAGTTGATGTTGATTACTTACAAGCCGCAGCTTCTTGGTGCTTAAAGAAAAAAATTAAACTATCAGAAAAAGTTGTAAAAGCTTGCACCGGTGACGAAAATATAGCCAAGGGAATCATTGAGAGATATGAGCGTGCTTGGTCTATAGTTTATAATCTAGATATCAGAGACTACGCTGAGCATGCTAAATTTCACGCTAAATTTACCGATGAAATTATTCATGGTAAAGATAGCCGCTACATTAAAAAAAAGCTAAGGCTATATGATTTAATGAATAAAGAAACTCATCGCTTAGCCCATCATGTTCAAGATTTGGGCTTTGGTATTGGATTTATTAAGGCTAGCTCTAAACCTTTTTTTAAAGCTAACGCTCTAACCGCTATTAAAGGTGGTTACTTAGTTAAAATTATAGAATATATGAGAAACAATCAAACAGAACATATTGTTTTCTATGATTCAAAAACTAAAGTATTTGATACTAAAGATGTCACAATCAACGATGGTCCCTTTCAAATAGGAGTCATCGGAGAAAACTAAAACAAAAAACCGAGATACGTCTCGGTTTTTTTAATTCAAATGATATTTTTTTAAATCATGGCGACGCTCTTTATGGTCTGGCATCATTTCAGCTACTAAACGCCAAAATCTACTAGAATGATTCATTTCTTTTAAGTGACATAATTCATGGACAGCTACATAATCTAATAGTCTTTCCGGTAGTAACGCTAGACGACAATTAAAACTTAATTTTCCGCTCGGCGAACAACTTCCCCATCTAGTCTTCTGACTACGTATGGAAATACTAGTATATTTAAAATGATAATGCTCATTAAAAAATTCTAAACGAGCAATTAAAATTCTGGCGGCCCGTCTTTTTAAAATTTTTAAATCATCGGGATTAATATCAGGCAAAGCTTCAGCCTGACTAATTTTAGATAGTGACCGTAGAACCCAGCTGGCTTTTTGTTTAATAAATTTTTCTACCATCTCATCAGTAGCGCGCCATGGTCTAACTGCCACTAAGCCGCCGCGACCAATCTCTAGTCTCAGACTTCTAGTTAATTTACTAACTCGCAGCTCATAGCTAATTTCTTGGTTATTAAGTTGTACAAATCTCTGGTCCATTGAGCAATTATAGCACTTTATGCCAATAAAAAAAGCGGCTCTTGTGAAACCGCCTTTCATTTAGCTACCTAGCAAAGCACTCTATTTTAGGTACTTTACCAAAATTGTTCTTATCCAAAAACCGGTCTGGATGACAAAAATCCAATTCCGCCCAAGCTGGAATACTGGGTAAAAATTCAGCAATGGCAAATTTTGACCCATCTTGAAGTTCTTTCATGACCCATCCATCGCTGTATAAACCAATCATACCATCTAAAATATAAACACCTTCTTCGGACATAAGCGCCATAGTCATGGCCGATAATCTCGGATTATGATAATAGCGCTCGAAAAAATCAAAAACTTTATTTAAAATATCCGTTAAGTGCTGTCTATTTATTTTGTGATAGACCTCGCTATACATGAAATCCCGAACGACCATAAAATCACGAGCTTCCTGAGAATCTTCAAATGACATAGCTGGTTTTTCCCGGCTCTCCAGACATAATGCCTTAGCACACTTATATAATCTCTCCGTTTGATTACTACCTAATCTTGTGAGTTCTTCAGGTATTGTTAATCCTGGAAAATTTATTCTCACAATATCATTATAATCTGAAAAAATATAAGATAACTTATCAGCATACATTAAAATATCATCCTCTAGAATCATACCAGTTTTAACCATGCGACCACTACCACGCGAATGACTTTTAATAGCATGTAAAACTTCATAAGATAAATTGAGTCCCCGCCCATCACGTTCTATCATTTCTAAAATAAAAATAACAAAACGTTCATGGCGAAAATTTTCACCCATTCTACTAGCGATAAAACTTTCGCCGAGATGACCAAAAGTTACGTGCCCTAAATCATGCCCTAAAGCACTAACACGAAGCAATGGTACGTTCAATTTAAGACGATGCCCAAGCTGTTCACATAAAGTAACAACTTCTATACTGTGACCAAGCCTATCTCTGATGTGAATATTCTTACGTCCTGAGATTACCTGCGTCTTACCACTTAATCGTCTAATCGATTTGGAATACCCGATTTTAATTTTATCAATATCAAAGGGGTCAAGCCAATCATACAGACCAAAATCCCTATCTAATTCCTGGGGCAAAGCCCTGCCAAAAGTCTTCTCGCTTTTGAAGGCGAGATGTGCTAAATTATTCCTGTTACTCATGATATATATTTATTTAGTTGTTAATTTACTAAGGTTCATATAATTCTAGAGCTAAAACTTTAATTTGTAAATATGCTAGATTTAAGTACTGAAAAAGGAATATTTGAACTAGGCTACCAACTAGTAGCCGGGGTTGATGAAGCTGGACGCGGACCACTGGCTGGGCCAGTAGTAGCGGCCTGTGTTGTAGTTGGTCCAGACTTTCAAATTGATAGCGATGAACTTAAACTAGTAGCTGACTCTAAAAAACTTAGCGCTAAAAACCGAGAAAAATTATTTAGCATTATTAAAGAAAAGACTTTAGCTGTTGAAATAAGTGTCATTAGTCATACTATTATTGATAAGGTAAATATTCTACAAGCTAGTTTAATCGCTATGAGAAAATCTGTTGAAGCTTGCAAGATACAACCAGATTTTGTTTTGATTGACGGTAATATGAAAATACCAATGCTTAATATTAAACAGCAAGCTATTATCTCTGGTGATGCTAAAGTATTTTGTATTGCCGCTGCTTCTATTATCGCTAAAGTAAGTCGCGATTTTTTAATGTGTGAGGAAGATAAAAAATATCCAGAATATCAGTTTGCTAAACATAAAGGTTATGGCACCAAACTACATCTAGAAAAATTAAAAGAATATGGTCCCTGCTCTATTCATCGCCGCAGTTTTGCCCCGGTTAAAGATTTACTCAAATAAAAAAACGCCTCCTTGTGAAGCGTCTTTTTTTATTTTTTATTCTACTGCAACCTCAAAATTAAAGGTTGAATCGGCAAAATTGTTAGAAAGAAAATCATCAATAAAATCAGTAACCGAATCAAAGATCATGTCCTCTGGCACGCCAGCTGAAATAAAATTTTTCTTACTATGAATGGCCGATGTAATGCCAACGAAATCAATGGCTGGCTCATGATTATAAGCTGCTGGTAAATCACAAATTATAGAATCACCAACAAAAATAATTTCATCTGGCCGGTAAAACTCAGAAATTTTTTCAAAAACCTGAGAATTTGGTTTCTGCACACCACAATCAGCTGAATGTAAAAAATCAAAAATATTAGAATCAAGTCCTAAATCAGTAAAAGCTTTTTCTAGCATTTTATCACTTCGATTAGTGAGAACACCTAAAGCTAAATTAGCATCTTTTAAAGACTGTAGTTTTTCTTTTAGGCCAAATGCTCCACCAAAGACGGATGTTTCAAAAAAAACTTCCAAATCTCTTTCAACTAATTGTTGTTTATATAACGGCCACTTACCAGCTAAAGCCAAAGCAGGAATTAAGACGGCCTTAAAAGGCTGCCCCCATTTTTCAGTAATTAAATTAAAATGAGGTGGTAAATCATGCTTAGTTATAGCACGACACAAAGCGGCCACCGACCTTCCTACGGAATCCAGTAAGACTCCGTCGACATCAAAAATTACAACTTTTTTCAATTTATTTGCCTCCTTTTGTTAAATAACTATTAAACAATAATATATAAATACTAAATTATTTTCTAGTAGCTCTTACGCGATCATTTTCAGTTAAGAATTGCTTACGTAAACGAACACTCTTTGGAGTTACTTCTAAATATTCATCTTCATTCATAATACTTAAGCCACGTTCCAAAGTTATTTCCCAAGGTGGAGTAATATTGATAGCTTCATCAGTTCCAGAAGCACGCACATTAGTTAACTTTTTACCTTTAACTGGATTAACAGCCATGTCGTTACCTTTGGAAACATTACCAATAACCATACCTTCGTAGACATCTACGTTTGGTTGAATATAAATAACACCTCTATCCTGTAAATTCCATAGAGCAAAAGCGGCCACTTTACCAGTGATCATAGATACCATGGAGCCAAGTTGAGTTCTTTCAATCACGCCAGCAAAAGGTTTAAATCCTAAAAAATGAGAACATAAAATACCTTCACCACGAGTATCAACCACAAATTCATTACGATAACCTAGAATACCACGAGTTGGTATTTCAAAAGTTAAACGACTTTGTCCGTTATGATTTTTAAGATTGGTCATTTGCCCCTTACGTTTGGATAATTTTTCAATAACTACACCAGAACAAGATTCTGGAATATCAATAGTAATTTCTTCAAACGGTTCAAGTTTAACGCCATCTTCTTCTTTAATAATAACTTCTGGTTGAGATACCTGCATTTCATAACCTTCACGGCGCATATTTTCTAACAAAATAGCTACGTGTAATTCACCGCGGCCATAAACTTTAGCAAAATTGTTATCAGAAAAATCTACTTTTAAACCAACGTTTACTTCTAATTCTTTTTCTAAACGTTCTCTAATTTGACGATTGGTAACGTATTTACCTTCACGGCCAGCAAACGGTGAACTATTAACTAAAAAGTTTAAACAAATTGTTGGCTCATCAATAGTAATAGCTGGTAATGGTTCTTGTTCAGTGCTATCACTAATAGTTTCACCAATAAAAACATCTGGAAGCCCTGCAACCATTACGATGTCACCTGCGACTGCTTCCTGAATTTCTTGACGAGCTAAACCTGCAAAAGTAAATAATTTAGTAGTACGACCTGTAGTCATAGTACCATCTGGTTCTTTAATAAAGATATTTTGATTTGGTTTAATGCTACCTTTATAAATACGGCAAATAGCACAACGTCCCAAGAAGTTGTCATAAGCTAGATTGAAAGGTTGAGCAGCTAAAGTTAAAGTAGCCATTTCAGTAGTAGCAGCTGGAGCAACGTGTTCAATTATTTTGTTCAGTAATGGATTTAAATCCCCTGATTCATCTTCTAAATTAATCTTAGCAATACCAGCGCGACCATTAGCATAAACAACTGGGAAGTCTAATTGTTCGTCAGTAGCACCTAAGTCTAAAAATAACTCATAAACCATTTCCTGAACTTCCGCTGGACGAGCAGCTGGCTTATCAATCTTATTGATAACTACAATTGGTTTTAAGCCTAATTCTAAGGATTTCTTTAATACAAACTTAGTTTGAGGCATAGGTCCTTCTTGAGCATCAACAATCAGTAATACACAATCGATGGAACGCAAAATACGCTCAACCTCAGAACTGAAGTCAGCGTGGCCAGGAGTATCTACAATATTAATTTTAGTATCTTGATAAAAAAGACTGCAATTTTTGGAATAAATAGTAATACCGCGCTCTTGTTCGAGGTTATTGCTATCCATGCTGGCACCAGCTTCGGTCATGCCATTTTGACGTAGTAAAGCGTCAGTTAAAGTTGTTTTACCATGATCTACGTGGGCGATAATGGCGATGTTTCGAATTTCCATAGGTGATTGAGTTATTTCCAGAAATCTCTAAATTCCCAAAAAAAGAAGTACGCAACGTTTAGCGTCGCGTAATCGTAATTTAAATATAATTAAGCTTTATTAATAATAATATATATTCAGTTTAAAGTCAAGGGAAACTCCAAAAATATCAAATTACCACCCTGCCCGTCTTTATCAAAAATTCATCACTGTTTTTGTATAATAAAGCTATTATAAATTAACCTTTACAAGAACCTATGAAAATCCTCATTATCGAAGATGAGTTAGCTATTGCTGACTTCCTAAAATCCAGCCTAGAAAGGCAATTATACATTGTAGATGTGGCTAGCGATGGTCAGCGTGGCGCCTTCCTGGGGCGCACTAATCAATATGATTTGATTATTCTTGATTACTTATTACCAAAACAAAACGGCCTAGAAGTAGTTAGAGAAATCCGCCTAGAGAAAAAGACGCCAATTATCATGCTCACAGTTAAAAGTGAGTTAGATATAAAAAAACAAGCTTATGATTTGGAAATAGATGATTTTCTTACTAAACCATTTTTGCTTGATGAACTATTTTTAAGAATTAGAGCTCTGCTGCGCCGACCAAGACAAATCGTCAGTACTTTAATGAAGATGGATAATCTGAGTCTTGATTTAAGAAAACAAGTAGTTAGACGAGGTGGAAAAATGATTAATCTAACCAAAAAAGAATATATTATTTTAGAATATCTCTTTAGAAATCGCAGCGAAATAAAATCACGTGAACAAATTATTGAAAATGTTTGGGATATAAATTTTGACCCTTTTTCTAACTCCTTAGATACCCATATAGTTAACTTGCGACGCAAGCTAAATAAGTTGGGTGAATGTGAATTAATTCACACCTTCCCTGGCCGTGGCTATAAATTAGACCTCAAAAAATTTTAACATTTCTTCTAAATACTGACGATTATTAGATAAACGAGGTACTTTATGCTGTCCGCCTAATTTATTTTTAGAGGCCAACCAATCATGAAAAAGATTAGCTCTAGCTACTATAATTTTAGGTTCGCTAAGTGTGATGTTTTTATAACGCTTGGCTTCATAATCAGAATTAAGATTTTTAAGCGACTCATCAAGAGTGGCAGTAAAATGAGCTAAGTCAACTGGCTCTTTAGTAAATTCTATTAACCACTCATGTCCACCCTTTTGATTTTCTGACATAAAAATAGGCGCAGCACTATATTCTTTAACTAAAGCACCAGTTCTCTCGCTAGCTAAAGCAATAGCTGCGTCAGCGTTATCAATCATTAATTCTTCACCAAAGACATTAATAAAATGTTTAGTGCGTCCAGAAATAACAAAACGACAAGGTTCAAGACTAGTAAATTTAATAGTATCACCAATAACATAACGCCATAAACCAGCACTGGTTGATATAATTAAAGCGTAATTACGATTAAGTTCTACTTCGGAAATAGAATAAGCGTGTGGCGATTCCTTATCTAATTCTTCAAGCGGTATAAATTCATAGAAGACTCCATAATCCAACATGAGCAACATATCATTTCTAGAACTATCATCGCCTATACCAAAAAAACCTTCTGAAGCATTATATATTTCTAAAAAATTTAAATTAGGACCACAAATTTCCTGATACTGTTCTTTATATGGTAAAAATCCAACACCTCCGTGCATAAAAAGTTCTAAATTAGGCCAAACGTCACTAATACTTTTATGCCCAGTGTCGAGTAATAAACGGCGCAGTAAAACTAGCATCCAAGACGGTACACCAGCTAAAGCAACCACATTTTCATTCTTAGTGCTTTTAATGATACTAGCTAATTTAGACTCCCACTCTGACATTAAAGCTACTGGTAATTCCGGAGTACGGACTAATTGAGCCCAGAAAGGTAAATTATCCATCAAAATAGCTGACAAGTCACCACAAGCATTATCTGGATTTAAATCATCTTCTTTTTTAGAGCCACCTAAACTTAAAGTTTTACCTTTAAATAATTTAGTATTAGGGTGCTTTTCTAAATAAAGTGCAATAACATCTTTACCGCCACGATAATGACAATCGTCTAGCGCGTCACTGGTAACTGGAATGAATTTACTTTTATCGCTAGTAGTTCCTGATGATTTGGCAAACCACTTAATTTTACCAGGCCACAAAACACTTTCCTCTCCTAGTCTAGCTCTTTCAATCCAAGGCTTTAAATCATCATAAGAAGATAGCGGCACTTTTTCCTGAAATAATTTTAAGGCTGCTTTAAAGTCTTTATTTTTACTTATTTCTTCATAATTATATTGCTTACCCCAAACAGTATCACTGGCACGATCTAGTAGATTAAAAAAAGTTTCCGATTGTACTTCGGCTGGATACTTTTTAAATAATCCAATATCAGACAAACGTCTGACAAACGGAAAGGAAATAAGAGAATTAAGTAATGACATAAGATGTTTTAGGGCTTTTTTCTATGTTAGCATAAAAAACACAGACAAGCCAAAATTTGCCCAAATTCATAAATATCATTATGATATTAAAATATATGGCTACACCATTATTACAAGTTCAAGAACTAAGCAAAGAATACGGCGGAAAAGTTATTTTTTCTGGCCTATCTTTTAGTATCTTTGATAAACAAAAAATAGGCGTTATTGGTCGCAACGGAGCTGGGAAATCTACTTTATTTAGAATTGTTTTAGGTAAAGAACAAGCTGATAGTGGCGAAGTTATAATAGGTAGCGATGTAATAGTTGGCAGCATTGAACAAGAAAGTGATTTTTCAGTTGCTGAATCGGCCCTAGATTATCTAAAAAGAAAAAGTAAACAAGAAGATTGGCGCTGCCAAAAAGTGGCGAGTCAATTTGGATTTAGTACTGACAAGCTAAGCAAAGCTGCTACAGAATTATCTGGTGGCTGGCAGATGCGCTTAAAATTAAGTGCTATGTTGCTCTTGGAACCCACTCTATTTTTACTTGATGAACCAACTAACTATTTAGATTTAGGAACGATTTTATTACTAGAAGAATTTCTAAAAAGTTACCATGGGGCTTTTTTAATTATTTCTCATGATCGCGAATTTTTAAAAAATACTTGCACAGAAACTATTGAAATAACCTCACATCGCTGTATTTCTTTTCCTCAAGGCATAGAAGCCTATTTAGCTTTCAAAGAACAACGCGTAGCTAGTGACCAAAATCTCAATAAGAAAATTGATCGCGAACAAAAACATTTACAAAAATTTGTAGACCGTTTCCGCTACAAAGATTCTAAAGCGAAACAAGCTCAAGCTTTTATTAAAAAGATTGACCGCATGGAAGTACATAAAATAAGTATCGAACATAATGCTAGTTCTGTGCGCATCACTATGCCCGATGTCGTAAAACTTAAAAAAACTATTCTAAATGTTGATAACTTAAGTATTGGTTATAACCACCAGCCACTAGTTACTGATTTAGATTTTATTGTTAAAGGTGGTGAGAAAATTATTATCGTTGGTGATAATGGACAAGGTAAAACCACTTTACTACGCACTCTAACTGAGGAATTACCACCAATCTCCGGTTCTTTTTCTTGGTTTACCGGCTTAAAACGTGGTTATTACGGACAACAATCGACTTTAAATTTAGATCCCAACGAACAGGTGGGTGAATATTTAAGACGTCTAGCTAGTAGTGATTTAAAAACTGAAAAAGTTTTACAAATGGCTGGCGACTTTTTATTTCGTGATGAAGATTTAAAAAAATCACTAGGTGTTTTAAGTGGTGGCGAAAAATCTCGTTTAGTTCTAGCTGGTTTATTACTTAGCAAACCAGATATTTTAGTGCTTGATGAACCAAGTAATCATTTAGATTTTGAAACTGTTGAATCTCTAGGATTAGCTTTACAAGAATATAACGGTGTCTTGTTATTTACTAGTCATGATCGAACTTTCGCAAATATGGTAACCACTGGTATTATCGAAGTAAATAATGGAAAATCAAAACGCTATTATCACGGTTATGAAGATTATGTTAGTCAACTGGAAAAAAAATTAGCTATTGGACAAAAAGAAGAATTAGCGGAAACGGTTAAACCTATTTCTGATTATGCCAAGCAAAAAGAAAATCAAAAACTAGTTAGAAGTTTAGAAAACAAATTAAATAAATTAGACGCTGAGCGTTCAGCTATCTATCAATATTTTTTAGATAATCCTCATGACTATAGCAACGACAAAAAAGAACAACTTAAACAACTAGAAAAAGATATTCAGGAACTAGAAGAAGAATGGTTAAAGCTATCTAATTAAAAACCGCAACATTAGCTGCGGTTTTTTATTTAACAAATTTCTTTTTTAAAATGGCGTCTGGTAAATAGGTTTGTGAACTGGAGTCTTCCACGGGTGTATATTTATAACCTTTACCATAATTTAAATCTTTCATTAATTTAGTCGGTGCGTTACGAATATGTAGTGGCACTGGTAAATTGCCACTCTTCTCTACTTCAGCTTTAGCTAATTCATAAGCTTGATAAGCAGAAATATTTTTAGGTGACTTAGCTAAATAAATAACCGTGTGAGCCAAAATAACACCACACTCCGGCATACCAATCTTATGACAAGAGTTATAAGCTGCGTCAGCTAAAAGCAAAGCGCTATTATTAGCTATGCCAATATCTTCTGAAGCAAAACGAATTAAACGTCTGGCAATATACAACGGATCTTCACCAGCTTCTAACATTCTGACCAACCAATAAACTGCGGCATCAGCATCACCGCCGCGCATTGATTTATGCAAGGCTGAAATAATGTTGTAATGTTCTTCCCCGTTCTTATCGTATAATAAATTAGGTTTATTAATAATCTGTTTCACTAAATCAACAGTAATTGGACGACTATCTTCACCTACACTCTCTAATACATTTAAAGCCTTACGGGCATCACCATTAGCAATTCTAGCGATAAAATTCCAAGCATCTTTCTTAGCTTTAAACCCTAATGACTTAGCCGCCCTACTCACGACTATGGCTAAATCATTTTCGTTTAGCGCTTCTAATACAATAACTTTTACCCGAGACAACAAAGCGCCATTAACAGCAAAACTAGGATTTTCTGTGGTAGCTCCGATTAAAGTAACTATACCGTTTTCTACTTGAGGAAGAAGCGCGTCTTGCTGGGCTTTGTTCCAACGATGAATTTCATCAATAAATAAAATTGTTTTAATACCCAATCTCTTAGACTCACGAGCACGCTCTATAATTTTAACTAGATCTTTCTTACCGCTATCAGTCGCCGAAATTTGCACAAACTCTGCTTTAGTCTCTTTAGCAATAATTAAAGCTAGAGTGGTCTTACCTGACCCAGGAGGACCCCACAACAAAAGAGACGGCACAGTGTCGCTAATAATCGCTTTATACAGCCAGGACTCAGGTCCGACTACTTTGTCTTGCCCCACAAACTCCGTTAAAGATTTAGGACGGAAGAAAGTGGCTAGTGGCATGGTATTTTCCATAGCTATATTGTATAACTTTTTAGTTATTTTCGTCATCTTGACAAAGCCACTTATTAGTGATGAAATATTGGTACACTAAAAAATGGAGGACATAATGTCATGTATAGTACTTTTAAAACACTCGTTAATCTAGCTATAGCTTTAATAGCCTATGCTGGAATCTGGATTGTAACTTGGACATCTCTTTGTATTAACGAAGCCAAAGAATCAACTATTGCTACAACCCATTTCTTTTTTATTATCTATCTGGTAATGATCTTGGCCATAGCCGCCGTTGACCTTAGCCGCAAACTAAGTGTTAAATTAATCAAGGGCTTACTACTTATCAGTCTAGGAATAATTCTTAGCGGTATAATAAGTTTAATCGTTTCCTACTTTTATAGCCTTAGTTTAATTAATATAAACGGCTGGGCATCTGTAATCGGCGGAACATACCTTTTATTATTTTGGTTATTCTACCGAGGTGGTGTAAGTGAAAAATAAAAAAAGAGGCCACTCATAATGAGCGGCCTTTTCTTTTTATCGAAGTGGTCGATGTTTATCTTTAACAAAAGTCATAAACATAGTCGGTACAATAAATAGAGTTAAGAATGATGATAGTAATAATCCGAAGATAATAGAACCACCCAGAGCTCTCCACATTTCACTAGACAGTGTAATCGGGATAATACCTAAGATAGTACAAATTGAAGTAATAAAAATTGCCTCAAGTCTTGATTTACCAGCATCAACAATCGCTTCAGCAAACGGAATGCCACTCTTTAAATTAAGACTAATCTTATCAACTAAAATAATCGCATTTTTAACTACAATACCAAACAAAGCTAGAATGCCGATTAAACCTGGAAATGATAAAGAGATACCACTAACAGCTAAACCAAAGAACACTCCAATCAAAGCCAAAGGAATAGTAATTAAAACGATAATAGCTTTCTTGAAAGAATTAAACTGAATAACTAAAGTAGAAATGATTAATAAGAAAGTAACCATCATGGCTCTTAAAATAGACATGACTGATTCTTCATTCTGCTCATTTTCACCACCATATTTAATTTCATAATCCGTCGGAAATTTATAAGGCTTAATCTTTTCTTGAAATTGTTGCAAAGTCTCCGCTGCATTAGCGCCACCTTTTAAAGTAGCTGTTAATTTTACAGTGCGTTTTTGATCAACTCTAGAAATAGTAGCAATGGCTGGTTTGAGTTCAATCTTAGCTACATCTTTTAAGAAAACTGTTTGCCCTTTTAAATTAACAATTTGAATATTTTGAATAGCTGTTAAATCAGGAATTTTATCTTCAGCAAAACGAGCAATGACTTTTAATTCTTTACCATCTTTAATAACAGTGGTCACCTCTGTTCCAGAAATAGCCATACGTAAAGTTGAACCAACATAAGCAGCATTTAAACTATAAAGTTCTAAACGAGCGGGATCAAGTGTAAAAGTATAATCAGCTGGAGTTTCTTTTAAAGAAATATCCGTTGAAGCTACTCCATCTAAACTCTTTAAAGCTGGCTCTAGGTCGTGAGCTATTTTATCTAATGTCTGTAAGTCGTCACCTTTAATTTGAGCTTCAAAAGCTGCTCCTGATGGTGGTCCTCCAGCTAAAGAAGCGGCCTTAATAGTAGCTTCTTTAATATCAGCTACATCTAAATTAATTTTATCAGCCAATTCATATGATTTAATATCCCTATTTTTAGCTGGCTTCAACTTTAAAGTGATAGAAGCTTTATTATAAGAATTAGAACCAGATGACAAGCTATCACCAGATGCACCTTGTCCGATAATAGTAGAAAAATTTTCAATTTCCGGATATTTTAATAATCTATTTTCTACCTTAGAAGCAATCTTATCTGTTTCATCTAACTTCAATCCATTAGGTGCTTCAATATTAATTGTTATAATTTCTTCATCAGAAGCTGGAAAAAATTCACTCTTTACAATTCCAGCAGCTGGCAAAGCAATTGCTAGTGCGAATAAAAAACCAGTTATAATTAAAACCTTCCAACGCATTTTACTGGTAACTAAAATCTTTCTTAAATATTTTTCGTAGATTGGTAAGAAAACGTCAAAGTGAATAATGCCATGCATAAATCTATTCCAAAAATTATCATTATCATGAGCACCTTGCTCAATTAGTTTTTGTTTAATTAAATCATCGTCCTGCCATTCCCTTTCTACTAATTCGCTATTAGCTAATAATTTTTCTTTACCGCCACGCAGATACCAACGAGCTAAAGCAACATTAATTCCTAATAAAATTAGAGCAATCACAATACCTGTAATTCCAAAAAATACGGCACACAAAACAGCTGCTAAAATAGCGGCAATAAACCAAAAAGAAAATAATTTTCTAGTAAACCTAATTCTTTCTAAAATAGCCGCTAGAGGATGATTAACAAGTAAGGCAATAATTAGAGAGGTTATTAAAGTTACTGAAACAGTGATAGGAATTGATTTAATAAATTCACCAATAATACCAGTGGCCATCAGTAATGGTAAAAAAGCCCAAACGGTAGTTAGTGTAGTAGTAGTTAATACTACTTTAAAATCATTTAACACCAACAGCACAGCTTCTTCTGGCGTAAACTTACCAGTTCTTAAATATTGTTTAGTAGCTGACACTACCACAATAGCATCATCAACCAACAAACCAAGCGCTAAAATTAATGAGAATAATGATAGAAAGTTTAAAGTAATACCTGCAAAAAGCATAACGCCAAAAGTAGCAAAAAATACTAACGGCACAGCCAGCCCGGCAACTAGTGCTTCCTTAAACCCAACGATTAAAAATAAAATAGTAAAAACTAAAAAGATGGTTAAGATAAAATCGTGAGTCAATTGATTAAAGTCTTTATTAATCTGATCAGACATATCAACTGTCGTGCTATAAGTTATACCTGATGGCAACTTTTTAAGTTGAGCTTCAACTACATTTTTCCCTTCATCAATAGTATCAATTACATTGCCTCCTGTTTTTTTAATAACCTGCAAAGTAACGTTAGCTTGAGGAGCTTGTCCATTAGTTGATAATCTAGAATAAATAGTTTTTTTGATAGCCCCTTCTTTAACTTCAGCTACATCTTTAAGATAAATAATAGCACCGTCTTCGGTGTGAGATAATGGAGTATTACCTAATCGTTCTACATCATAAAAACGACTATCAGATCTAACTGAATAAGAATAGGCCGTTCCATCAAAATTTCCAGCTGGAATAGCCGTATTAATAGAGGCTACCGCTGAATTAGCACTAGCGGTAGATAAATTATAAAAAGCTAATTTAGAGGGATCGTAATTAATTTGGAATTCTCTTTCATCTCCACCTGAGACGCTAACTTCACGAACACCAGCAATTTTTTCTAAATCATCTTTTAAATCATCACCAGCTTGTCTTAAAACAAAACCATCATAAGGACCAGAAATAGAAAATGTCCAAATAGGCGTATCATCAAAAGATATTTCTTTAACAATTGGCTCATTAGCATCTTTTGGTAGTTTAGTTTTTACGCTATTTACCTGATCACGCAGCTTACGGATAGAGTCATCTAAATCAGCTTTAGCATCAAACTCGATGCTAATCATGGAAATAGAATTGGAAGAGCTAGAAGTAATTTTTTTAACATTCTTTAATCCTGATAAATTTGTTTCTATTTTCTTAGTCACTAATTCTTCAATGTCACTTGGCGAAGCACCAGGATAAGTTGTAACTACGGCCGCATAAGGAATTTTTACTTCAGGATTTGATTCACGAGGTAAGACCGAAAAAGAATAAACACCTAAACCAGTAAGCAGAATAATCATCAGAATAACTACACGAAAATTAACAATAAAAAAATTAAGCCAACTCTTACGAAGCTCTGGGTTAAATTCTAACTTTTCTAAATAGAGATGGTCAGAAGTTTTAACAGCTGATTTAGTTGTTTCGGAGCTAATTACATCATCATCTAAATGCTTTAAATCTATATGCATATAATTTTGTGGAATTAGTTAAATTTAATAGGCTGACCTTCTTCTAACATTTTATTACCGTCAACTACTACCATAACATCCGAACCTAAGTCAGTTTTTATCTTGGCAAATTCACCCATCACTTCACTAACCTCAACTGTACTTTTTTTAGCAACTCCATTGTCATAAATAAAAATAGTAGTTAAGTTTTGCCCTACATTTAAAGCTGAAAGTGGCAGAATAATAGAATTAGAACCAGTTACTACTGATGAGTTCAAAGATAAATTAACATTAACAACCGTACCAATAACTAAACCTTCTTTTTTATCTAAATTAATTTCAGCTAAAAATCTTCTAGAAATTGGGTCAGCTTGCTGTGCCACTGAAGAAACAATACCAGAATAAGTTTGACCATCATTAGCTTCAACTGTAGCTACTAGTCCAGGTGTAATATCAACGAGTCTTTCTGACTCAATATAAAATTGGACTTTCAAATTATCAGTTTGACTAACAGCTGCCACTAACTGACCAGCTGAAACAGTATCACCATCATTAACTAACTTTCTAGTCAGTGTTCCGGAAATAGGAGAAATTAAAGAATGGATATCAAATAAATTCTGTAAATTAACTTGAGCGTTAGTATATTGAAGCTGAGCACTTTCCATTTGTGATCTAGAAGCAGCGATTTGAGAATTAATTTTAACCTTAGTATTTTCGAATTGATTTTGCGCTAAGTCAGATGAAAAACCAGCTTGATCTTTTTGACTAGAACTACCAACTTTTAAATTATTTAGGTTTTGAGCAGCTGAAGCTTCTTGTTGTTTAGCCAGCTCATAAGCTTTTTGCAAAGTATCAGACAAAGAATCATTATTTAAATCTACATTAGCTAAAGCCTGTCTCGCGGCTCTAGCAGAAGACAAAATAGTATTCATCTGCGATTGATAAGCTGAAACTGATTGCTGTAAACCAGATAAAGATGTGCCAGTTGTTGAGCTTTGAGGTAAAGATGAAGATGAAATAGTTTTTTCTAATAAATACTTAGCGGCATCAACCATCTTCTTAGCCTCTTCAGCTAAAGTAATAGCAGCATTTAACTTGTCACTAGAATTTACAAATGTCTGATCGGTATAAGTGGCATATTTAATTTTAACATTATCATAAGCCGCTTTAGCCGCTTGATAAGAACTAGAATTTAGTGCTCCTAAATTAGTTTTATAACTAACATAAACAGTGCCATTATCATCCAGCCCTAACATATTATTTACACCACTAATCATAGTTCCTACCGCACCGCTAGTTGAGTCGGCTGCTATGTCAGCATTGTCTTTGACATCAGCACTATTCTGACTTGATTGTTTTTGTCTATTTTCTAAACTTAATTTAGCTTGTTCAGTAGCAATTTTAGCTGTTTCATAAGCCAACTCGGCACTCTTTAAACTTTCAGCTGTAGTATCATTTAAATTAGACTGTCCTTTAGCTGCTTGATCACGAGCAATTTCAGCACTGCGTAAATCTTTAACAGATGAAACTAAAGAATTATTATAATTGGTTTGAGCTAAAGCATAAGCTGATTGAGCTTGAGCTACAGCAATTTGGGCTTGCTTAACTTGTTTAGCTTTAAAAGAGTTGGAATTAAAACGACTACCTCCTACATCATCTACTTTACCTAATTCTTGACTTACTGACACAGTGTCACCAGTCTTAACATTAAAACCAGTTACGGTACCGGAAGTTTTAGCTATAATTTTAGCCTCACTTTCTGAAGCCACAATTCCAG
The DNA here is from genome assembly GCA_049294415.1 of Patescibacteria group bacterium. GTDB lineage: Bacteria > Patescibacteriota > Patescibacteriia > Patescibacteriales > UBA12465 > JAEZRQ01. Next base: position 19,207 of record JBAQCS010000063.1, read on the forward strand.
GATAAGATAAATCGCGTTTAATACTTAAACTATCGCTAATCTTTTGTCCTTTAATTAGAGTCGC
>JBAQCS010000064.1:0-1696 GCA_049294415.1 Patescibacteria group bacterium
GTACAGAGTGTAATGCTAACATTATTTGTGAAGGTGGTTGTCGTATGTCTGCAAAAACTATAAATGGTTGCTACGATGGCAATGATATGTATATGACTGAGCCAATTATGGATTTTGATAGAATTAAAAAGTTGCCAACTGAAAAAATACTTAACTTTAAAAACGGTGATTTATTGATGATTGCTGATAATGTTAGATTTAGAAAGGAAGAATTTGGCTGGATTGTGTATGTTTATAATAATATTGAATTTTGTACCGATGAAGGCTTTAATTTTATTAAAGAACTTCAGAAAAAAGATAATTTTACTGTCAATGGTTTAATTAAAGACTTCAATTTTTCCGAAGAATTGATTGTTCCAGTAATAAGTAAATTTATAAAAAGTAAGATAATTTCGATTATTAATTAAAAAAAGCGAAAGGAGGTGTTTAAAATGATTAGCAGTTTTTTTGTAAATTCTTCATCGGTTGTTAACCGAGCCCCAACTGTGAGCGCTTCAGAAATGTTGAACGGAGTCCTTGCTAAAGGTGGTTGCCAGTGTGTAAATTGTGTGTCTTGCAATAATTCATGCAATAAGTAATTAATTCTTCAGAAGCCAAGGGGTAAAAACTCTTGGCTTTATTTTTTTTGTTACTTTATGTATAATATATTTATGATTAAAGTGATTTATAGTGGAAATGATTTTAAAAAAATTGAATTAGAGGTTTCAAAAGCCTTTAATTTTGTGTACAAAACTTTTTTAATTAAAACTACAAATATTACAGTTCGTGTTTATAATAATAGAGTAGATTTTAATAAATTTTTAAATAGGCAAACAGAATCATGGTTGGTGGCTAATACGTCTGATAATAATGAAATAGATATTTTGAGTCCGATGGCGATGCAGAATGAAAGTAGTCATAGCAAAAATGAATTTTTACCTATTTTAAAACACGAATTTACCCACTTATTTATAGATAATTTAGCTAAGGGAAGGGCTATTCCGATGTGGTTAAATGAAGGATTTGCGGCTTATATTGCTAAACAACATCAGAAAAATGTAGAACCTGTTTATCTTGAGGATAATTTTTGTAAAAAATTAGATACTCAAAGAGGCTGGAATGAAAATGTAAATTTTGGAGCTTATACTATCTCAGCCCTATTTGTTAATTTTTTGATAAGAAAATATTCCTTGGTAAAAATAAAACAATTAATATCTTCATTGGATAAACACTATTATTATAATAATTTTGAAATTATTTTTTCAAAAATATATAAAAAATCTTTAAGTGAAACGGAAAATGAGTTTATTATAGAGATTAATAAATAAAAACATTACATTTCTTAATTTTCATTGGCATTTTTATAAATCTCAGTGTGAATAGCGTTCCTCACTCCCCGCAATTTTAAATAGCCCTGAAATAGGGGCTATTTTTTAATAATGTTAGAGGCTTTATTACCCCCCTAACTCTGTTAGAACAAATATTACAAATAAAAAACCCTTAACAACTTTTGCTGTTAAGGGTTTATTGGGCTACAGGTTTTTAATAGTATCAGATAGGCGATTAAAAATTTCATCTTGTGACCCCTCGCCACTTAGTTCGAAAAGTTTATTTTTATAAAAATTAATAACGCTATCCGATTCAGCCTCATAAATTTTGAGACGATTTTTGATTGTTTTTGGATTGTCATCGGGGCGTTTTTCAATCTCACCACGAA
>JBAQCS010000065.1:0-4292 GCA_049294415.1 Patescibacteria group bacterium
CCGCCCTGCTTAGCTACCAATCTATTTTCATGAAAAGTTTGAGGCTTTTTGACTTTAGAAATTTCAGTTGTTGTAGTTTCGGCTAACATATTTAATACTAATTCCAAATTAGTCATGTTATCACGCAAATTTTCTTTTTTAAGTTCTTTAACTTTTTTATAATCTTTGATTTTTAAACCAGCCCAAGCAAAAGTGATATCATCAGTTAAAATTGCAAATTCGTTAGGAGCACTTATACCTCTTTCACCCCACTCACTAGTTAAGTCTTTTCTAATTTCAATGCTTTTAAGCCTCAAATCAACCCAACTCTTAGAATAACCTTTCTTTAAATAAGTGGCCATAGCTCTCTGAATAGCTTTCTCTGGGTCTTCAACCTCTTCAACTCTCTCATAACCAACTCGAGCTAACCAAAGTTTAAAAGGTTCAGCATTAGGAGAAGGGATGGACTGAACTAAACGAAATATAGTTTCAGTATCAGCGGCATCCGACAAATAATATTTACCATCTTTAGCTAAAAATTTCAGTTGTCCGATTTTTTCGGACAACTGACTACCCTCTTCAACCAACTTTCTTTTTAGATCATCCCAATATTTTCTAGGTCTCACGGATTGAGATAAAGCCGCCACAACATCAATAACCGAAAAATACCATTTTTCATGTTCGTCGTCCCATATTTTTCTTATTTCTTGGTCTTGAAATAAGATTACCCCCTGATTTAATTCTTCTTTTTTCATACTTTTAATGATTAATTATTACATTAATCATTTTAACAAAACCCAGTTCAAGATACGTTTAAGATTTTATAAAGAAAACCTTAACTTTTACCTATATAAAAAATGGCTAAAGTAAAGGCAAGATATTTATTCTTGCCCTACAGCTAAATATTACTTTTTTTCAATACCAGCCTTAAACCATAAATCTAGACCATCATCAGGAAAACGTGGGACGATATGAAGGTGAAAATGAAAAACACTTTGCTGAGCATCGGCGCCAGCAGCATGTAAAACATTAACGCCAGTTGCTCCCACTTCTGTTTTCATTTTTAAAGATAAATTTCTAGTTACTTCCATAACTTTAGCTAATGATTCAGCGGAAATATCTAAAATATTCTCACAGTGTTCTTTGGGAATAACTAAAGTATGCCCTTCACTTACTGGGCCCCGAGTAGCAAAAGCTAAAACAAAGTCATCTTCATAGATTTTCTTAACCTCAGCCTCACCTTTTATTATTTTGCAAAAAATACAATTTTCCATATTATTTATTTGATAATAAAAAATTCTCAATTAAATCAACTCTATTCTGACGACCAGTCTCTTTATAAGCTTGGAGTTCTGATTCTAGGGCTAAACAAGAAATACTAGCACCATCAAGAACAACATCAATCTTCTGACCAGCTAATAATCTATCAGCGTAAATACCATTGTCTTTTTCTCCTAGCACTTCGATTTCAATATCATTAATATGTATGACCACACGCCAATAAGAACCACTAATAGCCGATCCTCTTTCTTCAATCTCGGCCACCTCATATTTTGGAAAGATACTTTTTATTTTTGGCAGAACATCCATAGTAGAGATAATGTCCATATCTCGTGGAACAATATCTACTCCTTGCAGGGCTAGATTAGTGCTACCAATAACAGCCCAAATAAAATTATTTTCATTAAATCTCTGAGAAATTAATTTTAAGGTATCAAGAAAGTTCTGAGTTAGCATATTTTTATTTCCCATGGCACTTTTTATATTTCAAACCGCTACCGCATGGACACAAATCATTTCTACCGACAGCTTGTCCGTCAGCGTCTTTCATTTTTTCATGAACTAAATCTAAGCTTTCACCGTGAGGATTGTCAGTTGCTTCTTTAATCGCTCCAGCAAATTTTAAGTTCTTAGGTTCTTCATCCTTAGCTAAACTCATCACGATTTCTGGCGCCATTTGAATGGACTCACCAGTTTTGTAAATTGAATAAACTACTTGACCTCTGATTAAATCATTAAGCTCATGATACATTCTAAAAGATTCTTTTTTATATTCTACTAATGGATCACGTTGGCCGTAACCACGAAGACCAATGCTACCACGAAGGTAATCCATGGTCTCTAAGTGCTCTACCCACATTTGGTCAATTGAACGAATCAAAATGCCTTTTTCTACTTCTTTAAAGTCAACGCCCACGCCTTTAAAATCGGCAAATAACTTGTCATATTTAGCCTTAGCTAATTCATTAAGATATAACACGACATCATATTTAGTATCGTGATTTTCACCGTTAGCTAGTGCTACAACTTTTTCATTCTCATCTGGTGTCACGTTAAAAATAGTACGCACTGATTCCATCAGTTCATTTAAATTCCAATCCTTAACATCACCTGCACAATTAAATTCAGCAATCTTATCAATTTCTGTTTTAATATATTCCAAAACAATATCAGATAAAGTTTTATCATCGTGCTCGCCTTCCCCTTCAGCAATTTCTAAAATTTCGCGGCGGCGGCGATAAATAGCTTCACGATGTTTATTAATAACATCGTCATATTCTACTAAATGTTTTCTCATGTCGAAGTTATTACCTTCCACTTTCTTCTGAGCAGATTCCACGGACTTAGAAATAATACTACTTTCAATCGGCATATCTGGTGGTACATTCAACATGCTCATCGCATTTTTCATTCTATCTCCTCCAAAAATTCTCATTAAATCATCTTCAGTGGAAACATAAAAACGAGATGAACCAGGGTCACCCTGACGACCGGCACGACCACGTAACTGATTATCAATGCGGCGTGATTCATGGCGTTCAGTACCAACAACGTGTAAACCGCCAAGCTCAACAACTTTCTTTTGCTCCTCTTCAAATTTAGCCACATCTTCTGGGCTATCAGAATTAGGCGCGCCACCTAAAATAATATCAACACCACGACCAGCCATATTAGTAGCTAGTGTAATGCCGCCTAAACGACCAGCATCAGAAATAATTTCCGCTTCTTTTTGGTGGTTCTTGGCATTCAACATTTTAGGGTGAAGTCCTTCACGCTCCATCATGTCAGCTAATACCTCATTTTTTTCAATCGAAATAGTACCAATTAAAACTGGTTGGCCTTTATCATGGCGTTCTTTTACGTCACGAATTACAGCTCTAAACTTATCCTCTTCAGTGCGGTAAATAAAATCATTGCCATCCTGACGAATGTTTGGTTTATTAGTCGGGATAACAATTGTTTCCAATTTATAAATTTTATGAAATTCTTCGGCTTCAGTAACAGCGGTACCAGTCATACCTGATAACTTTTTATAAGCACGGAATAAATTCTGGAAAGTAATAGTCGCCATAGTCTGAGATTCTTTCTGGACTTTTACTCTTTCCTTAGCTTCAATAGCTTGGTGAAGTCCTTCGCTATAGCGACGACCTGGCATCATGCGACCAGTAAATTCATCAACGATAATAATTTCATCTTCACGAATTACATAATCTCTATCACGTCTAAATAAAACACGGGCTTTTAAAGCTTGTTCAATGTGATGCACATCTTTAATACCACCAGCCACATAAATATTTTCAACGCCCAACAACTTTTCCATCTTATTTAAACCGCCTTCGGTTAAAGTAACGGCGCGTTGTTTTTCATCAACATTATAATCATCGTTTTCAACTAAACGTTCTACTAGTTCAGAAAATTTAAAATACTTGTCAGTTGATTCTTCGGCAGCTGAAGAAATAATTAAAGGAGTACGAGCTTCATCAATTAAAATAGAATCGATTTCATCAACAATGGCATAGTGAAGATCACGTTGTACGGTTTGAGCCAAATTACCCACCATGTTATCGCGTAAATAATCAAAACCGAATTCATTATTGGTTCCGTAAGTAATATCACAACGATAAGCCTCGCGGCGTTCTATTCTCTTAAAATGCTTTAGACGATCATCATATTGAGATTCATCGGTATGTTCTGGATCATAAACATAAGCTTCGTCGTGAACAATAACACTAGTTGATAAGCCTAAAGCATGATAAACCGGAGCCATCCAACCAGCACCCACACGAGATAAGTAATCATTAACAGTCACCAGGTGCACACCCTTACCTTCTAAGGCATTTAAATATAATGGTAAAGTAGCTACTAAAGTTTTACCTTCACCAGTTTTCATTTCAGCAATCTGACCGCGATGTAAAATTAAACCACCAATAAGTTGCACATCATAATGACGTTTACCTAGTAATCTACGAGAAGCTTCGCGAACTGCCGCAAAAGCCACCGGCAAAATGTCGTCTAAAGACTCACCTTTAGCT
>JBAQCS010000066.1:0-21771 GCA_049294415.1 Patescibacteria group bacterium
ACGCTAAGCGTGTTTTTTTTCTTTCATAAATTATTAGGCTTTTTGTTCTTCCTGATTTTCAGTTACAGGTGTTTCGTTTTGAGCTACTGGCTCTTGTATTGGAGGAGTAGTAGTTGTTTCTTCAGCCTTTTTCTCTTCGCAACAACCCTTCTCTTCACAGCAACCTTTTTTTTCGCAACAGCTCTTCATTCCAAATAGGCCTTTTAGCCAATTACACATCTTAGAGTTACACATAAATTAAAATATTTATTTATTACCTCTTTTTTATTGTATCACGCCCAACCAAGCTGTCAATTGACAAAATATATAAAACAAAGCCCCTTTTGACAGGGGCTTAAAAAATTATTCATTATAACCATTCATAACAAACGGTACAATACCAAAGATTCTTCGATTAGGACCAGCAATGGCCCAAATAGGGATAATGCGACCAGCTAAAAAGTCTTCCGTAGCTGATTGATTTGGTTCATAGATAGAGATAGCTTGACTCCTTAAACGATTAATTGTGTAAGCAATCGTCGCTGGTATACCTGGCCATTTATTTTCCAAATAAGAACTGGAAAAATCCTGATTACTCATATTATACCAATCAATCTCCACCACATCCGACCAATCAATTGTTTGTAGTTTTTCAATTTCCGATTCACTTAATTCTCTATAAGTTCGCTGGAAGAAAAAAGACAAAACTGGTGCTTGAGCATATTTCTCGTAATCACTTTCAAAAACTTGATCAACTGCCTCAATTTCTAAAGCAGACATACGTTTTTTTTGGCGATTACCAATAATCAAACTGCGGCCTAATTTAATTTCAGATGAAATACTAGGTGAGTCTGGATGAACAAAAAAAGATTCAGCCCCAGAAAATGGACCACGCTCACTAATAGTAACCGTGATAACACTTTCTTTATGATTGGCGTATGGATATTCTTTTTTACTTCCATCAGCGTGGTGGTTATGTAAAAATCCATTATACGCATTCGCCAAAATTAAAGCGGCAGTTTGCTTAATTTCACTTTCATCAGTTAATTCTAAAACCTTAGCAACCTTCTTTTCTAATTCTGGTAAAGCCTGAGAAGACATTAAACTAAAATTCTTCCAAAACAATTGAGTAGATAAATTATACTTTTTAGGATAATCACATTCAAAGTAATGTTCCAAAAATAATTCCTTAAAATATTCTTCAGCTACTTTTTTAGTAGAAAGTAAATGCCCCTGGCTAACCAAAAAATCAATCATGTGATGAGTATAGCCGCTCTCTTTAGCAATTTCTAAAGATTCTTTTTTATCTAAACCAAAAAAAGCATAACCATCATCAGGATTAAATGACATTTGTGTCACAAAAATCTGAGTTCCTGTTTGTTTCTTTTGGCCGTAAGCAATAATAGCCTTCTTCATCTCCTTTTTTCTCTTCACATCATCCCACAGTCCGGCATCAACTACTTCGCAACAATGTCTATCATTAGCACCTAAACCGCCAGCTGCACAATGCAAATGGCTATCAAGTACTTCATGAATAAAACCTTGCTCTTTAATGGTTGAATCGATAATGCTGGATAATAAACCAGATCGTAAAAATAATTCACCATCACCATCTTTACGAGGGAGAAAGTCAATCTTAGTGTCCCCAGCTGGAACATGGTAAGAGTTACCATGAAAACAAGCAATCAGCTTAGTTAGAACGCGTCCGTCAATACAAACCACAAACCGTGGCGTGCCTAAAGGAAAATACTGAGCTTTTGTCTCCATTGACTCCAAGACTTCTGGCGACAATAAATCTTCAGCTCTTTCATTTCTTAAATGAATAAAGTGCGCCGCCTTAAAAAAGGCCATAGCAAAACTCCTCTCATCATATTGTCCTGCAACAGTGCGATAAATAGCACGGAAGCTGTTATTAACAATCGGCAAGAGGCTGATGTCTGGTAACTGTAAATTATACTTCTCCATGTTCATAAATTTTTAATGTTCTGTTTTTATCTAAATATTTTATTTATCTAAATTTTTTATTTTACGCCAGCGAGAAATAGCCTTAGTCTTTAATAATTCTATTTCTAACTTAGCTGAGATATCAGCAAATTCGACATCATCCAAGTGATGAGCATCTAATTTAGCTTTTTCCGCCTTACGAAGAGCTTCTTCAACTTCTTTTTCGTCTAAGTTGGCAGCCCTTCTGGCACGGTCAGCTAAGATAACAATCTTATCACTTAACACTTCTAAAAATCCGCCAGTTAAAGCTATGACATCTAAACTACCATCAGCTTTTTCTATTTCAATTAAACCGGCTTGTAAAATAGAAACTAGTGGAATGTGATTTGGTAAAATAGTTACCTCCCCTGATTTAGTGGGAATAGTAGCTCGAACAATATATTCTTTAAGAACTATTTTTTCCGGAGTAACTATTTCAAATTTGATAGTATTAGCAGACATAACTTTTTAAACTGATTAATTTTGACCAACTTCTTCAATACCACCTTTCATATAAAAATCATCTTCACTCTTATCATCATGAAGGCCGTCTAAAATTTCTCTAAAAGCACGGATAGTGTCAGCTAATTTAACATATTTTCCTGGACGACCAGTAAAAGCTTCGGCCACGAAAAATGGTTGTGATAAAAATTTCTGAATCTTTCTAGCACGAGCCACAATAACTTTATCTTCATCCGATAATTCTTCCATACCTAAAATAGCAATAATATCTTGTAAGTCTTTATAGCGTTGTAATAATTTCTGAACACTGCGAGCTACCTCATAATGTTCCACGCCAACTACTTTAGGATCTAAAATAATTGAAGAGGAGTCTAATGGATCAACGGCTGGATAAATACCAAGTTCTGATAAAGAACGAGATAAAACCACAGTAGAATCTAAGTGACCAAAAGTAGTAGCTGGAGCTGGATCAGTTAAATCATCAGCTGGTACATAAACTGCTTGAATAGAAGTAATAGAACCATCTTTAGTGGAAGTAATTCTTTCTTGAAGTTCTCCCATTTCAGAGGCAAGAGTTGGTTGATAACCTACAGCGCTGGGCATGCGACCAAGTAAGGCGGATACTTCGGAACCTGCTTGAGTAAAACGGAAAATATTATCCACGAAAAATAACACATCTTTATGTTGCTCATCTCTAAAATATTCAGCAATCGATAAACCTGATAAAGCTACACGAGCACGAGCTCCAGGTGGTTCGTTCATTTGGCCAAACACCATTGATACTTTATCAATAACACCGCTCTCAGTCATTTCATGAAATAAATCATTACCTTCACGAGTACGTTCACCCACACCAGCAAATACAGAATAACCACCATGCTCAGAAGCGATATTATGAATAAGTTCAGTAATAATAACGGTCTTACCTACACCAGCGCCACCAAACATACCTACTTTTCCACCTTTAACGATTGGGCAAATTAAATCAACAACCTTAATACCAGTTTCTAAAATTTCAGTGCTATTAGATTGGTCAACAAACTTTGGAGCTGGGCGATGAATAGGATATTTTTTAGTAGCCACTAATTCTTTACCACCATCCACGGTTTCACCAAGCACATTTAAAATACGACCTAAAGTTCCTTCACCTACTGGCACACTAATTGGAGCTTCGGTATTATAAACTAAGTCACCGCGACGCAAACCATCGGTAGTACCCATGGCAATACAGCGAACTACATTAGAACCAGTATGTTGTTCAACTTCTAAAACTAATTTTTTACCATTTAAATCAACCTCTAAAGCGGTGTAAATTTCTGGCAAATTATTTTCGAAATAAACATCAACGACCACGCCGATCACTTGTCTGATTATTCCTTGGTTTTGCTTGTTTTCGGACATATTATTTAAATTATTTTTATTGATAAATTTATTTAAGCTAAAGCATTAGCACCAGCTGAAATTTCAGCAATTTCCGAAGTAATGCTAGCCTGACGAGCCTTATTATAAAATAAAGTAAGTTCACTAACCATATCAGTCGCCGCTTCAGTAGCCTGATGCATAGCAGTCATACGAGAGCTATGTTCCGAAGCATTAGCTTCTAAAAAGGCCTGAAAAAGTTGAACCTCTAATAAGCGCGGAATCATTACGTCTAAAACTTCGGAGGCACTAGGTTCAAAAACAAAATCATAGGCCATACCATTCTTACTTAAATGCTTCTGAGATTTTTCGTTAATCATATCTTTACTCACTCCAATATTTTGATCGGAACTAGCTAGTCCTAAATAATCATCAGCTGATTCTGTTTCAACTGGCAATAATTGTTTAACGCGAGGAACTTGTTTAACTGGATTAATAAAGTCGGTGTAGGCTACTAAAATTTTATCGTATTTACCTGCCAAATAATCAGTGATAGCTAAATTAATAATTGGATAGATATCAGCTGCACTAGATAATAAATCATCTTTACCAAATTCAGCAGCTACCTGATAATTTTGATTATAAATAACTGTTCCCTTCTTACCAGCTAAAATAAAATCAGTTGGAATATCATGTTTTACAATAGATGCTTTAACCTTATTAATAACAGCGGAATTATAACCACCGCACATACCGCGATTAGAAGTAATTAAAATAATAGCTACTTTTTTAATTTCTAATCTTGGTGCTAATAAGGGATGAACATTTTCCGTTTGGCTAGCCAAACGTAAAACAGTCTCCCAACTTAAATTAGCATAAGTGCGAGTTTTAAGTACTGCTTCAATAGCTTTACGCATTTTAGCAGCAGCCACCATTTCCATTGCCTTAGTTATTTTCTTGGTACTGGCAATTGATTTGATGCGACGTGATATTTCTTTAGTAGAAGCCATAACAAATTAAACTAAATAATCTAAAGTAGCGCCATAATCACTCACTAAACTTTTTATCTTTTCTTCTATTTCAACATCTAATTCTTTTTTGGTTTTAATGAGTTCTAAAACTTCATTGTTTAAATCAGCAAAACGATAAAGACCTGCTTCAAATTCTCTGATACGCTCAACTGGCACATTATCCATCAAACCATTAATGAGAGAGTAATAAGCTAAGACCTGTTTTTCAACGGACAAAGGTTCATATTGATCTTGTTTAAAGATTTCATATAATCTCTTGCCGCGTTCTAATTTTTTCTTAGTATCTTCGTCTAAATCAGAACCAAATTGAGCGAAAGCTGCTAATTCACGATATTGGGCAGCTTCTAAACGCATCTTGCCAGCTACTTTTTTCATAGCTTTAATTTGAGCTGAAGAACCTACACGAGAAACTGACAAACCAGCGTTAACGGCTGGACGATTACCTTTATAAAATAAGTCTGGCTCCAAGAAAATCTGACCATCAGTAATAGAAATAACGTTAGTTGGAATATAAGCTGACAAATCTCCGGCTTGAGTTTCAATAATTGGTAAGGCGGTAATAGAACCTCCGCCAAAATCCTTATTCAACTTACAAGCACGTTCCAGCAAACGAGAATGTAAATAAAAAACATCACCCGGGTAAGCTTCACGTCCTGGTGGGCGACGAAGTAATAAGGAAATTTCACGATATGATACAGCGTGTTTAGATAAATCATCGTAAACAATTAAAACATCTTCTCCTTTATCACAGAAATATTCAGCCATCGCACAACCAGCGTATGGTGCAATATATAATAACGAAGCAGAATTAGAAGCTCCAGCTAATACAACAGTGGTATAATTCATAGCCCCAGCTTCAGTTAATTTAGCCACGATATTAGCAATCTTAGATTCCTTTTGACCAATCGCTACATAAATACATTTCATGTTCTGCCCTTTTTGATTGATAATTGTATCAATAGCTAAAGCAGTTTTTCCTAGCTGACGATCACCAATAATAAGTTCGCGTTGTCCGCGACCAATTGGAATCATGGCATCAATAGCTTTAATACCAGTTTGAACTGGTTGATTAACAGAAGCACGAGTAATAACACCAGGAGCAATTTTTTCTACTGGATAAAAAATATTAGTATCTAATTTTCCTTTACCATCAACAGGTTCTCCTAATGGATTGAGAACACGGCCAATAACAGCTTCACCAACTGGTACTTCCAAAATTCTTTTAGTAGCAGTTACTTCATCGCCTTCTTTAATGGCAGTAAAATCACCAAGAACAATCGCACCGACTAAATTCTCTTCTAAGTTTAAAGCTACGCCAGTAATTTCTCCTCGCTCAGTTTTAAATTTTAGAATTTCACTCATCATAGCTTCTGATAAACCAGAAACTAAAGCGATACCATCAGATACCTTTAAAACTCGTCCGACTGACTTTTCACTAATTTCAGATTTGAACCCTGAGATTTCTGATTTTAGTTGTTCAATAATGAAATCTTTCGTTGTTGACATATAATTTAGTTTATTGTAAATTGATTTTAGTTATTTCTAGTGTTAATTTCTTTAAAATACTTAAACAATGAAACGGAAAGTTGTTTTGATCATTGGGGCGGTATTACTAGTTATCGGCGCTTTAACTGCCGCCGAAGTATTACCTCTTAGCTACTTAGGACTGGAGCCTAATGTTATGGCAAGTCGGGGTATTGGCTTTTTAGAAGCCGTAGTTGCTTGCGTAGTTCTTTTAATTGCTCCGGAAAAGAAAACTTCATGACACAAAAAAATTTGTTACCAGATTAGGGGCCTAAAAATCAAGGCCTCTTTTTTATTTTCTAAAATAAAAGTACTAACCTTTTAACTGCAATTTTAAACTCTCTAACCCACTCTTCAAACTACCATCTAAAACTTTATTATTGTATTTCAAAACAAAACCACCTAACAAATTTTTATCTTCTGTTTCATCTAAAATAACTTGCTGTGCGCCTGATTTATCTTTTAAATAATTAACAATTAAAGTGCGAGTATTATCTGTAACAGGATGAGCAGAAACCAAACTAGCAATTACTTCACCATTTTTACTGCTCCACAAATCATTAAAAGCTTTGATAATCTCAGCCTCTTTGTTTAAATCATGTTGACGGCCAAGCAAAACAACAAAATTCTTTAAAATATCTTTAATCTCTAATTCTGTTTTATCAGTAACAGACTCATACAAACTAATAGCATATTGTAGAACCGATATTTTCATACTATTTAACTAAACTCTTAATAAATTCCTGATCTTTATCGCTATTCATTTTCTCGTGTAATAATTTTTCTACTGTTAAAACTACTAAATCAGCTACTTCAGCTTTTATTTCTTTTAAAGACTCCTCTTTTTGTCTAGCTAATTTATCTTTTTCATTATTAATAACAGCAGCAATTTCTTCTTTAGCGCGAGCTAACATTTCAACACGTCTTTCTTCTCCTTTTTTATCGGCCTCCTCAATAATTAAATTAGCCTGTTTTTTAGCAGCCGAAATAATATCAGTTTGCTCAACTTCAGTAGCTGATAATCTAGCTTCTATTTCATCAGCCTCTTTTAAGCTCTTAGCAATTTTTTCACTGCGCTCGCTCATTACTTTAACTAGTGGTTTAAAGGCAAAAAAATACAAAACCGAAAAGACGATTGAGAAATTAACTAATTGAGCAATAAACAATTTTAAATCCAAGTGAAAGGTTGAAATTAATGATTCCATATTTGTTTTTAATAATAATCTAGCGTTTTCCCCTAAATAAATTTAGAGGAAATGCGTTAAACAACTATTTAATACTGAAGGCGATAACTAAAGCGTAAATAGCAACAGCTTCCGCGAAAGCAGAAACAAGCAACATTGGAACTAAAATTTTTCCAGCTGCTTCTGGGTTGCGGCCAATAGCTTCCATAGCTTTAGCACCAATTAAACCGATACCAATAGCTGGACCAAATGAACCTAATCCGATGGCCAAAGCTTTGGCTAACATAACATTTTCCATAATTTTATAAATTAATTCTAAAAATAAATAAGTTTAATGCTCTTCAGCAGTGGTGTTAATAGTTAAATATGTAAGTACTAACATCGCAAAGATTAGAGCCTGAATCAGTCCAACTAAAACTTCTAAAAACAAAAATGGAATTGGCACACCATAAGCTAGAATAGCTGACATAGAAGCTAGCAACACTTCCCCCGCAAAAACATTACCGAATAAACGAAAAGATAAACTAGCTACTTTAGCCATTTCACCAACTATTTCAATTAGTCCCACGAAAGCTTTGATTGGATTAACTAATAAGACCATCGGGTCTTTCATCACTTTACCGGGAATTTCTAAAAAAGCTTTAATATTAATAAACTTATTTAAATATTTCCACCAACCAATAGCTAGCACACCAATAATATGACTCAAAACCACAGCAATAGTAGCTAAAGCTAAAGTAGTATTTAAATCAGCTGTTCCGCCACGTAAGTAAGGTACAAAAATTTGTTCGCCATTATGAGCGACTACTTGTCCGATAGAACCAACTCCAGGAATAATACCTAGCCAGTTATTAATTAGGACAAAGAAAAAGAAAGTTAAAACTAGTGGTGCAAACTGTAAAGATTTAGCACGACTATTGGTGACGCCATCAAAAATACCAAGAAAACCTTCTATTATCATTTCCATGACATTTTGCAAACCAGTGGGCACCTTTTTAATCTTACGACCAATAGCTACGCTTAAAATAACAACAATTAATAAAGCTAAGCCAGAGGTCATCAAGGAATTAGTGATACCAAAAGAACCGATATGAGCAATCGGTTCAGCGTATAATGTATTTTCATGAATCAATTCCCCGTGAAGAGCCTGATTTTCAGAAGTTACCGTTTCAGTCGACATAATTTTTATTTCTGTTTTTCTTGTTGAGCGTCATTCTCAATCTTTTTAAATTCTTTTTTAGCGTTTTTTACTAAACCATACATAGATACTAAAAAACAGAACCCTATAGTGGTTAAAAATAACCAGGGTTCTGTATGGAAAATTGTATCTAAATATTGACCTAAAAACACACCAATAATAACTGGAATGGCGATCCAGATAGACACATTAGCAAATACTCTTAGAGCTGTCGCCAAATTGTTGTCTTTCATAAACTAGGTTTATTATGCATACAATATAAACCTAAATTTTATTTTTGACAACCCTACTAAAATAACGACTCTTCTAACAAGTTAGATGTTAAGGTCTTGCAACTGGGTTTTTTGCTTCTTTGTTAAACTTTTAGGTATTATTACATTAATTTTAACAAAATGATCACCAACACCTTTACCATTTAGCTTAGGGACGCCTTTATCCTTTAATCTAAAAACTGTGCCAGACTGAGTTCCTTCTGGAATCTTTAAGGTCATTAAACCGTGAACGGTATTAATTTCAATCTTATCTCCTAAAATAGCTTGGGTCACACTAATTGACTTATCATTTTTAATATCAAAACCAACTCTTTCAAAATCTGAATTTTTTCTAACTCTCATTCTTAAAAATAAATCACCGCTTGGAGCACCTTTAACTCCAGCGTCACCGCGACCGCGAATGCGTAAAGACTCGCCATCATTAATACCAGCCGGAACTTTAACTTTAAAACTATCTTTTTCTCTCTTAACACCTTTACCACTACAATCCGAACAATACTCTGAAACTATTTTGCCTTCTCCGTGACACTTAGGGCATTGTACTTGGGTTTGAATATTTCCTAAAATGGTACGTTGTACTCCCATCACGCGTCCTTTACCACCACACTGGGAACAAGTTTCTACTTTGGTGCCTGGTTTATGGCCACTGCCAGAGCAAGTGGAACATGACACTAAGCGTTCATAAGAAACTTCTTTTTCACAACCAAAAATAGCATCTTTAAAATCAATATCTAAAAAGAATTCTAAACTTTGACCAGCTTGTGACTCCCTTGATGAAGATCTGCCCCCACCAAAACCAAAAATATCACCGAAGCCACCAAATAAATCATCCATATCTACACCACCATTTTGAAAACCAGAAAAATCAAAACCACCCATACCACCTTGTCCGTAGCCGCCACCAGCTTGGCCATTTTGAAAAGACGAACCAAACTGATCGTATTGCTGACGCTTTTCTTTATTGCCTAGAACTTGATAAGCTTCGTTATACTCTTTGAATTTTTCTTCATCACCGCCTTTATCAGGATGATGTTCATGAGCCTTTTTACGAAAAGCTGTTTTAATTTCATCAGCACTGGCATTTTTAGCAACACCTAAAACACTGTAATAATCTTTAGACATGTTTTTATATTCTTAATCAATTGCCCTTGCATCCGCCAGCTGGCGGAACAAAGGCAATCTATGAGAAAACAAATTATTATTTCTTTTCTTCTACTTCTCCTTCTACTACATCTTCTTTTTTCTCTTCGGCAGCAGCTTCAGGATTAGCTCCAGCTTCTGGACCGGCGGCAGCATTAGATTGATACATAGCAGCACCAATCTTTTGAGCTACTGTATTTACTTCTTCTAAAGCTTTTTTAATACCTTCTAAATCATTAGCTTCTTTAACTTTTTTAAGATCAGTAATTTTAGCTTCTAACTCAGTTTTATCTTCAGCTTTCATCTTATCCCCTGATTCTTTAATCATTTTTTCGCTAGAGAAAATAACAGAATCAGCTTGGTTAACCATTTCCACTTCTTCTTTCTTTTTCTTATCTTCTTCAGCGTGAAGTTCAGCTTCTTTTTTCATCTTCTCTACTTCATCCTTAGATAAACCAGAAGAAGCGGTAATAGTAATTTTCTGAACTTTACTCGTAGCCTTATCGGTCGCGCTAACATTTAAAATACCATTAGCATCAATATCAAATTTAACTTCAATTTGAGGTACACCACGAGGAGCAGCAGGAATTCCGTCTAAAATAAATCTACCTAAAGTCTTATTGTCATGAGCCATTGGACGTTCTCCTTGAACAATATGAATCTCTACACTGCTCTGACTATCAGCGGCTGTAGAGAAAGTTTGTGATTTTGAAGTTGGAATAGTAGTGTTACGGTCAATTAAAGCAGTAGCTACGCCACCCATAGTTTCAATACCTAAGGTAAGTGGAGTAACATCTAACAATAAAACATCTTTAACATCACCTTGTAGCACGCCAGCTTGAACAGCTGCACCCATAGCTACTACCTCATCAGGGTTAACGCTTAAATTTGGCTCTTTACCAAAATATTCTTTAACCTTTTGAAGAACTAAAGGCATGCGAGTCATACCACCCACCATAACTACTTCATTAATATCACTTAAACTAAAACCTGAATCAGCCAAAGCTTTCTTGCAAGGTTCAATAGTTTTAGCTACTAAATCACCAACTAACTCTTCTAATTTAGCACGTGAAATTTTCATGACTAAGTGCTTAGGGCCATTAGCATCGGTCGAAATAAATGGTTGATTAATTTCTGTTTCCTGCGCAGTTGATAATTCAATCTTAGCTTTTTCAGCTGCTTCTTTAATACGTTGCAAAGCTAAAGTATCTTTAGATAAATCAATACCCTGCTCTTTTTTAAATTCAGAAATAATCCAATCAATAATTCTCTTGTCAAAATCTTCACCACCTAGGTGAGTATCGCCATTAGTAGCTTTTACTTCAACTGTATCAGCTGAAATGTCTAATACGGAAACATCAAAAGTACCACCACCTAAATCATAAACTACAATTTTTTGACCTTGCTTTTTATCAAAACCATAAGCCAAAGCAGCTGCTGTTGGTTCATTGATGATACGCTTAACATCGAGACCAGCAATAAGCCCGGCATCTTTAGTAGCTTGGCGCTGTGCGTCATCAAAATAAGCAGGCACAGTGATAATAGCCTCGGTAATTGTTTCACCAGTTTTAGCCTCAGCATCCGCCTTTAATTTAGATAAAATCATAGCTGAAACTTCTTGAGGAGTATATTCTTTGTCTCCCATTTTTACTTTAACTCCTTCACCAGCTTGCACAATTTTATAAGGCATAGTGCCTAAATCGCGCTGCACTTCTTCGTCATTAAAATGACGACCAATTAAACGTTTAACAGCATAAACTGTGCTCTCAGGATTAATAACAGCCTGTCTTTTAGCGGCAGCTCCTACTAAACGCTCATTACTCTTAGAAACAGCTACGATTGATGGAGTAGTGCGATTACCTTCAATATTTTCTAATATTTTTGGTAAACCACCTTCCATGATAGCCATCGCACAATTGGTTGTTCCTAAATCAATTCCTAAAATTTTTCCCATATATTTTTTAATTAATTATTTTATCGACACAATCCGGTGCTTTTATTTAGAAGCACCGAGAGCGCCGACAAAATATTATTTCTTATTTTCAATTTTAATTTTCTTTGGCTCAGTCTTAGAAGCTTTAGGAATAGTAATTTTAAGTACTCCTCCTTCAGTTACCGCCTTAGCGTCATCACCACTTACTTGAGTTGGTAATAAAATAGAGCGATAAAAAGAACCTCGTCTAATCTCTTTGCGATAATAATTTTTTTCATCAACTTCACTCTTTTTTTCGCTTTCGCCCTTAATATATAAAGTGTCGTGTTCAATGGAGATATTTACATCATTAGGATCAATACCGGCTAATTGGGTTTCCACAATAATGTTATTTTTATCTTCATAAACATCCACAGCTGGCGTAAAACCAAATTCACGTCCAGCCACAGCTGGCAACATGCCAGATAAAGCCTTATCCATATCATCAAAGCCGAGCGTATCGGCGAAGAATGGAGTCCATTTAATAAGAGACATAAAACTTTAGAAAGTTATTTATAAAATTTAGATAGGACTAAATAGATATAAATACTTAGATTATGACTTATATTTTTTAAACGGCCACTTTAGCGGCTCTAATTAACCGGCCATTCAACCTATAACCGGGCATTATTTCTTTGGTTACTATTTCACCTTCACCCTCAAGTGCCTCCATAGTATTGTGATCAAATTTTTCACCTACTGTTTTTATTTCTTCTACGCCACGAGCTTCTAAAACATCTTTAAATTGTTTTAAAACATATTTTACGCCCTGAGCCCAAGCATTATTTTCTTCTTCAGTAGATAGCCCTAGTAGTGATAATTTTAAATGATCATACACAGGAATAATATCTTCTAATAAGTCAGCAATAGCATATTTAGCAAATTCTGTTTTATCGGCAGCGGTTTTTTTAAGTAAATTCTGATAATCAGCTAGAGCTAATTTGTATTGATGCTCCCAGTTGTCTTCTTCGCTTTCTTTAATAAATTCAAAGCGAGGTTTAGCTTCACCATCTGTTTCCACTTCTTCTAGAAACATGGCTTTAGATCTTACCCACACTTTAGATTCATCACTAGTATCTTGATATACTATTTCAACTTCTTTAGTTTCAGAGTTTTTGGCTTCCGTTAAAACTTTATATTCTCCACCTTTATAATGTTTATAAATTCCTGGTTTAATTGTCATCATAATTTTTAATATTTTATTCACAGCTGATTTTACATAGGGGCACACATCTTCTGTTTCGGCTACTTTTTCAAGCGGTACCCATCTAAATTTTTCATATTTATTGCCCAGTTTAAGCTCACCAGAATAATCAGTTACCAAATATCTATTCATTAAGATATTATCCACTAACCCGGCATCAAAAAATAGGGCGTCATTAATCTGTAAAGATAATTCTTTTTGGGCTTTATTTTTTAACGCTACTACTGGCTCTAAGTCTTTAATAAGTCCTGATAAGGCAAGCCATAAATGACCACCAGATTCTTTAAGAAGTAAAATCTCTCCCGACTTATTAACTAAATAGCCGTTAATAGCTGGTAAACTGTTATTCATACTTCTTCTTGATAAAATTAACTAAAGCTAAATTTCTAGCATAGTCCATACGAGTTGGACCCATGATACCGAAAATACCAGATTTCTTATCTTTTTTATATTTAACTAAAACTGTGCTTAAAAAATTACCAAAAGGATTAGCTGAACCAATCATAACTTGTTCACCGTCGATTATTTTTTCAAAAACATCATTAATAATTTCCTCTAAATGATCAATAATTACTGAAACGTCATAAACCGTATCCGACTGTTTAAATTCTGGTTGAGCAAACAAATTAGAAAGACCAGTATAATATAAATCATTTTTATGAAAAGCCCAGAAAACTGCTCCGCTTGATAATTCCGCAATCGCTTTAGCTGTTTGTTTAGCACCAGCTTCTTCATAGGAAAATAAATTTTCTAAAAGTTCTATGTCAGCATCTTTTAAAGACTTTTGAGTTTCAGCCCTAATAGCTTCTAATTCTAACTCATAAGCTAATTCGGTGGGCACGCGACCAGCTGAGGTGTGTGGTTGAAAAATATACCCTTCCTCCTCCAATTCAGCCATATCATTGCGAACAGTAGCCGGCGAAACATCTAGCTTATATTTAGCGACTAACATACCAGAAGAAACTGGCTGAGCATTTTTAACATACTCTTTAATAATAGTCCTTAAAATTGTCTTTTTGCGCTTACTAATCATATAGATAATTCTGCTAAATCATTATATAAAACAATTAGCACTCCTGTCAAGTGAGTGCTAATTAGTAACTATATAGGTTTAGTTATAAGCTTAATCCAAGTAGACTTCTTCCGTTGAAGAAGCTGTAGTTGAGGCTGTAGTAGAGGCGTTTGGCACTATTGGAATTAATGGAACAGCATCTTTATCTCGTCCTCCGAAGTACCATTTTAAGATATCACGGGCCATTGGAACCGCTACTGAACTACCCTCTTT
Source organism: Patescibacteria group bacterium (assembly GCA_049294415.1). Lineage (GTDB taxonomy): Bacteria > Patescibacteriota > Patescibacteriia > Patescibacteriales > UBA12465 > JAEZRQ01. Next base: position 14,594 of record JBAQCS010000066.1, read on the forward strand.
TCCTTCTTCTACCATAATAGTAATAACTACTTGAGGGTTTTCATAAGGAGCAAAGCCAGTAAACCAAGCATGGTTAGCCTTTTTACTAGACCACTGAGCAGTACCAGTTTTTCCGGCCGAGGTTACAGGCAGTACTTGCAAACTACGAGCTGAACCAGCTAACACTGTTTGGCGCATCCCCTCACGAACTACTTGATTATTATAAGCATCAATAAAATTTTCTCTAACTATTTTAGGGGCTACATCAGACACTTTATTGTTATTAGAGTCTAAAATAGCTGATACTAAGTGTGGCTCCAGTAATTTACCACCATTAGCTACAGCTGCCGTAAAATTAGCAACTTGCAAAGGAGTAACTAGCACATCACCCTGACCAATGGCGAAATGGTAAGTATCACCTATATACCAAGATTCTTTTTTAGTAGTTTTTTTCCATTCTTTGGTTGGCACAAAACCGCTAGCCTCTCCTGGCAAATCAATGCCACTTTTTACGCCTAACCCAAATAATTTAGAATATTTAACTAAACGATCAACACCCAATCCTACAAAATCTTGATAACCACCACCTACGTAATAAAAGAAAGTATTAACTGATTCAGCAATAGCTTTACGCACATTAGTTTGTCCGTGTCCTCCAGATTTCCAGTCAGGAAAAAACCATTCACCAATTCTAATACCACCAGTCGATAAAAAACTAGTAGTTTCACTAATTACTTTCTCTTGCAGAGCCGCTGAGGCTACTACTAATTTAAAAGTTGAACCACTAGGAAACTCGCCAGAGATAGCACGATTAAATAGAGGCCTGTCAGGATCATTTAAGAAACGACTATAATCGTCCTGACTAATACCTTTAGCAAAAAAATTACTATCATAAGCTGGCAAAGAAACGAGTGATAAAATTTCACCGTTTTGAGGATTCATAATGATAATAGAGGCTCGCTTTAAATTTAATTTTTTAAAATAAGCATCAGCGACTATTTCAACTTGTCTCTGCAAGTCGGAATCAATAGATAATTTTAAATTAAATCCGTCCTGGGCTGGAACTTGATTAACGATTTTCTTCTGACGACCCAAAGCATCAACCTCTATATTCTTATGACCATTAATTCCCTTTAATTCTTTCTCCCAATAATATTCTAGACCACTTTTGCCAATATAATCGATTAAAGAATATTCGGAACTAGCCTTGGCTAATTCGGTTTCACTGATTTTTCCAGTATACCCAAAAATATGAGACAAGCTTAAAGCTTTGGTTCCTTTTTGAGCATCTAAATCAGGAAATAAATATTCTCGTCTAATTTTATTAGACAAAAAAACTCCCGGCAAACTGTTTAGTTCTAAAGATAAAACCATAGCCTTGTCATACTCGATATTATCCATCACAAACAAGGGCTGATAAGACTCCAGGGAGCCGATTTTAACTTTCTCTAATAAGTTTTTAATCTTAAAAAATGACGGCGAATCAGAAATTAGAGATAAATTACCAATTTGCTCCTCATTATGCTCAGTTTTAATGGAATTATTATCAGTTTCTTTACTATCTAGAATATCGGCCACTCCTCTAATTACAGCATCTCTATCTAATTCATTTTTAGGCAAATCAATTGGTCTAAGATATAACACAAAATTAGCCGTATTTCTAACAAATGGCTTTAAATTGCTATCATAAATAATACCCCTTTTTGGCTCTACGACTTCCACGCGCAAACGATTTCCTTCAGCTAGAGAGTAATAATAATCGCCACGAATAATTTGTAACCAAATTGAACGACCACCGATTATAAGTAACGAGAGTAAGACAAAAATTTTGATATAAAACAATTTATCAAAGTTAAAAGTACGACCAACCACTTCTTTTTGACCAGTGTTAGACAAAAAAGAATGTTCGGTCCAATCACTATAGTAAGCTGAGTCTTTTAATTGACCAAATTTAAACTTCCCTTCACGAACCGTAAAAGGATCAGAGTGTTCATTAAGAAGACCAGAAATAAAACGACCTTCTGGTTTAGAACTGCTTAAATTGGCAATTTTTCTAAATATATTCATATATAAGACCGTCTATATATATTAGCCTCTCCTTCCCACAAAATCAAACGGTCATCTTTATCAAAAATTCAGGTGACATATTGTATAATACCAAGATATGAAATTACTAATAATAGAAGATGACAAAAATCTAGCCGATACTTTAGCAACTGCTTTACGTGGCAACAACTACTCTGTGGATGTTGTTAACGATGCCAGGATAGCTCTGAACTTGATCGACTTTAGTAAATACGACTTATTAATAAGTGATTATTTAATGCCACATTTAAACGGCTATGAACTTATCAAAGAAATCAGAAAAAAATATTTATCATTACCGATAATTATGCTATCAGCTATTTCTGAAAGTTCTAATAAAACTAAATTGCTTGATATAGGTGCCGATGATTATTTATCTAAACCATTCTCTGTGAGAGAATTATTATCTAGAATAAACGCTGTGGTAAGACGCAAAAATAATCAGGCTAATCTCCTTTTAACTTTTTCTAATTTAATATTAGATATCAACCGCGGTTCAGTAATTAAAGACGGTAAAATAATTCATTTAACTAATAAGGAAATTTTGTTATTAGAATACCTGTTAAAAAACCCTAAAATATTTTGTTCCAAACAGGATATTATTAATACTGTCTGGGGAGAGGAAACTCATTTATTATCTAATACTCTAGAAGCTCATATTTTAAAATTGAGAAAAAAAATTGATTCTAAAAAATCAAAATTATTACACACTAAAATAAATTATGGCTATAAAATAGATGAATCACCCTAATTTTTTATCATCACGCTTTTTAACAATTTATCTTTAGCGGGACCATCTGGCATAATAACTGCCTGACCATAATCAGAAATACTAATTGGAATATAATCTAAACGATCTAATTCTTTATCTTTAAAATAGGCCTTAGCTACTAAACCCTCGCTAGTTTCTTTAGACCACATTTGGTCAAAAACTAAATTACCTAAAGAATAAATGATTGTTTTACCTTGATAGCTCTCAATAATTTGAGGCCAATGAGGATGATGACCAACTACTAAGTCAGCGCCATTATCAATAGCAATATGAGCAAATTCTTTTTGCTGCCAGTTAGGCTGCCTAGTATACTCTGTTCCGGCATGCATTAAAATAATAACCACATCAGCCTTAGTTTTAGCTTCTTTAATGTCTACTGCTAATTGTTTAACATCTAAGTTAGCAATTAATAATGAAGTAGAATCATAAGAATAAGCTAGAAAAGCAAATTTCACACCTTGAGACTCTTTAACAACCAGCTTACTATCTTTAGTTCCAACATAAGAAATTCCCGACTCGCTTAAAACCTGATAAGTGTCTTTTACGCCTTTAATTCCTTGATTTAAAATATGATTGTTAGCTAAAGATAAAACATCAAAACCAGCTAAAGACAAAGACGCCGCACTCTTAGGATTAGCTTTAAAGGAAAAGGAGCCTGTTTTAACATCATATTTACTATTTAATAAAAAGGGTGATTCTAAGTTAGCAATAGCTAAATCAGCCTCACTAAATAAAGTGGCGATTTTTTCAAAGGGCCACTGATAATTTTGATAGGTTTCCATTTTTTGATTAACGGTTCGTGATAACATAATATCACCACCAAAAACCAAAATATTATTAGCTACAACTGGCACTATGACAGTATTAATTGGCTCACCAATTTTTTGAAAATGATTATCAGCACTAAAAAATTTGGAAATATCAGATTTATTAAAATTATTCTCCAGAGCGCCATTAATAAATAGGGGCCAAGCTAAAATAATTAGAATACAAAGTCCTGCTAAAAAATAAAACTTATATTTTTTAATAAAATTAATTATTGGCATAACAACCCTAATTTAAGAGCTTTTAAATTATTCTCCATAATTTTAATAAAGGTTAAACCGCCTTCAATATCAAAACGAGCAACATTATGAGTAGCGTTAAGCATTAACATCTTGGCTCCTGTCTGCTGTCTAACCACTTCAGCTAAACTAGGCATAATTAATTCCTCATAATAAATATAACCTTGTCCACTCTCTTTGAGTCTGTCTACTTGGGCCAGCGTTTTAGTCATATCTAATTCCATTTTTGGCTCAGGGCCTTGTGACGGAAAATAATTTAAACTGTAACGACGTGTTAAATAAGCAAAAGCCTGATGCCCACCTTGAACCAAATCCTTAAACTGGCAATTTTTTAAAGAAGAAAAATATAATTGATCCAGTGTTTGTAATTTATTTTTATAGTTAGCCGCCTGTGTTTCGTAATAGCTATAATTACCAGCATCTAATGATTGATAAGCCTTTTTTATATTATCAACCATTACTAAATCTTTAGAAAAATCCAACCAAACATGAGGATCATCTCCTTCAGCTAAATTATCAGCTATAGCCACTAATCTAGTTTTATCGCTCAAAGTTTCCATAACCTCATCCATCCAAGGCTCAGCTAAAATAGAATCGTAAAAGACTATAGAAGAACTAGCCATGTAAGACAATTCTTTAGCAGTTGGGTTAAAAGAATGGGCTTCTATGCCAGGTGGTAGCAGTAGAATAGCTTTAACCTTGTCACCACCGACTTCTTTAGCGAAGTCATAAACAGGAAAAGAAGCGGCACTAACAATTATTTTACCGTCTTCATCTCTAAAAATTTTTGGACCACTTTCTTCTTTAGAACCAGATTGAAAATAGTAAAAAACCGCAATAACTACTAATAAAAAAATAATAACCGCTACTATAACTTTTATTTTTTTCTTGAACTTAATCATATTATTTTAAAATTATTTGAACTATTTCAGGGCGATTAAAGGTGCGAAGTGGCGGCCCCCAAGAACCAATTCCTGAAGTAGTATAAATATTATAGGAACCTTCGGAATTTAATCCATAATGATACTGACCATAAATAAGTCTAGTTAAAAAAGAAACTGGCCACATTTGACCACGATGACTATGTCCTGATAACTGCAAAGCGATATTTAAATTCTTAGCCTCATCGATGTCCGTTGGGGTGTGATTTAATAGTAATCTAACCTGCCCTTCATAAGGACGTAAATCTTTAATTTGTCTGCTAGCACGCCACTGGCTATCTAAAAAATCGTAACCAATAATTTCTATCCCATCAATAGTTACCGATTTATCAACTAACGATACGATATTAGCCTGCTCTAAATAAGTACTAAAATTATCTAAGCCTAAATATTTATCATGATTACCCGGTATAAAAATAACTTTCTTAGCAGCTGCAAAGTTTTTTAACTCAGGGCCAATACCTGAAACCTGACCAGGGTGTCCGTCAAATAAATCACCGGTTATAAATAAATAATCTGGATTCAAATCATCAATCTTATTAATAATTCTACGTAAAAAATTAACCCCGTGAATACTACCTAAATGTAAATCAGAAATTTGTACAATCTTTTGGCCGCGCCACGTTTCAGGTAAATTATCAATTTTTATTTCAATTGTCTCCACACGTGGCCAAATAGAATAAATTAAACCTATAACAAATAATATAGTGGCAATAGAAACACCTATAACAGCTATTTTCTTCTGATCAACTGGCCACTTAAATAAAGTAACGAGTCTAAATAATATGCCAACTATAGTTAAATAAAATAACCAACCAATCAAAACTGCACACAATAAATATAATGATCTTAGAACAAAGTTATTATAAAAATTTAAAGCAATAAAAGTGCCAATAAAACCAGCACTAGTTAAAAGTAAAGAAACAAAAACAATTATTTTTCCCTTTTTGGCTGATAGCCAAACAGAAGTTAATAAGAAATAAACTACATATATGGTTACGGCAAACAATATTATGACAACGGGCAAAAAATTAAACATAGTATTTTGATTATAAAGTGATTATAGCAAATTTTTAGCCCTCAGATAAGTGAAGACCTCGGTTTTTACTTAGATATTAATTAATGCTATATTTCTTTTAGATAGAAAAGGTATTAATCAGAGACCCCCTCGTCTCTTAACTATAATGAAAATACTTACCATTGAAGATGATAGTGACATGTTATCTTTTTTGAAAAACAATCTAAAACATCACGGGTTTTCAGTCGACGCCTCCGAAAACGGTCAAGAAGGTCTAAACCTAGCCTTAAATGATCATTATGATTTAGTTATATTAGACTTAAACTTGCCAGATGTCGACGGACATACTATCTGTCAAAAAATACGAGAAGCTAAATTAATGATGCCGATTCTTATTTTATCAGGTGAAGATCAAACAGATAGTAAAACATTATTGCTTGATTCTGGTGCTGACGATTATTTAACTAAACCTTTTTGTTTAACAGAATTAATAGCCAGAATAAATGCACTGCTACGACGTCCTCATAATATATCTGATAATATTATTAAAATCGACACCTTAGAACTTGATTTAGCCAAACAAAAAGTTAAGAGAGATGGACAAGAAATATACTTAACTCGCACTGAATATCTAATTTTAGAACTACTAGCTAGTAAAATCGGCTCCATTGTTTCCCGCGGTGAAATTTTGGATAAAGTTTGGGACACTGAAGCTGATATCTTTTCCAAAGCTATCGAAACTCATATCTTAAATATTAGAAATAAAGTAGACAAACCTAGTAAAATAAAATTAATTAAGACTATCACCGGAAGAGGTTATAAAATATCGTAATTTTTATTCAAAAGGTCGGATAAAATATAAAAAATCCGCAGATTTTCTCGAAAAACAGGATTAAAAAATTATGGAAAAATTAATAAAAGAATTTTTGAGTAACAAAAAAATTCGCAATCATCAGATGTTAGCTGTGCTAATTGCTAGTGCTGTTAGTGTTGGTCAGCCTTGGGCTTAAATTAAATAGCCTCCTAATATAGAAAATTAGGAGGCTAATTTTAAAAACATGGAAAAAATAATCAAGAAAATCATTAAACCTTTCTCTCAAGACGAAAATTTAGCCAGACAAGAATATATTCTAAATTTAATTCTATTTACCATCATCACGTTAATTAGTATTAGTTTTATAGTTAGTTGTCTAAAACTTTTTTTTGCTAATCCTGTTAGCTATTCACAAAACTCATTATCATTAATTCTAATAGGTGGAATTTTAATTCTTTTTATCTGACTATTATCAATATCCAAGCATGGTTATAGCCGACTTTCT
>JBAQCS010000067.1:0-6286 GCA_049294415.1 Patescibacteria group bacterium
GCTTTATCGCGCGTATTCCTTAAATCAAAAATAATTGTTTTAGCATTATTTTCAAGTTGCGAAGGACTCACAAAACTACCAAAAAAATCTCGCGACATAGTAGCAATAATAACTATCATGCCAATTACTAAAGTAAGTTCTAATAAAGTAAAGCCGCTGCGATGTTTGAACATGAAGATATTAATTAAATTGACCAACCATACCGTAAATTGGTAATAGAATAGACACGGCAATTAAGCCAACTACTAATCCCATAAATAACAACAACATTGGTTCTAACAGGGTCGTTAAATCTTTTAAAGCACTATTTACATCATCCTCATAAAAATTAGCAAAGTTTTTTAAAACTGTATCGAGTGTACCTGTCTTTTCACCAACCGCTACTAAACTAACTAAAAAATTAGGAAAAAGATCTGGGTTGCTTTTTAAAGCTTTAGATAAAGCGATACCATTTTTAATATCATCATTAGCCTTTAAAATAGCCTCTTCATATCTGCTATTACCAACCGCTCTAGCGGTTAAACTAAGAGCTTCTGAAATAGATAGAGCTCCACTAATCAGTCCACCTAAAGTTCTAGAAAATCTGACTAAAACTATCTTTTTAATTAAATTTTTAACTACTGGAGTTTTAAACATTAAAAATGAAATAAACCTCTTGCCTCCAGCTGTCTTCCTAAAATACATAAACAAAGCAACTAAACCTCCAACTGCTACGATATCTAAGATTGGGCTATATATCAAAGCATTACTAATAGCCACTAAAACCTTAGTCAGCAGAGGTAGTTCTACATTATTCTGAGCAAAAGACTTAGTTAGCTTTGGTAAAACAAAGGTTAACATTACCACTACAATACCCAAAGTAGCAGTTAACAAAATTACTGGATAGGTTAAAGCACCCTTAACTTTCTTAATTAATTTATATTCTCTATTTAAATGCTTATTAAGTTCTTCAAGTGACTTATCTAACCGACCAGAACTTTCACCCGCTTTAATCATACCAGTAAAAATCGGGGAGAAATATTTGCTATTTTTTTCAAACACACGAGATAATGGTTGACCATTTAACACTCCAGTTTGAGCGTCAATTAAAAAGTTTTTAACTATCTTCTTAGTGGTATCGGTTACTAATATTTCCAAAGCCTCGCTTAAACTTAAGCCAGCCTTAATAGTAGCGGCTAAGTTACGAATTAAAATAATTTTGTCTAACGAAGTGAAGTGTTCGAAGATAGCCTGAGAAGTTACAGAGACAGTTTTTTTTTCTTCACTTTTAAGCTCTACCTTAATAGGTGTTAAGTGTTTCTGAGTTAAAGTAGCTACTACTTCTTCTTTGTTAAGTGAATTAATTTCACTAGTAACTATTCTTCCCTCCTCATTAATGGCTTCGTAAATAAATAAACTCATAGTATAAATTTTATTCGCTAGTTACTCTTAAAACTTCATCAATAGTAGTTAGCCCGCGTTGTACTTTTTCTAAGCCATCTTCAAACATAGAAACCATACCGCCAGCTACAGCTGCTTTTCTAATTGAACTAGCTGATAATTCTTCAGTAATTAGCGATCTAACCTTATCATCGACTACCATAATTTCAAACAATCCAATCTGTCCAGCAAAACCAGTGCCTTCACAGACTTTGCAACCTTTACCGCGATAAGCTTCTTTAGGAACTAATTTAGCCTTAGCCTTACTATTTGTTCCAAAAACGGCTAACTGCTTAGTAATTAAAGTTTTTTGTAACGCTGATAACTTATAGGATTCCACGCAAGAAGTACAAATTTTTCTAACCAAACGTTGAGCAATAACAAGATTAAGAGTAGATGATAATAAAAATGGCATAGTGCCCATATCGAGTAATCTAGGAATAGCTGATGGAGCATCGTTAGTATGAAGTGATGATAAAACTAAATGACCAGTTAAAGCAGAATGAACAGCAATATCAGCGGTTTCATTATCACGAATTTCTCCAATCATGATGATATCTGGATTTTGACGAAGCAAAGCTCGTAAACCATTAGCAAAAGTAACACCGGCCTTAGTATTAACTTGGGTCTGATTAATACTACCAACTTCATATTCAATCGGATCTTCAATAGTTGTAATATTAACTTTTGGAGTATTTAAAATATGAAGAATTGAATATAGAGTAGTAGTCTTACCGTGACCAGTCGGACCAGTAACTAAAATCATGCCGTGAGGTTTTTTGATTTCAGTTAAAATTAAATTTTCTAAACTCTCATTAACACCTAAATCAACAAGTGACAACGGTTTAGTGGAGCTCTTAAGTAATCTCATTTCTACTTTTTCACCATTTAACACTGGCATAATATTGACGCGAATATCAACCTTGCCACCTTCTTCTAAGGTAAAATGAAAACGACCGTCTTGAGGAACGCGATGTTCATCTATTTGCATACCAGCTAAAATTTTCACTCTAGCAATAAGAATTGGACTAATGTCTTTTGGCAAAGATAAAATTTCTTGCATCACACCGTCGACACGATACCTAATCAAAAGTTTTTTAGGTAATGGTTCAAAATGAATATCTGAAGCATTCATAACTGTAGCATTAGCTAAAACGCTATCTAAAATACTAACAATCGGCACAGCCTCAGCCATGCGAGTCATATCAGTTTCGCCACTTAAAGAAATAGATTGTTTAATGCTTTCATCAATAATCTGATTAAAGTTAGTGCCAATGGTTTTACGATATTGCTTAAAAACAAAACCTAAACTAGCTGATGAAGTTAAATAAATATCTAACCATAAATCAAGTTTATGGCTAATAAAGTTAATGGTTTCAAGATCAAGCGGATTAAGCATAGCCATTTTAGCTGTTTTAGCCTCCTTATCATATTCAAAGATAACCACGCCCTTACTCTTAACATAATTTTCTGACAGCAAATTAAGAGTTTCCGGAGAAATGGTAACTTTTTTTAAATCAACAATAGGCGCACCAAAATAAGGGGCTAGTAATTCCAATAAATAATCTTCGGTAATATCTTCACGACCAATTAGAACGTTGGTGATTGATTGCCCAGAGCGAAAAGATTCCGCTTTAGCTATCTCAAAAGCCTTCTCGGTAATTAAACCAGATTCTAATAAAATCTCTTTTAATTTCTCATCTTTAATGTACATCTTATTTAATATTTTTTTATTATTTACTACTAATATTATAACATATTTACTTTATAAATATAAATATATTTTTAGATAATAAGCACCGATAGAGATAAGAGATTAATTAAGTAATCACCAAGGATAAAAATAAGTAATAAACTTAAAATAATAGCTAGAGATAAATTCAACTGTTTTCTTTTTAAAATAGAGAAAATCACAGCTAATAGTAAAAATAACGGAATAAACAAAACTAAATTAGGCCAAGAAACTAATAGTCCCGAGAGCAATATCAGGCTCAGTTCCTCTTGGCTAATAAAACTAGCACGATATTTCTTTACCAGTCTTAAAATTAGATAAAACGCTAAAGCGAAAAATAAAACCAAAATATTAGCGACAAAAAAATGAAATAAGCTATAACGCAAAAAATAAGTAATCGATTGATAAGGAGGTAAAAAGAAACTACTGAAAGTTCCCTGTTTCCAAACTAAATATTGTAAACCAGATAAAAAGAAATTAAATAGTAAAGTGCTAACAATTAAAATATAAATTAATTTAGCGGTTGTGAGTTTTTTCAAAAATACTAAGTATTTTCTGTCAGGTAAAAAATAATTTAAAAAAATAACCAGCAGGACGGCTCCGGAAAAAACCATTGGTAACCAAGTTAAAAACCAAGAAAAAAAGAATTTTGCTAACATGACATTAAGTAATTATTATCTATAAATTAACCTTCACTTTATCTAAATTATAACAAAAAACAGCCCCTTTAAAAAGGGGCTGTTATTATATCGAAAGTCGATTAAAAATCTAAAGCAGTGGAACCACCAGCACCAAGAATGGATAAGTCAGTTCCTACTTCATAATAAAGAGCACTATTACCACCATCTTTAGTCATCTTGTTATCATCTACAGTGTAAGCATTACTTTCTAGCTTAGCAGCGATTTCATACTTTAAAGTATTAGCTGCACAAGCGTAACGATAAACTAAATCAGTATTAAGAACGGAAGATCCTGAAGCAACGGTGTTAACTGGGTCAATTGGTAAATTAGAAATAGGTGAACCACCTGGTAAAACTGATAAGTTAACAGGTAGCCAACCAGCGCCAGTAGTTAAAGCTAAGTTAGCATTGGTAACCTGACCAGCTGCTACAGTAGCAGAACCACCATCTAAAGTAGTATCGCCAGATAAAGCTTTTCCAGGGGCATCGCTAGAAATACTATAATAAATTTTATCACCAGCAATATAAGCCGCTGTTGAAGAAGCTTTACAACCAGAATTATCAACACCATCCATCAAAGGAGCTGTTACACTAGTTGAATAAAGACCTAAAGCAGTCTTAAGGGTTGATAAATCCGACATTCTTTGTGAGTCGCGAGACTTCTTTAAAGTTTCAGCTGGATCAAGTACTAACACTAAGATAACTGACAAAATAGCAATAATTGCTATTACAATCAAAAGTTCCAATAAAGTAAACCCTTGATTTCTTGTTGATTTTTTATTCATAAATTTTAATAAAATACTTCAAATAAATAATGAAGGTAATTTATTTTATTGTTAAGCTTTAATTGCCTTTATATTTTAGCAAATTATAAAAATATAGGCAATAAGAATCATTAAATAATCAAAACTGCCTCCAAAAAATCATAAAAAATCCCAGCTATTTCAATACCTCTGTTATTATGATAAAATTTAACTATAAACAGAAAAATTTATGGAAAAAAATAACACTAAGAGACTACTACTAGCAGAAGATGAAAGAGCTATTGCTAAAGCTCTAACTTTAAAATTAAGTTTATCTGGCTTCGAGATTGAAACTGTAACTAATGGTGAAGATGCTATATCGGCTCTAAAAAATAAAAAGTTTGACCTGCTCTTATTAGACATCATGATGCCTAAAATGGATGGTTTTACGGTCATGGAAGAAATGAAAAAAATGAAGAATAAAACACCAGTTATTATTCTTTCTAATCTCAGTCAAGAGGATGATGCTAAACGAGCTAAAGAATTGGGGGCGGTTGATTTTTTTATTAAATCTAATACACCATTAACGGAAATTATCAGCAAAATAAATAAGTTTTTAAATTCTTAACCAAGTGAAAAATAAAACTTTTCTCTTCTTAAAAATAGTTTAACTCACATCAAAATGAGTTTTTTATCATATGTCATCTAAGCCTAAATCCATATCAATTAGAAATAAGGTTATTACCGCTATTACTTGGATACTAGCTATTTCAGGAACTATAACTATTTTAGTGGTAATGTTTACTACTTACCAACAAATGGATGAGCAAAAAATTCATGATATTAAAGAATTGTCTCTAGAAAAAAGTAATAAAATTACCATTTTCTTAAACAATCATAGTCAGTTAGTTAAACATATATCTAGCTTCCCGCAATTAATAAAATGGACAGAAAATCCTAATGAACAAAATACTACCGAAGCTCTTACCTTCTTAAATAATTTTAACGTTAATAATCAATATTTAGCTCTATATATATTAGATAAAAAAGGTACAGCTATTATTTCTACCGACTCAACCTTCACTGGAAATAATTATTCTTTTAGACCTTACTTTAAAAAGGCTATCAGTGGTGAGGCCAGTATGAGTATAGCTATTGGCGCAACCAGTAATGCTCAGGGATATTATTTTGCTCAACCTATTTTTAAAGACACTACTGAAATAATTGGTGTAATGGCCATTAAGCTTTCCCCGGACGCCATGTATAAAATTTTTGAAAATGAAGTTCGAGATGCCACAGCTCATGTTATGCTCACCGATCAATTCGGCGTCATTCTATACTCAGATATCAAAGAAAGAATGCTGTCTAGTCTTGGTCCGCTCAGCGAAGAGGTTATTAATCGATTAAAAAAAGATAGGACCTATTCCAATATTAATATCACCCCTCTACAATATCTTGAGGCTCAAGAAGTATTAATCTGGCCCAAGAAAGAGGTAACTGTCTATAAATTTCATGATAATGTTGATAATGAAAACGAAATTATAGCTGTTTCGCCAGTTGAAGGTTATTCTTTATTCTTAATTAACGAAGATAGTTCCTGGCAACTAAGTCTGGGGGCTTTTAAATTGGCGGCTGTTTCAAGTCTATTAATCTTATTATCTACTCTCTTAGTTTTGTTCTTTTTATCAACTTTAATAGCTAAATATCTAAAG
>JBAQCS010000068.1:0-20146 GCA_049294415.1 Patescibacteria group bacterium
TTCTTTTGAATTAATTCTTTAGTTTTCAAAAAATAAGTTGGTTGCTTAACTTTTATATCAATGCTTTCGGTTTTTTCTGGAGAAACTAAATTATTAGTTTTCGCAAAATAATTAATTACTTCTAAAAATATCTCACCGTATTGTTCTAATTTTTTAGCACCAACACCACTGATTTTAGAAAAATTTTTTGAATCACTTGGATAATAATAAGCCATTTCACGTAATGAAACATCACCAAAAATAACAAAAGGTGGTACACCAGCTTCCTCGGCTAATTTGCGGCGCAGCTCACGCAAAACAGTAAATAATTCTTCGTTATAATCCAATTCACCTTTTTTAAGAACTACGTCTTTATCTGGTTTATTTAATTCTAAAACTTCATCACTATTTAAAAACTTCAATCCCTGATTGGAAATACTTAAAATAGGATATTTCCCTTCAGTTTTTAGAATATAACCCAAACTAATTAACTGTGAAATAATGCTATTTAACTCATTAGCCGAATAATCCTTAACGATACCGTACACACTTAATTTATGGTGTTGATTAATTTTAATTTTCTGAATTTTTTTACCAAGCAAAATTTCAATAATATAACTTTTACCGTAACGACTATCAGTTCGCAAAATGGCTGACATGATTTTTTTAGCAACTTCGCTGGAGTTAAAGGTTTCATGGGTAGTATTACAACAATCACAAGCCTGACAATTATCAGTTTTTAACTCTTCGCCAAAATACTTTAATAAATGTTTTTTACGACAAGTATTTAGCTCACAATAACTTAATACTTCATCAAGTTTTTCTTGAGCTGTGTCATGAAGTTTTTTATCACTAATTTGATTAATAAAAAACTCATGCTTACGAGTATCGGCGTAAGTATAAAATAAAACACAATCACTCTTTAAGCCGTCACGTCCAGCACGACCAATTTCTTGATAATATCCCTCTAACGTCTTGGGAAAGGTATAATGAACGACTAAGCGTACGTCTGGCTTATCAATGCCCATTCCAAAAGCAATAGTCGCGACGATAATATTTACCTTATCTTTAATAAATAATTCTTGAGCTAACTTTCTTTGATTTACTTCAAGCCCAGCGTGATAAGCACCAGCATTAAAACCGTTTAACTTTAAATTTTCGGCAATTTCTTCAGTTTCTTTCCTAGAATAACAATAAATAATTACTGAATCATGTTTATATTTTTGAAGTAAGTGAACTAGTTTAGGAAAAGCTTGTTTTTTACTCACCACACTTAAATTTAAATTATCCCGATTAAAGCTAGAAATAAAAATTGGGGCTTTGGTTAAATTCAAATGTCGAATAATATCTTCACGAACTTTTTCAGTGGCCGTAGCAGTTAAAGCAATAATTGGCACTTGTGGAAATAATTTCTTCAGCATGCCTAAGTTACGATAATCAGGACGAAAATCATGCCCCCACTCCGAAATACAATGAGCCTCATCAACTGCAATCAAGCTAATATCTAATTTAAGTAAAAAGTCCTGAAAATCTGATAAGGCAAAACGTTCTGGAGCTAAATATAATATTTTAACATCTTTACTGATGACTCTATTTTTAATCTCTTCTATCTTAGCTGGTAATTGTGATGAATTAATAAACTCTGCTTTAATGCCATTAGCAGTTAGAGCGTCTACCTGATCTTTCATTAAAGCAATTAGAGGTGAAATAACAATCGTTAGTCCTGGTAATTTCAAAGCTGGTAATTGATAACATAAAGACTTGCCACCGCCAGTTGGCATCAAAACAAAAGAGTCCTTATTATTTAAAACATTGGCAATAACTTCCTCTTGTAAAGGGCGAAAAGTGTCATAACCGAAGTATTTTTTGAGCAAGGTTTTCATAATTTTCTAACAGAAATTACAGTATATCACACCAAGCTTTAATCAAAAAGGATGCAAAAAAATAAGGTTTTTAGCCTTATTCTTTTATTGAACTATTTTATATTTCTCCATTAACTTCCCTATCCATTCTATCTAAAAAATCTTTAAAATAAGTCATTCGCTCTTGCCCAATTTTTTTGGCTGTCTCTGTATAAAGATTATCCACTAAGAACTTTTCCTTAGTTTCATAATTAATATGAACGCTGTGTTTTGATTTATCCATTATTCTACCATTTATTTTGCCTTCAGTTAGGTTACTCTTAGCATAATCTTCAATACTATCTACTTTCTTATAAATTTTAGCGTGATGCTTACCTATCCAAGAAAAAGCTCTGGCTAAACCAATAGCCCCAGCCGCATCTAACTTATCGGCATCATGAACAATTTTAGCCTCAATAGTTTCTGGTTTATAATTAGTTCGGTAGCGATGGGACAAAATACAAGCTTGAACATGTTTAATGTCTCCATCCGAAAAATCAAAACTTTCCAAAATAGGTTTAGCCATCATAGCACCAACTACAGCGTGGTCGGTTTGACCACTAGGATCACCATTTTCCTTGGCGCCACCAATATCGTGCAGTAAAACAGCAGCCTGCAAAATATCCAGATTAACATTAGGTTCTGTTTTAGCTATAGTCATAGCTAAATTATAAACCCTCATAATATGATCCATGTCATGGGTGGAATCTTTTTCTTGGTTTAATTCTTGTTCTACTATATCTTTAATTTTTTGAAATTTTTCGTTCATATATCTATTTATTTATAACAATAAAATCTCCTTCCTCTAGTGCGTATATAGGCAATGACTTATCGCCATACCGTAATAAGTCATCATAAGCTTTTTGCCAGTCTATGTTGCCTCTTGAATCACCGTCTCCAAACAAAGATTTATAATGAGAAATAAATTTTATTGGTAGTATATTTAATCCATCTAAACATTGACGCCAATCACAAGTCCAAAAAGATTCTGTTAGCACATCAAATCCAGCTGAAATAGCAGCCACTGTCTTATCTTGCCAAATATTTGGCACGTCGTATTGTTTCAACCAATATTTTATTAAATAATCATCTCCTCCGTATATAATAATAGCATCGTTATTTTTTAACTGTTCAATAAATTTATCTGGAAAAGCTAATTCTATTTCTGGAGTTATTTGCTTATCTATAGCTATTAGGAAATTCTTTTTATATTCATCGAACTTTCTTTCCCAATCTTCGCGTGGTTGAGCAAAAAAACAAATCAAAATTTTAGGTTTATCACCCAAATCTTTTAGTACTTCATTAAAAAATAAAGTGGCTTTATCTGGATATTTTCTTAATCCAGCTGAATTTAAGACATATTTTGTCATAAAACTATTCCAAAATACTATCTAAAACATAGCTCCAGCCTGGTTGCCACTTCCAAGAAGCTGTTACAGCATCACTAACTGAAACATTTTTAATCCAATGTTCTAATCCATATTGAGTAGCCCTACTACCTATAATCATCACTCTTTTACCATCATAATCTTTTAACAACTCTTTTAAAAAATCACCCATTCTAGTAGCGGCCTGCTCGTAACTTTCACCATTAGGAAATGGCTCGGAAATTCTTTTTGGCTTTTCAGCATCAACCTCAGAACTTGGATGTTGGGTTAAATCGCCATAATTACACTCTCTAAGTCTAGCATCTTTAATAATCTTAAAATCTCTATTGGCAAAAGCTATTTCAGCGGTATTATAAGATCGCTTTAAGTCAGAACAAAAAATAGCATCAAAATTTTCATTTTTATAACGTTCACCTAGTTCCACTGATTGTCTATTACCTAAATCTGATAACTCAATATCATTCCAACCCGATGACAGGTGGTTTTCATTATCAAGCGAAGTGCTATGTGATTCAAAAATAATTTCTACCATATATTTAATATTTATTTATCAATAAATTCCAAATTACCATTTAAAACAACTGGCTTCATATCAATTATTTCATCAACGTAATGAATCCTTTCGCTTCTCTCTGGTATCTGATTATATAAAAATATCTTCTTATCATGACCATAAGCGAAACCCATTTCCATTAAAGTACTACCATCTATATAATTATCAATTCCCTTTTTAGTTAAATTTAAGACTAAAATAGCATCAGAATTTTTAATAAAGTTCCAATATCTTTTTATCATATCGACTGATTCTAACTCTCGCAACAAAATATCACCAGCTTCAGCTTTTATCTTAAGAAATTCTTCGTAAGACATTTCACCGTCAGCTATTTTTTGGGTAAAATACGGGATATTAACGGTGTGTCCTTTTTTTTCTAAGATGTCTTTTATCTTAAGAATCTCTGGCGTAAAATCTATGCTAGAACAAATGGTAATTATCATATTCTTATTTATTACCCTCTAAACAAACCTTAACAAACTCTACAAACAATGGATGCGGGGCAAGCGGACGAGAGATATACTCTGGATGGAATTGCACACCAATAAAAAATGGATGATTTTTAATTTCTACAGCTTCAACAATTTGGCCATCTGGAGAAGTACCAGCAATAATCAATCCTAAGTTTTCAAACATGCTTCTGTAGTCATTGTTAAATTCATAACGATGACGATGACGTTCAGTTATCACAGAATCTTTGGTGTAGCGACCATAAGCCTTGGCTAAATGAGTTCCCTTTTGCAATAAACATGGCCAACCACCCAAGCGGATTGTTCCACCATAACCTTTTTCAGCAATAATCTTTTCCTGACCAGGCATAATATGAATAACTGGGTTCTTAGTTTTGGAATCGCACTCAGCCGAGTTAGCATCTTTAAGACCGGCTACGTGACGTGCAAATTCAATTACCGCCATTTGCATACCATAACACAAACCAAAATAAGGTATTCCGTGTTCACGGCAATATTTAATAGTCGCAATTTTGCCCTCTGAACCTCTGCTGCCCCAACCTTGAGGTACAATAATACCATCTAATCCTTTTAATATTTTCACTCCTTCTTTTTCTACCTCTTCAGCACTAATCCAATGTAATTTAACTTTACAGGCATTAGCTGCACCAGCATGTTTAACAGCTTCAATCACCGAGATATAAGAATCGGTTAAAGAAAAATCACCAGTTGCAAAATATTTACCAACAATACCAATTTCAATTTCATGTTTAGGATGTTTAATAGTATTAACCATCTTGCGCCAAGCTTCATTTTTAGCTGGCTTAACAGGCAAACCAAATTTCTCTAAAATTCTCTGACTAATATTATCTTTTTCAAAATTTAATGGAATATCATAAATCGAATCAGCGTCAGGCGCACTAATTACATCTTCAATGGCTATATTACAATTAAAAGCTAATTTCTCTTTACGATGAGCGTCTAGTGGTCTGTCGCTACGGGCTACAATCATATCTGGTTGAATACCAGCTCCTTGCAGATTACGAACCGCGTGTTGAGTTGGCTTAGTCTTCATTTCTCCAATCATATTGGGAACTGGCAAATAAGACACCATCACTGTCAACACATCTTTAGGATGATAAAATTTCATCATTCTCGCCGCTTCTAAAAATAATAAATTCTCGTATTCGCCGACAGTGCCGCCGATTTCAATAATCATTATCTCTGCACCTGTTTTATCAACCGCTTTATTGATACGATCACAAATCTCCATCGGAATATGTGGAACAACCTGTACACACTTCCCTTTATATTCTAAATTTCTTTCTTTATTAATGACACTTTGATAAATACGACCAGTGGTCATGTAATTTATCTTGTAGATATTAGTATTTAAGAAACGTTCATAGTTACCTAAATCTTGATCAGTCTCATCACCGTCTTCAGTTACAAAAACCTCTCCGTGTTCAATTGGATTCATTGTACCAGCATCCACATTAATATAAGGATCCATTTTAATAGCGCTAACCTTATAACCGCGACTCTGCAAAATTTGCCCAATCGAAGCAGCTGTCACTCCTTTACCAACGCCAGACATCACACCTCCCACCACAAAGATGTATTTGGTGTTGTTTGGCTCAGTTTTAGGAGCTTTAGTTTTTTTCTTAATAACAGCGGTTTTTTTTGATTTAGGCATAGTAGTATTGACAATTATTAATATTAGTGATATATTTTAAGTATTGTTTTATTAAAAATGGAGGCTTAGCAAAATGAATTTCAAGAATCAAAACCCTTTCAGGTATAGGGTAACAGGTGTTGGTTTGTATTTTTCGTTGCAAACATACGACGGCGACGAGATAACCGAAAGTCGTAACCTCGAAGATATCGCTCAAGCGATTTTCGAAGATCAAGAAATCTTAATGTCCTATGAAGAAGGACAGATAGATTTCTCTGATGTCGAAAATTGCATTGAAGATATCCAAGGGCTAATCCGTGATTTCAAATTCGCAGAAAATTACGAAGCATCAGAAGATTAAACTGAAAACAAGCTTACAAAAAAGGCGGTCACAAAGACTGCCTTTTTCTTTTATTTAACTACTTTTTTTGGAGTGCTAGTAACGGCTGTAGCGGGCACTGCTCCCTTTAAGATGACATCAACGGCTTTTTGTAACTGTGGATCACGATTCTTCAAAATATCATCAGCGGTCATCTTAACTTCAATTTGAGGAAGCAATCCTTTTTCATTAATATAATCACCATCTGGAGTCATCCAAGTAGCGACAGTTATTTTAATCGATGAGCCATCTGATAAATCTTGGATAGTTTGGACAGAGCCCTTGCCATAGGTCTTTTCACCTACAATAGTAGCCTTCTTATAATCACGAAGTGCACCAGTGACAATTTCTGAAGCAGAAGCACTGCCACCATTAACTAGCACTACTGTTTTGAAATCTCCTAATCGTGGGTTGCCAAGTGCTGTATATTCATTTCTCTGACCATCACCAAATTGCTCCAGAACTACTGGACCAGCTTTCACCCATTCGCTAGACATAGCTACAGCCGTATCTAAATAACCACCTGGATTATTTCTTAAATCTAAAATAATACCTTTTGGTTTTTTAACTACTACCTCTTTAACAGCCTTATTAAATAAATCTAAAGTATCATCATTAAAACTACTAACCTTAATTAAGACTAAGCCATCTGGGCGATAAGTAACTGTAACACTTTTAACTATAATAATACCTCTTTCGATTTTAATTTCTCGAGGAGTGTTTTCCTTATCTCTAATAATAGTTAAAGTTACAATTGTACCTTTAGGACCACGAATTTTTTTAACAGCCTCATCAACTGTTAAACCAATAGTACTTTGTCCATCAACAGCATAAATTTTGTCCCCCGCTTTAAGACCAGCCTTTTCAGCTGGCATGCCAGATAGTGGTGCAATAACAGTGATCAGTTCATCTCTTAAGCCAACTTCAGCACCAATGCCTTCAAAAGTACCAGCTAACCCATCAGCAAACTCCTTAGTCTCACTAGGAGTCATGAAAACAGTATAAGGATCATTCATCGAAGCCGTTAGCCCTTTCAATGAGCCATAGAACATTTCTTTATCCTTAACCTTATTCTTGTAAACAAAGTTAGTACGAAGTGAATCCCAAGCCTCCCAATATAAATTAAAATCAAAGTTCTCATCAGTAGAGGTAGCTGTTGATTCGGTATAAGCGATGGGGCGATTAACACCTTTCTTATTTCTGCCAAAATAGAAACCGCCACCAAAAGAAACAAAAACTAAAATTACTAGCAGCAAACTAATTGAAAGTCTATATCTATTTTTCTTTTTAAAAACTGGAGCCATCTCTTCTCCCATTTTATTCAATAAATTATCCATATATTATTTTCTTAAAATTAATACCTTATCACCCCTCAAATCTAATAACCTAGAAGCTTTATTTTTTAAAACTCCATCATCAATAATTAAATCAGGTGCTTCATTTTTATTCCAATTAAACTGTAAATTATCTACTCTATTTAACACTGGTTCCCCGCTTAAGTTAAAGCTAGTAGAAACTAATGGCTCCTTGATTCTTCTTACTATTTTAAGCAAAAAATCACTTTTAGGCAAACGAACCGCTAAACCATCATGTTTATTAACTAATTCATTGCTCAACAAATTGCGATGCTCTAAAATAACAGAAGTTGGTCGCGTTTCTTGCCAAATATTTTTTAAAATTGATTCTTTATTCTTTGATAAGTGACAATATTTTTTTACCATGGCTAAACTCGAGACTAAAACCAACAACGGCTTACTAACTTCTCTTTTTTTTATGGCTTTAATTTTTTTAATAGCCTTGCTGTTACTAGCTAAGCAACCTAAGCCATAAATTGTATCAGTCGGATAAACTATTACTCCGCCCTTCTTTAAAACATCAACAATTAGATTTAAATCGTGGTTAGTTATTTCTTTACTCCCAAGCTTTAAATACATAACTTACTTAATAATTGATTGTAAGGCGCGCAAGGCTTCTGGCAAAACAGGAACTATAATATTAGCCACCTTAACTAACCATGGAGCTACATGAGAATTAGCTAGGTTGTCTCCTAGTAAAGTGCCTATCCAAGTATAGCGAGCTGCTACATAAAGCAAGAGTCCCAGTGCCAATGATCCTTGAACTAAACCTAAGGCTCCTCCTAATAATTTATTAATTAATTTAGTAAAAGGAATAATGGAAATTAAATCAAAAACTTTCTCAATAGCTACAAAAACTACGCCAACTAAACTAGTAACTAAAATAAATAGAATTGTAAAAGATAAAAACTTCTCAGTCCCCTCACTAAAATTAACCATGCTCTCGCCCCACTTATAAAAAGTTAAATAAAAATGACTGGCTACAAAAGCTCCAATAATTAAACCAACCATTTGACCTAGTAAACGAATTAGCCCTTTAGCTAAACCGTTTCCTATAAAACCGACTAAAACTACTAATAAACCGATGTCAAAATAAGACATACTTTTTTTATATTTATTTTAAGTTAATCTTGGAAATAAAGAATCACCTTTTTTAATTTGAGAAGCTGTAAATTGTTCAATAATTTTAGTGGCTGTTTGAGGAATAAAAATCTGTAAGTAATAAGCGACATTTAGAATATCTTGGGCGATTGGTTTTAAGCAATTAGCAATTTCTTCCTTGTCAGTCATCTTCCAAGGGGTCTTTAGACTTAATTCCTCATCGCTACTTCTTAATTTCTCCCATAATACAGATAAGGCTTCATTAAACTTATAATTTTCAATTTTGGACAGAAATTCTTTTTGCCAAACATTATCAGTTTGAATTGATAAAGTGGTTGTTATTTCATTCTTTTCCAGCAGATTAGAAACACGAGCTACTAAATTTCCTAGTCCATTAGCTAAATCGGCATTATACTTAGCACGCAACTTCTCTTCCGAAAAATCTCCATCTTCAAAAGGTAAAATATCGCTTAATAAATAATAACGTAAAGTATCTGCGCCGTACTTATCAATATATTCAAAAGGGGCTACGCCATTACCAGCACTCTTACTAAGCTTTTGACCGTTAGCTGTTAAGAAACCAAAAACTAAGACCTGAGTAGAATTAGGTAGATCAGCCGACATTAACATCGCCTGCCACATAGCTGTTTGCTGGCGCAAGTTATCCTTACCACACACCTGCATACCTGGCCAAAACTTTTTAAAATTAGCTTCATCCTCTGGCCAACCAGTAGTGGAAATATAATTAACTAAAGCATCAAACCAAACATAAACAACTTGTTCTTCATCACCGGGCACTGGCACGCCGTTAGGCATTTTAGATTTCAAACGGGAAATACTAAAATCCTGCAAACCACCGGCTACAAAATTCTTAATTTCATTAAAGCGGTGATTAGGTATAACAAAACTAGGATTAGCTTCATAAAAAGCTAAAAGTTTTTCACCATATTTAGAAAAGCGGAAAAAATAATTTTCTTCATCAATTGTTTCTAGCTCACGATTAGGGTGCAACGGACACTTGCCGTCTACTAAGTCTGATTCAGTTTTTTCCAATTCACAACCGACACAATATTTAATTTTATAGTTTTTTTTATAAATATCACCATTTTCATCACACTTTTTCCAAAAAGCTTGAGCAGCTGCTACGTGATGCTCATCAGTGGTTCTAATAAAATTAGTAATGCTGATGTTTAACTTATCAGCTAAGTCTTTAAAAATAGCTGCATAGGGGTCGCAGAAAGCACGTGGAGATAAACCAGCCGCTTCAGCTAATTGATAAATCTTTAAACCGTGTTCATCAGTGCCAGTATTAAAAAAGACCTCCTCACCTTGTAATCTATGTAAGCGAGCTACTACATCAGCTTTAATGAGTTCAGTAGCAAAACCGATATGAGGTTCGGAATTGGTGTATGGTAAAGTGGTGGTAATATAAAAAGGTTTTTGTGACATAAATTATTTCTTAATTTTTCTAATTAATACAACGAATTCTCCTTTACCCATATCTGTCTCAGATTTAAGGCGGGCGGCTAATTCAGCTGGCGTTCCAAAATAACAACTCTCAAACATCTTAGTTAGTTCTCTGCCTAACATCACTTCTAATTTTATTTTAGCAGACGAACTAAATAAATCTAATTCTTCCATTAATTTTAAAATGCGATGTTTGGATTCATAAACAGCTACTGGATATTCTGAAACTAAAATATCTTTAATCATAGTTTGTCTTCCTTTCTTGTGAGGTAAAAAACCCAAGAAAGAAAAACGATCAACTGGCCAACCAGAAATAGATAAAGCCGTGATTACAGCTGATGGCCCAGGAATACCTTCTATCTTCACCTCGGAGCCATAAGCTTCACGTACAGCGGCAATCAGCGGCGCACCAGGATCAGAAATACCAGGAGTACCAGCATCAGAAACTAAAGCTAAGTTCTTCCCCTCTTCCAACCAACGAACAAGTTGATCTATTTTACCAGCACCAGAATGTTGATGATAAGAAAAAGTAGAAGTTTTTATTTCATAACGATCTAACAACTTGCGAGTAGTTCTTGTATCCTCACATAAAATATAATCAACTTCACTGAAAATTCGTAAAGCTCTAATAGTTATATCTTCTAGATTGCCAATTGGTGTAGCCACCACATATAGAGTTCCTAACATAATTTAAACCATATTATCTTTTCTTTCTTTAACATACTTCGTCCAATCATCAGCTATTTCCACTAAAACTTTAAACGGCGCTTCAATAATAAAATCAAAGATGAAGATAAAGATATTAACCTTGGATACATTATTAGATAACCATTTACCGATTAAAATAATTGGCATGTAGAATAAATCTAATAAAAAGGTTAATAAATTTTCTTTACGCTCAACTACAATCAACTCTTTAACGCCACGGGTAGTGATAATACTAAAGAAACTAACAAAAGCCAAGAAGAATAAGAAAATAATAATACTTACCCAATTAAAATCAATTTTAGTTAGCGCCCAAATAATAAAATAAATCGACAAAATAAAAGTTGAGGCGTAGATTAAATTAAATATCCAATTGATAATAAAACCTCGTCTAGTTTTATCTCTAATTAAAATTGGTTGTTTTCTCTCATTACCAGCAAAAAATAATTCTCGAATTCCATCAATAATTTTATTAGTATTAGCCTCACCAGGAGTTCTAACTAAAGCTACGATAATAAATAATAAAACGGCTGGAAAAATTACATTAATAGCTAAAGTAATAGGATTAATAGGCTCATTAAACCATTGGGTGGCTGGAACTTCTAAGACAAAAACAAAAACTGATTTAGTTAAGAAGATATATAAAATACTACGAGTAGCAGCTCGCCATAAACGTTGTTTAGCTTTCTTATATTTAGAATTACAAGTTTTTTTAACAGCTGCTAAAAAAGTTTTTTCATTGCTAGAAATATCGTTATAAACTTTGACTGGATCAGGATCAATAGTTTCCGCCATGACAGTCGAATACATAGCGTATTTTCGAACTATTCTATCAATTTGTTTATATAATGGATGCTTTAATTGCTTATTAGTTAAAGCCTCTAGCTCTCTAATGCCGCTAGCAATTTTTTTAATATCAACATCGGTCATTTCACCCTTAACCCAGTTGTCGTTATAGTATTTAAATAAAACAAAAGCCAACATGTCCTCATCAAATCTTAAATAAGTACGACAGATACTTAAATAAATTTGAATTTCTAAATCCTGTTCGTAATTAGCATTTGATTCTAATTTTAAATTAAGACGAAAAAAATCAAACAAATTAGCAACAGTTGCTTGTTTCATTTTGTTAACACCAAAACTTTCCTCAATTTCACAAGCAGCCAATGATAAAATCCAAGTAGTTAACTTATTTTTTTCAGTTATTAAATCCTTAGCCTTGCCAACATCCTTCTTAATATCAATTTCCGAATTAATCTTGGCAACGCAGAAATTTTTTAACTTAATATATTTTTCTAATAAACCCGCTACTTCGGCAATCTTTGATTCTGGTAATTTATCATTAGGCAAATAACTACCACGAATGAGTTCGTGAAGTAAATGCTTAGATATTTCTGGAGTGTTAGTGGTACGCAAAGCACCTTCTATCACAATTTGTCTCTTTAAAATTCTAATAATTGCCCCTTTGCGCAATAAATGGTCTTCTTCGTACTCAATAGTGTTTCTAATTTTTTCATAAAAAAAGGCTAGCTTGGAAACCATGCTAGAAACACTGATTTTAGGAGAATCATCAGATCCACTACTTTTCTTATTTTGTTCATTATAAATGACCTGAAATAAGCGTTTAGCCCCCTCATTAATAGAAACGGGCGTCACCTCTTGATTTTTCTTAATAAGTCCTGGACTTACCATATATTATTAGCTAAAATTAGCGATTTATATTCTTTTAGTTTAATTCCCTTTAATTTTACCGTCTTTAGGGCTAAAAAGCAAACTAATTGTTATTGACAAGTGGCCCATTATTCGTGTATTATTTGGTTAGAAATAAAAAGCGGCCTGAAGGGCTCTTTTTGATATTGGAAATTAATCAACATTATGAACAAACTTACAAGTTACATCAAAGGATCCGTCGAAGAAATGAAGAAAGTGACCTGGCCAACTAAAAAGGAAACCTATCACTACACTTTGCTTATTATCGGCATCAGCTTAGGCATTGCCCTATTCTTGGGTTTACTAGATTACATCTTTAATCTTGGTATTCAGGCCCTATTATACAATCTTTAATCTTATTAAATAGTACATTAGGAGTTGTAGCGACTATAACGGTCACTAATCTCCGCGTGTTGGTACATTTATGGCCAAACAACTTTTAAATCAAGGCCGCCGCTGGTATGTTCTTCACACCTATTCTGGTTACGAAGAAAATGTCGCGCAGAACTTGAAACAAAGAATCGAGTCTCTAGACATGGAAGATAAAATCTTCAACATTCTAATCCCAACTGAAAAGAAAATTAAGATTAAAAATGGCAAGAGAAAAGTAACTGAAGAAAAAATCTTTCCTGGATATATTTTAGTAGAAATGATGGTAACTGATGAATCTTGGTATATTGTTCGTAATACTCCTAACGTAACTGGTTTCATTGGAACAGGAACTATCCCTACCCCAATCCGCGAAGAAGAAGTTGATGCTTTAAAGAAAAGAATGGGCGTGGAAGATCCTAAGTTTCAAATCGATATTATTATTGGTTCACCTGTTAAGATTAACGAAGGACCATTTAAGAATATGGAAGGTAAAGTTACTGCGATTGATGAGGCTAAAGGAAAAATTAAAGTTTCAGTTAACTTATTCGGACGCGAAACTCCAGTTGAACTAGACTTTTTACAAGTTAAAAAATCATAATTAATTGATGATAAATTAATGATATTTGCGGGGGAAAGCTTCTGCCTCTAATAATGTCTAATAAAAATGGCTAAGAAAATAAAAACAAAAATTAAATTACAAATCGTAGGTGGCCAAGCTAATCCTGCTCCTCCAGTCGGTCCAGCTTTAGGTCAACACGGTCTAAATATTGCTGAATTCTGTTCTAAATTTAACGAAGCAACTAGAGCTGATAAGATGGGTGAAATCGTGCCAGTAGAAATTACTGTTTACGATGACAGAACTTATACCTTCATCATGAAGACTGCTCCAGCTTCTGAGTTAATCAAGAAAGCTGCTGGTATTAAAAAAGGATCTGGTAAACCATTAACTGAGAAAGTTGGTTCAATTACTAAAACTCAGTTACAAGAAATTGCTGAAAAGAAAATGTCTGATTTAAGTGCTGTTTCTATCGAAGCTGCTATGAACACCATTGCAGGTACAGCTAGAAATATGGGCGTTGAAATAAAAGATTAATAATTAATAAAGTGGGAGTCTATCACAAGACGTTTGACCACAACTAAATGTATGGCTAAAGAAGTAAAAGGAGACAAAAAAGTAGTTGCCCCTAAAAAGAAAGTGGTTGCGAAGAAAGATTTTTCTAGCATCTACGACGCTAACAAGAGCTACAGCATTGCTGAGGCGATTGAAATCGTTAAAAAGATTACAACTACTAAGTTTGATTCTTCCATGGAAGTACACTTAAAATTAGGTATTAATCCTAAAAAAGGTGATCAACAAGTTCGTGGTGCAGTTTCCTTACCAAACGGTACTGGTAAAACTGTTCGCGTAGCCGCCTTCGTTTCTCCTGAAAATGAGAAAGCTGCTAAAGAAGCTGGTGCTGATTTAGTTGGTGGCGAAGAATTAATTGAAGAAATTAAGAAATCAGGTAAAACTGAATTCGAAGTAGCCGTAGCTGAACCAGCTATGATGAGAAATTTAGCAGCTATCGCTAAAGTTTTAGGTACTCGTGGTTTAATGCCATCTCCTAAAAATGATACTGTTACTCCTAACGTAGCTAAAGCTATTACAGAATTAAAGAAAGGTAAAATTAGCTTTAAAAATGATGATACTTCTAACTTACACTGTTTAATCGGTAAAGTTAGCTTCCCTACTGAAAAATTAACAGAAAACTACAGCGCTTTAATTGAAACTGTTAGAAAAGCTAAACCAGCTTCCTCTAAGGGTTCCTACATTAAAGGCGTATCTATCTGTTCTTCTATGAGTAAAGGTGTAAAGGTTGTTATTTCCTAATATCAAGAAAATCAATAAAAAAGACCCGGCCTAATAGCTGGGTCTTTTTTTATTTATTATTATTGACTTTTATTAACCGAATGTTATAATATTTTCTGTAAGTATTCTAAAAAACTTAGAAGGAAATATTTCTTTCCTTTTATTTATTAACTAGGAAAAGGTCGTCTTACCTTTTTAAACAAGCGTTATTTTCTATCACTAGAAAATGACTAAGAAAGTAAAAACATGAAAAAATTATTTGTTGGCGGATTATCTTGGGGCACTACTGATGAGTCCTTAGCCGCTGCTTTTTCCCAGGCTGGTGTCGTTACATCTGCGGTTGTTATCAAAGATAAAATGACTCACCGTTCTAAGGGTTTTGGTTTCGTAGAAATGGCTAATGACGATGAAGCAGATGCTGCTATCGCTATGTGGAACAATCAAGAAATTGATGGCCGCAGAGTAGTTGTTAACGAAGCTCGCCCTCTTGAAAAGAGATTCTAACTTTTCGAGGAATCACGCTAATTATTCGATTGAATATAGCTAGATAAGAAAAACACCCTTACGGGTGTTTTTCTTTTTGATTTATTTATTTTTAGCTTCGTATTCTTTGATAACTTTTTGTAATCCTTCAACAGCTAACATAGAACAATGAATTTTTTGTTTAGGTAACCCTCCTAACTCATCCACAATATCTTGCCATTTAAATTTTTTAGCATCCTCTAAACTCATCCCCTTCACTTTTTCAGTCATAATAGAAGCAGTGGCAATATTAGAAGCGCAACCAAAAGATAAAAATTTAATATCTTCTATTTTACCGTCTTTAACTTTAATAGAAAAAGTTAATTGATCACCACAAGTCATGTTACCAATATCAGTTTTAGCGTCAGCATTTTTTATTTCTCCAACATTTTTAGGATGTAAAAAATGTTCAATGGTAGCTTTAGTATAATTAAGAGACATATATTTTATTTAATAGGAGTAAATTTACGTAATCTGGTCACAGTCTTAATCAAGGCTGCTACAGTTAAATCTACTTCTTTTTTAGTATTAAATTTACCAAATGAAAAACGTATATTGCTATTTAATTCATCGAGCGTTAAGCCGATAGCTTGTAAAACGTAAGAGGTTTTTAAATTATGAGCGCTGCAAGCCGAACCAGTTGAAACACAAATTCCCTTCATCGATAAATCCATTAAAATAGCTTCGCCTTCAATGCGGGCAAATAAAATATTTAAATTAGCTGGTGATCTATGAGTTAAGGAGCCATTAAGCTGTACTTCTGGAATTTCTGCTTTTATTTTTTCCCAAAAGTAATCACGTAACTCCTTAGTTTTAGTAATTGTTTCTTCTCTTTCTTGATAAGCTAATTCTAAAGCTGCACCTAAACCAATAATACCAGGCAAATTATAAGTACCAGCTCGTAGTCCTTCTTCTTGTTCACCACCCACTATTAACGGCTCAATTTTAATAGCTTTATTAACATAAGCCAAACCAACTCCTTTAGGTCCGTGAAACTTATGAGCAGACACACTAGCTAAATCTAATCCTAATTTTTTAAAATCAAAGTCTAAATATGGAATAGCTTGTACTATGTCACTATGAAAATAAGCTCCCTTAGCATGAACTAAATCAGCAATCTTTTTTAAATCTTGAATAACGCCAATTTCATTATTAATCGCCATCACGGAAACTAAAACTGTCTCTGGTTTAATTAACTTCTCTAAGGCCACCAGATCAATTCTGCCGTCTTTATCGACTGGAGCTATATCTAATTTAAACCCTTCCTTAACTAAAGCCCTAGCGCTCTGCAGAACACAAGGGTGTTCAATAGCTGAAACTATTAAATGATTACCCTTATCAGAATTAGCACGCATAACCCCCTTAATTATCAGATTATTAGCCTCACTAGCCCCACTAGTAAAGATAATCCCCCTCGACTCAGCGTTAAATAGGTTGGCTATTTTTTCTCTAACCGCCTCTAGAGCTAAATTACTCTGTTGACCCATAAAATGGATAGACGAGGCATTACCATACTCTTCGCCTAAATAAGGCTTCATTTTAGCCAAAACACGAGGATCAAGACGTGTGGTTGAGGCATTATCTAAATATATCTTCATAGTCTTAATATTATTATAAGTAATCTTATTATAGATTATTTATCATATTTTGTAGATATTGACAAGGTAAGACCAAAATAGTAGTCTTAGCTCATCAGTACCATAAAAACTTAATACTAACCCAAAAAAGATAGACAATGAAAAAATTAGTAACTATTCTGGTTTTATTATGTCTTAGCCTCATAATTTGTCAGGCTCAAGATTTAAGCGTTATTAGGAATGGCGAAAACTATTTGTTAGTTAAAAGCCAAAAAAGTCAGCAGACAAAAGTTGATTCTACTCAACTTAAAAAACTGACGATTATCACCATTTCGACAGAATTTATTCCCATCTCTACTATTAAAACGGGAGTAAAAAATTTAGCAATCCTTAATCGTTTAATTGTTAATAATTACGATTTAATTAAAGGTGGTAATATATTAACAACTGACAGTGTTATCAATAAATATAACATTACTAAATTCTGGTTGAAAGAAAGAAGTAGAAGAACTTATGTAGTTAAAGAAGAAAACGACTTAATAGACTGTAAAATGCCACGAAATTCTAAAAGCATTATCTTTAACTTTGAATTTATTCTGCTCTTGTTATCACTAATTTTTATTATCTACTTAGACTTCTCGGAATTAAAAATAAAAAAACATTTTGAGAATATAGTGATAATAAGTTTTTTCGCTGCCTTGCTTATTTCTTATCCCTATGTTGGCTTAATCGCGAACATCGTGGTTAGTCTAATTATGACTGGCGTGTTATTAATGCTCGTTCTTCCTGCACTTATTCATGTTAAAACGCCAACCAGAATGTCGATGATTATTACCTATTCAGTTTTAAGCGGCTTTATTCAACATGATGTTATTTTTTCTGCTGCGACATTTGCGATCGGCTGTTTTACTATTGTGGTTTGTTGGTTAATAAAATCCAAAAATACTCAAAAGATAACTTTAAATGCTGTCCCCAAATAACCGCAACAAAAAACCGGGCTCTCTATAATAGAGAGACCCGGTTTTCTTTTGGAGTAAGAACTATTTTACAAGTTCAATACTTTTAATAACAATATCTTGAATAGGTAAATCACGAGCATTAGTGTCAGCGGCTTCGATTTCTTTAACAACCTCTAAACCCTTAACTACTTCACCAAAATTAGTATGCTTACCATCAAGCCATGGAGTTTCAGTAGTAGTTACAATAAAAAATTGTGAACCATTAGTTCCAGGACCGGCATTAGCCATAGCTAAACTACCTGCAACTAATTTATGAGTATTAAATTCGTCGGCAAAACGGTAATCTGGCCCACCTGTTCCATAAACAGAAGTGTCATCTTCTTTAGTTAACGGATCACCAGCTTGAATCATAAAATCTTTGATAATGCGGTGAAATTTAGTGTCATTGTAAAAGCCGGACTTAGCTAAATTCATAAAATTATTAACGGTGATTGGTGATTCTGGATAAAATTTAACTTCGATATTACCTTTAGTTGTTTTAATAACAACTCCAGAATAATCTTTAAATAAATCAGTTTGGTTTTCTAGGGTTCTAGTCATATCATTTTTTACAACTGAACTAGAGGTAGTTACACGAACAGGTTCAGTTGGTTCAATTAAATTAGTTTCATTTTGAAAAGAATCACTACTAGTTGTTTCATTAATTTTTGGTTCGGTTAGTGAATCTCGACCATTTAGGTCATTGTTTTGATTGGTACCGCAAGCTGATAGCGACAAAGCTAAAGCTATGAGACCAATTAAAGCATAATTTTTCTTCATACTTTTTCTTAGTTATGTTTATTTTTTAAATATTTACTTTTAATCTTTTTATCTTCTTCAATCTGTTTTTCTTCAATTACCTCTTGGGCTTTAGCTCTTAACTCAGCTAAATCAAAATTTTGTAAATCTTTAGCTCTCTCCATTAAATGTTCACGGATATTTAATTCTGGATCTTCTAATACTTCTGATAATAAAACATCTAGTATAGCTCCCATTTTAGGGCTTGGTTCCATTTTTAAATCAGTCATTAAATCGTTACCATTTATTTTAAGCATCTTAACTGATACTGGGTCATGCTGCACTTTTTCCATCATGTATTGTAAATGCTGCAATTTATATGGCAAAGCTTTAGGGGTGCCGGAACCAACGCGATCAGCCATGCGTAAATGAATCAAATCCTGTAAATTCTCTCGACCAACTTTAACAATCAAACGTCTAACTGAAGCAGCTGTTACCTCCCCGACCTGATAATAGAACATATGATTCTTAACCAGATTTACTACCGTATCTTTATCTTCATTAGAAAACTTTAAACGATCCATAATACGGCTAGTCATCTTGGCACCAACATATTCATGATTATAAAAAGTGGCAACACCATCGATTACTTTTCTAGTTTTTGGCTTAGCCACGTCATGTAGCAAAGCGGCTAAACGAACTGTCCATTTGTCGCTCGGACAGTTTTTCAAAGTTAAAACATTATGTTCATACACTTGATAGATATGATGATGATTTTGAGCCATACCAACGCCTTCCTCTAATTCAGGCAAAATATATTGTAATAATTTACAATCATGAAGCAAACGAATCCCCTCTGATGGTTTATCAGAATCTAATATTTTAATAAGTTCATCACGAATTCTTTCTTTAGATACAAACTTAACACTGCCAGCTAATTTAACAATCGCACGCTGAGTTTTTGGTTCTAATTCAAAACCCAATTGTGAAATGAAACGTACGGCTCGAAGCATACGTAGCGCATCTTCTTTAAAGCGCTCCATTGGTTCACCAACTGCTCGCAAAACTTTTTTTCTAATATCTTTTTCACCACCAAATAAATCAATTAAGACAAAAGGCGCGCCACCAACTTCTACTTGGCGACGTCCTTCTTTTTCTAATAATTTCTCATCGTATGGGGCTAGAGCCATCGCATTAACTGTAAAATCACGACGCTCTAAATCTTTATCAATTTCTGTTTCAAAAATAACTTCATCAGGATGACGTCTGTCAGAATAACCTTGTTCACTGCGATAAGTAGTAACTTCAATAACATCTAATAAAATTTCCCCGTCTCTAATTGGTAATAAAACTGTACCGAAGTTATTTTCATATTTACCAAAATCAAAAACTGCTAGAATCTCTTCTGGTTTAGCATTAGTGGTAATA
>JBAQCS010000069.1:0-7138 GCA_049294415.1 Patescibacteria group bacterium
GATAAGGAGCCAGCAAAATTACCAGAACCAACTAGAACGGAACCATTTAGAAAAGGCATTGAACCAAAAAAACAATAAAAATATTGATATATATAAAAAACAGAGCCCCAGCTCTGTTTTTTTATCAGTTGACAACCCCTCATATTAGGCTTAATATTATATATACCCCCTAGGGGTATAATAATATTAAACTATATGAAAAATACGCAGCCCACTATTATAGTTATTATCGGTATTTCCGGCGACTTATCACGTCGTAAATTATTGCCAGCACTGAGCAAAATTGCCGAGGCTGGAGTGATGCCAGATAAATATAAAATTGTTGGAGTAACTAGAAAAATTAATCACACTCTTCCCGAATTGCTCTCTAAAACTAATAACCCCGAGATTATCAAAGATAATTTAGAGTTATTTGAAATGGATTTAACTAATACCAATGATTATCAAAAGTTAGATGAGTACTTATTAAAAAAAGCTCAAGATTTTGGTGAGCCAGCTCAAAGATTATTTTATCTATCAGTGCCACCCCAAATATCTAGGCCCATTATTGAGCAATTAGGCGTTTCTGGTTTAGCTCAGGTTCCTGATACTAAATTACTATTAGAAAAACCCTTTGGTGTAGACTTGGCTAGCGCCGAAGAATTAACTGAAAATATTAATAAATACTTTGAGTTTAATCAGGTTTACCGTATTGATCACTATTTAGCTAAAGAAACGGTTCAAAATATTATTGTTTTCCGCCAAGATAATTCTTTGTTTAAAAGAACTTGGAATAAAGACTTTATCGAGCGTATTGAAATTATTGCTCAAGAAAAAATTGGCGTAGAGGGTAGGGCAGTTTTTTATGAACAAACAGGAGCTCTCAGAGATTTAATCCAAAGTCATTTATTGCAATTAGCCGCTCTAGTTTTAATGGATATACCTAACGACCGGCAATTCGCTGACACTCCTGTTAGACGCCTAGAGGCTTTAAAACAACTACGACTAGCAATTGATGAACCAATCACCTCTAACGTCGTAAGAGGGCAATATCAGGGCTATCAGCCAGAAGTAAATAACCTGGGCAGTACAGTTGAAACCTTCGTGTCTCTAACTCTAGAATCAGGTGACGCTAAGTGGCAAGGAGTGCCTATTATTTTAACTACCGGCAAAGCACTAGATGAAAAATTTACTGGTATTAGAATTTTGTATAAAAAAGATGCCAGTCATGAAGCTAATGAATTAGTTTTAAGATTGCAGCCTAATGAGGGTGTGGATTTACGTTTGTGGGCTAAGCAACCAGGCTATGATTATAAAGTAGAGAAGCATTCTTTAAAATTTAACTTTGGAGAATATTATCAATCTTTTCCTGAAGCCTATGAACAGGTTTTGTTTAATGCTATTAATTCCGACCATAGTTTATTTACCTCCGGAGATGAAGTTTTAGAAACTTGGAAAATCATGGATCCTATTCAAAAAGAATGGGCTATGTCGGCTGACGATTTGGTTATTTATGAACCAGGCAATAGCCCAGAGCAGGTGTTGCTCAGTCATAAAAGTGCTATAATTTAAGCATATGAAAAATAAATTATTACTTTTAAGTAGCTTAGTAGCTATGGCTCTATTTTTAGCAGTTAGCTATTTAGTTTTTTATGCACCGCAGAAGACGACTTCAATTCTAATGACTGATAATCAAACGCAGGAAGAAGTAAAAACTGTGGGCGGCAATCAAGATGAGCATGGCTGTTTTACTTCAGCTGGTTATTCTTGGTGTGAAATGAAAAAGAAATGTTTACGCGTCTGGGAAGAAGCCTGTGAATTTATTCCTAGCGTGCCAAAAAATTATACTTTAGATAAATACCAAATTACTAAAACTTTAGATATAACTTGTACTAATAATGCTGACTGCATAACTCCCGGAGAATATTTAGTACAGTCTAATTGTCCTTATACTTCTTTATGTTTAGAATCCAAATGTAATGTGGTTTGTCCTAGCCAGATAATTGAACAAACAGTTGCTCAGCCAGAAAAAGTAGACTATATCAATAAAGATTATGGTTTTAGCGTTACTTTGCCAGCTAGTTGGGCCAAATATTCCATTGTGAATGAAAAATGGGAAGGTAATATGATAAGCGGCCAGCCTGCCAAAATCAGTGGTCCTAGAATTTTAGTTAGACATCCTTTGTGGACCGCGAAAGTGCCACGCCAAGATATTCCAGTGATGATTTTTACACCTAGTCAGTGGGAGTTAATTCAGCAGGAAAATCTGTCTGTTAGTGCTGCTCCAATAGCCCCTAGTGAATTAGGCCGCAATACTAATTATATTTTCGCTTTACCAGCTCGTTATAATTACGCCTTTCCAGCCGGCTTTGAAGAAGTGGAACAAATTATTAAGGATAAATCATTTCAAGTTTGGTAAATTATTGATAGCTTAATCACAAAGTATGAACACAAAATTTTTTGGTAAAATTTTACTCACCTTGTTAGCTTTATTTCTCTGGCAAGCTCCAGTTTTAGCCAGGGAGAATGTTACTGATTGGTATATTAAGGATTTGCAAACTACGATTACGGTTAACACCGATTCTAGTTTAAGTATTACGGAAAATATTTTAGCTGATTGCGGTAACGCGCCTAATAAGCACGGTATTTTTAGAACGCTTCCTAAGAACTATAAAACTCAGGACGGTGATTTTGTTTTACCAATTAAATTAATTAGCATCAAAGATGAATCTGGCCATAAGTTAAAATATGAAGTGTCTGAAGATAAAGATACGGTAACTTATAAAATTGGTGATGCCGATAAAACTGTTAGTGGTGAAAATTTTTATGAGATTAAATACGTTTATAAAAATGCCATTCGCACCGGCAATAAAGATTTTGATGAATTGTATTGGAATATTTTGGGTGGTTTTTGGAATTTAGAAATAGATAAGTTTACGGCCACTATTAATTTCCCGTCTAGTATTAACAAGAGTAATACCGAAGTTTATTATTACACTGGCACCCAAGGCTCTAAAGATCGCAGTTTAGCGGATTATAATTGGACCAGTGATAATACTTTAGTTTTTAATAGTATTAGAACTATCTCGGAGCGTGAAAGCATTACCGTATCAGCGGCTTTTCCTAAAAATATTGTTACTCCTTATCAGCTAACCTTTAAAGATAAATATGGCTTTGGTTTATTAGAATTAGCTTTTTATATTTTATTTCCAATTCTAGTTTTTATTATTTGTTTTCGTTTTTGGAAAAAATATGGACAAGATCCTAAATTTAATAAAACTATTACACCGGAATTTGAAATACCAGAGAACTTAAAGCCAGTTGAAATGGGCGGTGTGATGAAGAAGGGGAATCTGCATCCCAATTCAATTACAGCTACTTTGATTCACTTAGGTTTCTTGGGTTATTTAAAAATAGAAAAAATTGATACTAAAGTTTTGTTTATCGGACAATCGGATTTTAAATTAATTAGAACTGAAAAAGCTGAAGGGGCTGATTTATATGAAGCTGAAAAGGTTATTCTAAATAGTTTATTTGAACGCGGCCCAGAAACAACTCTAACTAAGTTAAAAATGACTTTTTATGAAAGTCTGCCAAAAATTACCGATACTGTTTTAAATGATTTAAGTGGTCGTGATTTAGTTAGTAAAAAAGGTTTAATTTATCGTCAGATAATGCTCGTAACTGGTTGCATAACACTACTCATGCCTATCGCTTTTCAAACCATCCCTTCTTTTGTTACAGGATTATTAACTAGTCTTATCATCATCGTATTCGCTTTGTTGATGGATAAGTTTACTCTAAAGGGTGCAGAACTTAATTGGCGCATTAAAGGTTTTAAACTATATATGGAGACGGCTGAAAAATATCGTTCACGTTTTCAAGAACAAGAAGGCACAATAGAAAAGTTACTACCATATGCTATTTTATTTGGTATCACTAAGAAATGGTTGAATAAGATGAAAGATATTTATGGCGAACAATATTTCAATAATTATCACCCAGCTTTTTTAATTGGTGCTTTCAGTTTAAATAATTTCGATGACTTCATGAGTAATATTGAATCAGTTTCCAGTAGTATGGCCGCTAGTGTTTCGCCAGCTGCTACTGGTGCTGGCGGTGGAGGAGGAGCAGGTGGTGGAGGAGGTGGCGGAGGCGGAGGAGGTTGGTGATATAAAATTTTAAATAAGAAAAAAGCACCCAATTTCTTGAGTGCTTTTTGTTTGTGTTAAGCCTTATTATTAAAGCTTTTCACAGAGTAGTTGTTTGACTGTTTCAAAATCGCCAAATAAATTTACAAGCGAGGCTGATTCAACCGGTAGTTTGAAAAGTTGAGACAGGTTTAAAGTTTTTAAATTTGTAGAGACGGTAGTAACTGGTTCCAGTGTGTCTGGCAGATTAAATTGTAGGGCCAAAACTGGAAATTTTTTATGACCTTCAGAAAACAACAAATTTCTGTCAATCATATTTTCGGGCAAACAAACTAATCCCACTCCTGGTATTAATTCGGTCAAAGATTCAATTGCTTGTTTAGTGCTCAACATAATTTTCCCGTAAAGGCCTTCATAATAAGAAACAATGATTGATTCTTTTTCTTCCAGCAATTCATGTAAAAAAGCATGCTGAACATCAGTTACGGATTTCGGATCGATGATATACTGTTCTTTAATCCGTGCCGCCTTAAGAGCTTGATTGAATCTATCTGATAATTTTCTGGTCGGATATTTGGTTGGTTGCTCACTAGCATTAGCGGCCTCTAACCAAGCATCAGGTACTTTAAAACCAGCATAGTCCAATAAGTCAGCGCAAGATGAACGCCTATCATCAGCAATAAGCACGGAGTTTAAAATTTGTTCCAGTGCCTCTTCTGTCCCCGGATGATGATCAACCCAAGAAACAATTGCATCTTTGTGTTGTGTGGCAAAGTTGGTAATCGCGTCAAAGCTCTCGTTATTAATTTCGAGACTAATTACAAAGATAGCCATTGCCTCATCACCTATCTCCACCTGGTTAATGAGGTGAGGTTCAGTAATAATAATTTGTGTTTTAGTGGGCTTTAATCCAAAATCCCGCATCACAATCGCCGCGCCAATAATTCCTCCGCAATCGCCAGAGCAGATAACCATTTTTTTCATGTTTATTTGTTTTTATACCCAGTTAAGGGCGGTTTATATTCAATTTTGAACGATCTATTATGAAGTCTAAAAATAACATAGGTATTAATTATTGTCAATATTAAGAATTTGACACATTTCCAAAATACTCCTAATCTTGTGGTATTAGTTTGGTTATATTAACAATAAAAAACAATCAAAAAAGGAGGTCCAAATGAAAGCGTTTGTTTTAGTTTTTTGGGTTTTGATTGGTAGTAATGTTTTATCTCAAGAGCCTTATCGCTATTTAGAAGTAGCAGTTGATAACGGGGCAGCTTGGGTAAGAATTCGCCCCGAACCAATTGCCGATAAAACATGGTTGGAAAATGATTGTATTAAAACAGTTAGCTTTCGCCAGTTTGTTGCGGCTGAGCCAGTTATTACTCAGCCAGAAGGTTTTTATTTAGTGGAGGAATTGGAAAGGTGGGGTCGGGTTTCTAAAAACCTACATCAGAATTCTTTCTTAAATCAAGCTTCGGCTGAATCAGTGAGAATTTTAGCTATTCATTTATCTCGTCAGTTATTTGGTGAAGAAATTTGCAATTTACAGCGAGACAAATTTTTTATGCTTTGGCTCAGTTTAACTAGAGCCGTGATTAAAACTAATAATCGCGGTATGTGTTTAGACTCCAAAGATAAAGCTATCCAAGTCGCTTTAACCGGTGAGTGGGTATGGAATGTGATTATCAGGAGTTGGACAGTGCAAGATGTTAAAGTTTTTGCACTACACAGCCCTAATATTTATTCGGTGAATTTAATAGTAGACGCTGGGGCTAATATCATGACAAAAGTTATGATTTATCCAGAGCTTAATTATGAAAAAAAATTCTCCTATGATTTAGTTGATAAATCATCGAAGAATTTAATGAAGAAATTTGTAGCAAGTAAATAAGAGAAAAGGGAAGTCGTAAAGGCTTCC
Organism: Patescibacteria group bacterium; assembly: GCA_049294415.1. Taxonomy (GTDB): domain Bacteria; phylum Patescibacteriota; class Patescibacteriia; order Patescibacteriales; family UBA12465; genus JAEZRQ01. Next base: position 6,052 of record JBAQCS010000069.1, read on the forward strand.
TTTTTTATTTCAAATCAAAGTAAATAGCGTAAGCAATAGCAATAAAAGAAGACACAAAAATAATAATATAATTCCATTTTGCTAAACTAGTTTGCAGGCCATTTAGAACTTTAACTAAAGCCTGTTTTTCTTCTGGTGCTAAGGGTGTATTGTTTTCAATTTTTTCTACTAATTTAAATTCAGTAACAAGCTCGTCGCGGCGATTTTCTATTTTGTAACGATGCCAGAAATACCAAGTAAAACCAATAGTACCAATATACCAAGTTACATCTACCCAGTAGTCACTGTAATCATTTAAAACTATAATAGCGCGGTAAGCGATGGTAGCAATGACTCCTATAGTGAAGAAAAAGAGGTGTTTAAAGATCTTTTTATTAGTTGGCATATATTATTTATTAATAAGTTATTACTTATATTTTAGCATAATTCTTGTTATAATGAATATATGAAGCCGAAAAAAGTCAAAGTGCACGATAAGATGCAGCCTAATTATAGCTATGAGCTAACTGAGCCCATAGGCCGTAATTTTAATCCAGAATTTAAACCAGATTTAACGCCTCAAGAGATGTTAAAATTGGGAATTTTTGGCGGCGTCTATATGCGTGATTGCGGAAGGGAATTTCCGGCTAGCTGGTTTAAGACTGCTAAATTTTCGCCAGATAAACCCAATAAAAAATATAACTACTTTGGTGTAATGGCTAGTCAGTCTTTAGCAATTTGGCGAGCTAAGGGTTGGATTAATCGCGATGATCCTCGTGGTTGGTTTCAATGGTATTGTCGTTATTATCTAGGTAGACGTCATCCTGACGACACCAGACAAATTAAACGATGGAAAGCCATGAAAAGACACGTGGCTCAAATTGTGCAAAATTGTCGGCCAGGTGATTTAAATTGCAGAAGGCGTCAGCGGCAGGCTTTACTTCATTGGGCTTATAATAGTGGTGTTAAATAATTAATTTATAACTATATGTTGCAAGTTGGAATTAAGGCGCCGAATTTTTCCGCGCCAGATCAAAATAGAGTTATACATAGTTTAGCGGATTATAAGAATAAGTGGATTCTGTTATATTTTTATCCACGTGACAAT
>JBAQCS010000070.1:0-14023 GCA_049294415.1 Patescibacteria group bacterium
ATCTAGACATCTGTGATAGTGACGGCAATCTAACAGGGGAAAAGAAAACAAAAAAAGAAGCACATGATTTAGGATTGTGGCACAGATCAGTTCATGTTTGGATTGTTAATTCTAAAAATGAAGTACTAATCCAAAAACGTTCTCCTTTTATGGATAATCATCCTAATATGTGGGATATTTCTGCTGCTGGACATGTTTCGGCTGGAGAAGATTATATTACTTCGGCGCTAAGAGAAACGGAAGAAGAGCTTGGATTAAAGATAGAACCAGCAGAGCTCGTACAAATTGGAGAACTAACCCAAATGTCTAATAGAGAAGGTTATATTAATAATGAAGTAAATCCCGTTTACATCGTAAAAAAGGATTTAGATTTAGATAACATTAAAAAGCAATATGAAGAGGTGGCTGAGGTTAAATTTATTCCTTATATCGAGCTTAAAGATCTAATAGAAAGTGGAGACGCTTCATTTGTGCCACACCCTGAAGAATATAAGCTACTTTTTAAGTATATTGCAGAATAATTATTTATATGAATAATAAAATAATTTGGGTTTTCGGTCCTAGTGCTGTTGGCAAGGAAACATTTATTAAATATATAAATGATAATAAACCAGAGGAACTACTTACTAGATTAGGATGGGTCAATAAAGACGTAGTAATTTGTAATGAAAGTTTAGATTGGGTGGCACACGAGGACGGTGATAAAAATGAACTACTTCGTAAAAAATTAGATAAAGTTATTGAAGAATATTCTAAAAAGAATACTAATTCAATTATCTTAATTAAAGGTCAGGATTTAGATTTTGATAATAATACTTTAAATAAGGTTAAAGAATCTTTACAAAATGATGAACATGAAATTATCTTTTTGTATGTTGATTTTGATATTTTATATAAAAGATACGTGTCTAAAAAATGGTGGAATGAAACAATGACTAAAGGTGTTTGTAAGGATTGGGCTAAAGAGCAAATTAATTTTCTAGTTACCCATCAAAATAATGGATTTAAAATTAAAGCTTTAGATAGTTCTAGTAATGAATATTTAGATAATGATTTTCCGCCAGCACTATAATACAAAATATGAAAAAAAGTTATAAAAAAATGCTATACGTAGCATGCTCTATGATAGCAATAGTATTTGGCATATTTATATTTATCTACGGCGGCTATGATGATAGCCCCGGAGCCCAACTATTAGGTCTTATAATTTTTATACTTGGCGTGAGAGGGGTGATAAAAAATATGAAAAAAGAATCTCTTTAAATATGAAAAAAGATATTATTAAAGAAATAATAGATAATAAATTGCTTTATATTTCTCATACAACTGATGAGGCAGATTGGATTTTATTAAAAAATAATAGTCGCACACCAATTTTTTTAGATACTTCGAAGTTTATTTCTTTCCCTGATTTACTCAATAAAGTAAATCATTTGATAATAGAAATAATCAAAGACAAAGCCATTACTTATGATAAGATAATCGGTATTCCTTATGGAGGTTTACCATTTAGTTACGGCGTTACTATTTTATTAGAGGTACCTGGTTTAACTATTAGAAAAGAAGGTTTTAAAAATTATAGTACTAAAGGAGAATTACTTGGTCATTACAATGCAGGAGATCAAGTTTTAATTATTGAAGACGCCACTGTAACAGCTAATACTGTTATTGAATTTGTAAATAAATTAAAAGGCAGTGACTTAAAAATTACTGATGTTATTACTGTGTTAGATATTGAAAAATCAGCTAAAGAGAATTTAGCAGTCTTAGGAATAAGTCTACACGCCTTATTCACTTGGAAAGAGTTATACGAAGTATATAATTTAGAGTACCCTGAACGCATTAACAAAGATATGAAAGTTTTCTTAAATAATTTTGTTAATTAAAAAATTAGTAGCTAGGTAAAGATACTTTCGTTGACAAAAATATAGTCTCGGACTATATTTTTCTTATACTTTAACAAATAATAAAAGGAGGCATAATCATGGACAAAATTATTCTAGTATTATGGCTAATAACCATATCCGTACTAATTTTTATTAGCTTATTATTACTAAAAATAGTAAAAAAGCTTTATAAAAAGGAAATTGAGGCCAGAAAAAAAGAAAAGATTGAAATGGGTGAGAGAATAGCCAGGGAAAGGGAAAGGCGTAAAACTTGCTATAATCTCAATCCTCTAGAAAGAATTATTTTCCACACTAATTTCGTTCCAGGCTTTGAATTAAAAAAATTAGTTATTCAAGATGAAATTGATTAAGAAAAAAACAGGGGCTCGTAAATTTACGAGCCCCTTTTTATGAGGTATAATAATAAAATACGAGTCTAATCTTAAGGGCTGAAAGTCTAATAAGTAAAAAGCTTAAAAAAATAAAAACTAATTAATTCTATATGAAAAAAATATTAATTATAGCTATTATGCCAATTATAATAGTTATTGTTTTAATAATAGCTCTTGGTATATATAAATTTAATTTCACTAATGACGATATTTATATTGACAAAGGTGGTAAAATAGATTCAAAGGACGCCACTTATATAATTAATGGAGAGCAGATTACTCTAAAAGATGGTTTAGCTGAGTCGGTTATAACTTCGGACTCATCTTCAAAAATAATAACTCGTTATTTTGGTAATGATGCTATAGGTGACCTTAATCAAGATGGTTTAGATGATACAGCTTTTTTGTTAACTCAAGATAATGGCGGTAGTGGTACTTTTTACTATTTAACTGTGGCTATAGCCAATAAAGACGGCCATCAAGGCTTAAATGCTGTCTTGTTAGGAGATAGAATTGCTCCGCAAACAACTAGTATTAAAGACGGACAAATTATTGTTAATTATGCTGATAGAAAAATTGATGAATCTTTTGTGGTTGAACCATCAGTAGGTGTTTCTAAATTTTTTAAAGTTATAGATGGTCAGTTAAAAGAAATTAGTAATCCATTAATTACTGAAAGGGAATGGATGTGGGTAGAGACTAAAATGAATAATGATAAAATAATCACCCCGAAACAGAGCGATTCTTTTGTTATTAATTTTAAGAACGATAATGTTGTCAGTGGTAGTACTGATTGTAATCGTTTTTTTGGTAGATATGAAATGTCGGATGGTAAATTAACTTTAGTTGAACCATTGGCAATGACTGAGATGTATTGTGTTGATTCTCAGGAGAGTATTTTTGTCGATTTTCTTGGTGAAGTGGAGAGTTATTTTATTAATAAAGACAATAAATTAGTCCTTCAATTAAAAATGGACACAGGGGTTATGATTTTTAAGTAATAGTTTATTTTTTCAATTTAGCAATTTCTTGTTTTAACTCTACCATTTTTAACTCTCTGCCAATCATAAATTGATTCATTTTTTCCATTTCGGCATTGTGTTCTTTAATCTTATCTTCTGCTATTTTTTGAGCAGTAATATCCAAGGAAAAGCCAATAATACCAATTATTTCCTTGTCTTTATTGAAATAGGGGATTTTGTCAGTTTTAAGCCAAATCAGCCCTCTAGGTGTTTTTATTTTGTGAATAATATTATATTTAGGTTTTCCGGAACGAATGATTTCATTATCATCACTCTGTATTTGAGCAGCCTGTTCTTTGGTAGATAAATCAAATAATGCTTTACCAATCATTTTTTCTTTCGGTAGTCCTATAATATTAGCGTATGATTCATTAACTCTAAGAAAGAGACTATTTTTATCTTTATAAAAAACTCCAGCTGGAATAGAATCTAAGATTGTTTTTTGTTCTTCTTGTTCTTTTAAAATTTCTTTTTCTAAATTTTTTTGTTGAGTAATATCACGGAATATCCAAAGTCTGCCATAATTATTATTATCTTGGTCCATAACAGGGGCGGAATATCCATTTAAAATAACACCATTTTTTCTTTGCATTTCATCATGATAAGTTTCTCCTGGGTGACTGTAGAGATATAAAACCTTTTCTAAAAATTGTTTTGGTTCTTTCATTAGCGCAGTAATATGCTTAAGTAAGGCATTATTATCCTTACTAGCTAGAATATCTGCTGGGATATCTAGTAAATCAATAGCCTGCTGGTTAGTTACTGCTATTTTTTGGTCTTTATCAATTACTAAAATCCCGTCGATATTGGCGTTTAATTGAGCTTCTAATAAAGCAGTTTTAGATCTTAACAATTCTTCTTCTTTTTTATGTTCGGTAATATCTTCTAATAAAGCAATTAGGTAGTCAACTTCACCATTATCTTTTTTAATGCAACCTACGGATAAATTTGTCCAAATAATACTCTTATCTTTTTTTATAAAACGTTTGCTTAGATTGTAATGATCTATTTTTCCAGACATCACTTGATTGAAAAGTTTTTCATCAGCTGCTAGGTCATCTGGATAAGTCATTTCTGCCCAAGTCATTTTAAGTATTTCTTGACGTGTATAGCCTAGCATGGAGCATAATTTATCGTTAACTTCAATCCAGCCCTTATTGGGTGATGTGATGGCTATGCCATGAAGGTCCATTTCAAAATAACTGCGAAATATAGTTTCGCTAGCTCTTAAAGTGTCAACTATTCTTTCGTCATTGTTGATGGTATCAACTTTTATCTTATCATTTTTTTTCATATATTAACCGTAACTATTTAGACTAAAATTAGTTTATTAATTATAACATATTAAGCATATATTTATAAAATATAAGGCGTATTATAGGATGTCTAATTTAATAAGCTATATAACTAAGAGAGGGGTATTTAATATTTTTGATATTTCATTAGTTACTACTAAACCGCCGCGAGTTGCTATTATTTTATCACTTAGCGGAGTATTGTACAATAATCTTTAATCTAATAATTGCAAAAAATTATTAAGAAAAGTATAATAGAGATATACAATATGAGATTGTTTATTGTCCTTAATATGTTTTAAAAAATAAAATTATTTAATTTAGAACAGTATGGAAAATAATAAAAAGTTTAGTGAGTTAGCTAGTGAAATGGCTATCGATAGAACTGTCTCTGCTCTCAAAAAAAATGGCTTTATAGTTTACGTGGTTAATAATCGCGAAGAAGCCAGAATACAAGTTTTTGATTTATTGCCGGATGGAGTAGAAATCATGAATATGTCTTCTATGACCTTAACAGAAATAGGTCTTGATCAGGAAATTTTAAATAGCTCTAGGTATAAGACTTCACGTAGAGAATTAGCCGCTTTACGTCCAGATCAAATCATGGAAAAACAAAGATTAGGTGCTGCGCCTGAATATGCTATTGGTAGCGTTCATGCTGTTACTGAAAATGGTGAAGTTTTAATTGCTTCGGCTACCGGTAGCCAATTGCCGGCGTATGCTTATGGTGCACGTTTTGTAATTTGGGTGGTGGGATCTCAAAAAATAGTTGAAGACCTAACCACTGGCTTTCAACGTTTAAATGAATATTGTTTACCTTTAGAAAATGAAAGAGCTTTAAAAGCTTATGGACAAGGAAGTGGCTTGAATAAAATTTTACAAATTAATAAAGAGGTTCAGGTAGGCCGCATAATTATAGTTATCGTCAAAGAAAAATTAGGCTTTTAAATATTTAATTATTTTTATTATGAAAAATAAAATCTTTATTACTTCTTTAGTAACTTTAGCCCTGACTTTTGTAGTAAGTGGTTGTAGTTTATATGGTGGGACTACAAAAGTTGCACCAACAACTAGAATAAACACAACTGTTACAGAAACTCCGGTAACCTCAACTGAACCAGTGGAAACCTCATTAGTCATGAAGGCTTCGGTGGATATTTCTAGTTTCGCTTTTAATCCGGCCACACTAACTGTTAAAAAAGGCACAACAATTACCTGGACGAATAACGACCAGGCACCACACGCTATTAAATCAGAGTCATTTAATTCAGATATTCTTAAGAATGGACAAAAATATTCTATGACTTTTGGTGATGTTGGTATTTTTAATTATTCCTGTTCTGTTCACCCTTCGATGACTGGTCAAATAATTGTAGAGTAATATTTTGTTAGATTTTTAAATAAATTTTAATTTTTAATTAATAAAATTATGAAAGGATACAAAAACAATATTGAAAAGCTAACTTTAATGAATGAGAATTTTCGTCAGGTTTTATATACAGGTAAACACAGTCAGTTAGTGGTAATGAGTTTGAGTCCTATGGAAGAAATTGGTTTAGAGGTTCATGAAGATTCTGATCAATTTTTTCGTTTTGAAATGGGTACTGGCAGAGTAATAATAGATGGAGTAGAACAGATAGTTGGTGATGGTGATGTGATTATTATTCCAGCAGGAGCTAAACATAATATTATTAATACTTCGGAAGTAGAACCTTTAAAGCTCTATACAATTTATTCACCAGCCCATCACAGAGATGGCGTGACCCATCTAACTAAGAAGCAAGCTGAACGTGACGATGAGGAGTTTGATGGTGTTACCACTGAATAAGTTTAGTATATCTCTAATAACGATAAAACTATGTTTAAGTTAATAAGACAAGGTTTTGGCCCAATTTTAAAGCCACATATTAGTTTTCCATGGGAAAAAGATGGCGTCTTTAACCCAGGAATTACTAAGATTGGTGATGATATTTATTTGCTCTATCGGACTGCTAATGAAAAAGAAGTTAATATCTCTCGTTTTGGTTTAGCTAAGAGTCAAGATGGTTTAAATTTTGAACGTTTGTCAAAGGAACCTATTTTTGAATCTAAAGAAAATTTTGATAAATGGGAAAATGAGGATTCTCGCATAACTAAAATAGGTGAAGATTTTTATATAACTCATGATTTAGAAAATGGGGCAAAGCATCCATTACTTATCCATTCTTCGCAGTTAAATGATGTTAAAATTGGCCCAGGATTGTCGCCTATTAAAACCAGTGATGGCTGGTTGCTTATTTACCAGCATACTCGAAGGGAAGAGTTAACTAACCGTTTAATTTATTCTATTAGAGCGGCCCTTTTAGATTTAAATGACCCAACTAAGTTAATATCTAAATTAGATTACGATATTTTAATACCTGAAAGACCTTACGAAACAGAAAAAGAAATTGGTATTATTTTTCCAACCGGTGGTTTTGTGCATGATGATACATTGTATGTTTATTACAGTGCTTCTGATCGATATGTTTGTTTGGCCACTGGTTCTTTATCCGACCTTTTATCTGAATTAAAACAACCATTTTCTAGTAATTCTGATCATTGTTAAATTTTGTTTTTTTTAGCCAATTTTTTATTTACAATTTCTTGTGTATTATGTCAAAATTTGCTAAAATAAAATAAAAGAAATATTAATAAAATTTAATTAAATTATTTATGCCAAAGTTATCAGATGATTTTGTTTCTAATGACCCAAAAAAATTTGAATGGAAAATAGGTCGCGTTTTAGCTTCGTCTTTATCGGGGTTTATCGCTGGCTTAATTGTAGCTAGTATTTTTTTTGTAACAATTTTTGATCTGACCCTAAAAGCTAGTAATTTCGGTTTCTAATTTTAAAAGAAATATTTTAATAAAAAAGCCTTGAACAGATTAAGTTTAAGGCTTTTTTATTTCTTCTATTTCCAGACAACTATTACATCTTTATTAATTTCATTATTGGGTTCATGTGCACCAGTTGGGTAGTTGCGAATAGCTTTGTAAAGTACTTGAGCATCATATTCGTAAAGATTTCCGTGGCGAGTCCCAGGGTCGTTGGTAATAAATACTTTTTTTTCTGGATCGTAACCACGAATAACCAACATGTGATTAATAGGACCGGGGGCCACAAAATAAGGATTACCGACAATCTGACCATTAATAGGAGCTATAATAACATTGCCTTTTGTTAACTCTGTAATTATTTTATCTAGAGTAATATCTTTTGAAATAGCAGCATTATTATAATTAAAATAATCTTTAATTACCCAATTTAACGTATCAGTAATGGATAAATCTCTATATTCTTGATATTTTTTAAGAGTGTAATCAGATGAACCTAATATCTCCTTTAAAGCCTCTTCGCTAGTTAATTTTTCATTACGAGCCCATTTAACAGCCATGAGGGATGAAGCCTCCTCACAGCCATCTTCTTGCCTTAAATCACTCCATTTACCATATGGTGCTTGGGATGTAAAAGGTACGTTTTGTAAAACTTTACCACTAACATTGGTAGGGGCTGAGGTAGTATTAAGATTACCAATTGAAATACTAGCTAAGCCGTCAGTAGAAATACCTTGGCCCAAATTACTCATAATAGCAAAAGCATCGGCCGGTCTGCCTAGATAATATTTTTTATTATCTTTAGGATAGATATAATAAGCTTCACCATTTCGCTCCACATCTAATAAAATTAAACCACTTAAGCGAGCAGGAAAAGTTTCAGTATTAGTTATGTAATCATGAGTAGCACCTAGAGCTAATTTTTTCATAATAGCAAAGGCATCATCTGGCCGGCCTAAAAAATATCTATTACCATTAGTGGGGTAGACATACCAGGCTTCACCGTTTTGCTCTACTTGTAATAGGATATAACCCAATCTATTGAAGTAATCAGCTCCGAAAACTACTGATGGTAATAAAAGAGTAATAACCATCAGAGACTTTATAAATTTATTTTTCATAGGTTTATTTTAACTAAAATTACTATAAATGTAAAGATAAAAAAAATTAAATTTTATTTTTAAAATTGAAAAAACCTTCATTATATGATATATTATAATAATATGGAAAAATATTATCTCTATATTCTAGAATGTATCGATCAAACTTTATACACTGGAATTACCACTGATTTAAATCGTCGGATTACAGAACATAATAATAATTTAGGAGCAAAATACACTAAGGGGCGCGGTCCTGTTAAACTTATTTATTCTCAGGAGTTTAAAAATAGGTCTGAGGCTACAAAAGAAGAAACGCGTATTAAAAAATTAACTCGTTTACAAAAAATGGCTATCATAAAAATGTATGAATAATATCAGAAAAATCAAAAAGGTAATTAAAGGCGTAAATGCTGAGGATGGAGCCGGTGTTAAACTAGTTAGAGTTTTTGGGCATAATGATACTAAAGATTTTGACCCTTTTTTAATGCTAGATGCTTTTGATTCAGTAAATCCAGCGGATTATATTAAGGGATTTCCTTGGCATCCACATCGCGGCATAGAAACTATTACTTATTTAATTACAGGTGAGATTGATCACGGTGATAGTTTGGGTAATTCAGGTAAAATTTTAAGCGGTGGTTGCCAGTGGATGACAGCTGGTTCTGGTATTATTCATCAAGAAATGCCTCAACCAAGTGATCATTTGCTAGGCGTACAAATTTGGCTTAATCTACCAGCTAAAAAGAAAATGACTAGACCGCAATATAGAGATATTAAAATATTTGATATTCCTATTCTGTCTGAAGATAAATGTTTTGTTCATATTATTTCTGGAGTTTATAGAAATACTAAAGGAGCTTTAATTAGTAACCACGTTCAAACACTATTTTTAGATGTTGAATTAGAAGCTGGCGGTAAGTGGTCGCTTGATGTAGATGATGATACTAATTTATTCATTTACATTATAAAAGGGTCTGGAAATTTTGATTCTGATAATAAACTTATTTCTGAAAAGAATGCCATTTTATTTAATGATGGCAATCAAGTTATAATCTCTGCTCAAACCGATTTAAGATTTTTACTTCTAACAGGACTCCCCTTAAGAGAGAAGATTGCTTGGGGCGGCCCAATAGTTATGAATACTCAGGAGGAGTTAGACCAAGCCTTTCGAGAAATAGATAATGGTACTTTTGAGCGTAAGAATTAAATTAATTAATTTTTTACCTGTCTTTATTATAATTTATGTGATAGGCTATGTTTTATGAAGATAGCTTTTATCCATCAAGACAAGAGACTTAAGACTGGCGCTGGTTATATTAACGAGCTTATTTCTGATAAACTTAAAGAATATGGCGTAGAAATGCGTCATTTTTTTCCTAAGGTGCAACTAGTAGACGCGCCACATCACATGAAAGGACTTAATAATATTTTGTTCTTTTTTAGTTTATTGGAATATAGAAATAAAGTTTTAGCTTGCGATATTATTCAAGGTACTACTTATACTCCAATTGCTTTTTTATCTTTTAAAACGCCAATTGTTTCTCATTTTGGTTCGACTACTTATGGTTTTATGCGTTCTACTCCGTTAATAGATCAAATAGGTTCTAATTTAAAGCCGATTTGGTATGAACTGAAAAAGGCTGATATTATTTATGAATTAGACCTTAAAACTCAGAGACCTTTACAAGACATCGTGGATATTGAAACATTAGTAGCTAAACGCGCCACAGCTATTATTGCTACTTCAGAAATAGTTAAAAGAGATTTAGAAGAGAACGGGGTTGATAAAGAAAAAATTCATATAGTACATAATGCCATTGAAGATTTTTGGTTTGATAATATATCTGAGACCGTGGCGTCACCAGAATTAGTTTATTTAGGCCGCTTAGGTCAGGATGTTTTCACTTTAAAACTAAAAGGCTTGGATCGTTTAATTTTTGCCTACCGAGCCTTTAAAGATATTCCAAAATTAAGCATAATCATGACAGCTAACAAGAAATTAGCCCCTTGGTTAAAAACTGATACTAATAACCATACTATTTACACTAACTTATACAAATTAGATATTAAGGAAAAATTACATAGTCGACGAGGTAGTATTTTAATAGCTCCGTCTCGCTACGAAGGTTTTTGTTTGAGTATGGTGGAGGGTATGTCTCAGGGTTTAATCCCGGTGGTATTTCCAGTTGGTGTAGCCCCTGAAATTATTAAAAATGGTGAAAATGGTTATTTAGTTAATTCTGAAGAGGAAATGGTTGAAAAAATTGGTTTTATTTTAAATGACAATAAACTTCGAGAACAACTTTCACAAGGTGCCATTGATACATCTTTGCAGTTTCAGTCGAAAAACATGACTGACAAATTAATAAAAATTTATAGCGATATAATAGCTAAAAAACCTAATAAGCTAAGTAAGAAAGTGCCAGTTAAAGTAGTTGTGGAAGAAATTGATGAAAAATAATTTGATGTTTACAAAAATATAGCTTTCTGCTATATTTTTTTGTTACGTAGTACATTAACATTAACCAAAAAATAAATTATCATGATTGAATTTAGAATGCCAGAGGATCTGTACCTTGTTAGACATGGTCAATCCGTGGGCAATTTAGCCCGAAAAAAATATGAAGAAAATCAAGACGAATCGGCGATTTTAGAAATATTTTCCCAGATTCATGAATCGGAGTATGAATTAACGCCACTGGGCATCGAACAAGCTAAGTTAGCTGGAGCCTGGCTTAAGAAAGAAGGTTTGATTTATTTTGATCGTATGTTAGTTTCTAGCAATAAAAGAGCTAAACAAACAGCGTCTTATTTAGGCCTGCCAGAGGTTAAATGGATGATTGATTTTAATTTAAGGGAATGCGATGGCGGTTTATTTAGTGTTATTGCACCATCAGAGCGTGATTTAAATTATGCTGACCAGCAAAAATTTTATGATACTCAGCCATTTTTATTTCGTCCACCACAAGGAGAAAGCATGGCTGATCTTTGTCAAAGAATTAAAATCATCCTGGATACTTTAGCCAGAGAGTGTTCTGGTAAGAAAGTGATAATTGTCTGTCATGGACATGTCATTCGGGCTTTTAGAATTATTTTAGAGAGGATGTCACCGCAAAGAAGTAATGAATTGATCTTGAATAAAAATGATCAAGATAGAGTGCCGAATTGCTCCATTCTTCATTACACCAGAAGAAGCCAAGATATTGCAACTACCCAGTTGTCTGATTATTTTAATTGGTTTCGAATGATTCGTCCGGCTGGTGGCGGTAATTTGGAGGATGATTTTTCAGAAATTAAAAGGAAAAAATATTCTAACGAAGAATTACTGCTGGAAGCTAGTAATCAAAATCTAAAAAAGTAGTAATGGAGAATTTAAAGAAACTTAGCAGACAAGAGTTATTTAACAAATTGTGTCATTTTGATTTTATTAAAAGGAGTCATAAAAATGAAGAACTGATTAGAAAAGTTTATAATTTAATATGTCAGCTTCATAAAGATGAGCCAGATAGACTAGACGGTCCTTACATTAATCATTTATTACGAGTAGCTATCATTTGTTTAGAGTTTGGTGCTAATGATATAAATATTATTGTAGCAGCTTTGCTTCATCGATCTGCTGAAGATCAAGCTGACAAACTAAATAAACAAATGGTGAGTTTTGCTAGTTCTAATGACCCAATCAGAACAGGAGCTTTGATCGAAATTGGTAATATGTTTGGATCTGTTGTAGAACAATATGTCACAGGCTTAACTAATCCTGATCTTACCTGTACACCGGAAGGGAAGGATAAACAAAAAGTTTATATTAAGCATGTTGATGAACTTGTTAAAAATGATCCCAAAGCTAGTTTAATTAAATTAGCTGACTTCTATGATAAGGCTTTGCCGCTGACAGAAATAAAAGACAGTAAGTTGCGAAGATTATTATGTGAAAGATATAAATCTATTTTCGAAATATTTATATCAGCACTATCAAACAAAAAAATAGCTTTTCTGGATGTTAAAAAAACGCAGAAAATTTTGAAAGATTTACGGAATGGTTATACTTTTGTAAAGCAAGAATTAAAAAAATAAAAATAGAATAGAGTCTCAAAAAATGAGACTCTTTTTTTATAGAAAAAAATGTTTTTATTTTGCTAACTTTATCTATTATTACAAAAATATCAAGGAATGCTTTATGTTTTTAGCTAATATTAAACACTATTATTAGTTATTATTTTTAAATTAATAATAGCTTGACTAAACTATTTTTATATGGTATCATTAGTTCGTAACAATAATGCGTGTCAAAAAGTAGTCGATTTTTAAAGCCTTTATTAAATTACAAATTTTACAAACTAAGTCTCAAATTCAATGACTGGTATTATTAAAACTTTAACCGATAAAGGTTTCGGTTTCATCACTGTTGAGGGTCAAGAGAAAGATTTATTCTTTCACAGCAACTCTTTAGTTGGTGTTCAATTCGACGAATTACGCCAAGGTGATACTGTTTCTTTCGAAACAGAAATGTCTCCAAAAGGAATGAATGCAGTAAACGTTAAACGCGTTTAAATTCATATCTGAAAACAAGGTCCCGCCCAATTTAGGTTGAGGCGGGATTTTGTTTAAGAGTCTACAATACTAAAAAAGATGGACTTAAAATATTTAAACTAACAAATACATTATGAAGGATTTTAATAGAGGTGGTGGTTCAGATAGACGTGGTGGTGGAGACAGAAGAGGCGGCGGTAGCAGCTTCGGACGCAGAGATGGTGGTCGTGATTTCGGTAGAGGAGGATCTGATAGACCAGAAATGCATAAAGCTACTTGTGCTGATTGTGGTAGTTCTTGCGAAGTACCATTTAAACCAATGAGTGGCAAACCAGTTTTCTGCAGCAATTGTTTTAAAGGTAAAGAAGGCGGAGATAGATCTGATAGAAGATCAGACAGCCGTGATTCTAGAGGTGGTGGTCGTGATTCTTTCCGTGATAGTTTCGCTGAAAAACAAATGTTTAAATCTGTTTGTGCTGAATGCGGTGATGATTGTGAAGTACCATTTAGACCAACAGCTGGTAAAACAGTGCTTTGCAGTGATTGCTTCAGTAAAGTTGACCCTAAAAATAATGAGAGAAAAGAAGATAGAAGAAATAGTGCTCCAAAAGCCGCATCTAATGAACAATTTGAAATGTTAAATGTTAAATTAGATCAAATTTTAAAGGCCTTAAGTGCAGCTACTCCAGTTAAGACAACTACTAAAAAAGAGGTAATTAAAGAAGAAAAAGAAGTTGCTCCTAAAAAAGTAGTTAAGAAAGCTGTTAAAAAAGAAGTTGCTCCTAAAAAAGTAGTAAAAAAAGTTGCCAAGAAAAAATAAATTTATATTTTCTAGATAATAAAAAGGACTGTTAAAAAGACAGTCTTTTTTAGATATTAAAAAAGGAGCCATTATTAGACTCCTTTTTACTCATGCATTATGCATGTATAGTTCCGACA
>JBAQCS010000071.1:0-8122 GCA_049294415.1 Patescibacteria group bacterium
GCGGACAAACATGATGGCTAACTAAAAGATTTTGTAATTCAGGGTAACTATCGAGGCCCTTTTTAATAAGTAGATCATGGACGGTTTGAAAATCTGTTTCCTGCCAAGTTTTCTTTCGATTAATACAATCCGTAATTGGAGATAAATAACCAATTCTTTTCCCTAAAGAAAAAAGTTCTTCCACTGAGAATTTGTCGAGACCTTTCTGTTTTTTTAAGTCTAACAACAGATTGTAAACTCCGTAACCACGAAATTGAGCTTCTTCTTTTTTAACTCGTATTAGTAAATCACGAAATTGCTCAAAAGAGATTCTTTTAAAGCTTTTGTTTTTTACAGCATTTTCGAGAACCGGCAAAATATATTCTACTTTGTTCAATAAAACCCACATATATGGGAATGTGCAATCTTCCCTGGTAAAAATATTATCAACCAGCTCGAGATCATAGTTGTTTTGTTCCGCTAAGGACATAGCCTTAATCATGCTACAAACCTTAGTCTGACGACAAAGGACATAAAGAAATTTTAGCTTTTCCATTTTTATGATTTTTAGGTGAATATTCAATTATTAAGGTTCGTTTTTATAACCGCAAAATATACCATAATAATTGGTTTTGTGTCAATAATTAAAAACCCCGAATTTTTTAATTCGAGGTCTTTGTTTTTGAGGCTTATTGTTTTCGTTTTTTCTTAATTTAAACGAGAAACACAGTTCACCTGAACGTTGTGTATTCTGGCATTCTTATGCTCCTTAATAAATTTTTCCTTTAGCAGCTCTTCTAACTTAGCTGGCACGCCAAGAAAAAATTGATCGTCTGGCGTCTATAACGGAAACTTGTTTTCCCTGACTTCACCCTGCACTAATTCAAAAGTGCCTGAGAAATTTATTGCTTCCGAATATTCCGGGATAAGATTGCAATTGATTATTCCACCAACAAAATAATAATGTTTTTTCATTTTTTAATCTCCTTTTTTGATTTCAGTTTGTTCATTTAAGATATGGCGGCGTGTAAGGCTGCACCATCTTTGTTAAATAAAATTTCCAATTTTTGGTTTTTAGCTTCCGACTTAAAAGTTATCTCCAAAATAAGAACTTCTTCATCGTATGCTTCTCCCACATAGACACGGCCGGTAAATTGGTCGGTGTCCTTAGAATCGCATTTTTCAACAAAGTCTTTAATAAACTTGATAATACGAGGAACCGCTGGATCACTGATAATCAGAAGCGTTTCCAGATAGGTAAGCTTGGCGCCAGAAAAAGCGGCACACCATTTGTCATCCTTATTTAAGGATTCCATTAGGCTTTCGGTAACGATAAAATTCTGGTGACACTGTGACAGATGTTCTTCCATACGACCCATCTTGATGTGTTTACCACAAATTTTACATTCCTGACAACAGGGCATCATATGAACCATGCGAACGCCTTCTTTATGACAGTCACACTGGCATTCATGCGAACATTTTTCGTGCTTTTCCATTTTTTGTTTATTTTTTAAGGTTCTTTACTAATTTTAACTAACTGAAAAATATATCATAAGATATTGTTTTTGTCAATGGTAACAATTGACTAACTGATAGAGCTATTATAATATTATTAGTCAAACAAATTGTCGAACCTTAATAAATAAATCATGGAAAAGAAACTATTTTTGATTCAAGGACTTTTTTTCACCAGAGACTATGCACTCAGCGTTAAACATGATCCAGAAATTGGCGAAAGAGTAGCCATGGATCAAGCTGTTTTCAGAACAATGTTTTCAGGAGTAATCAAATTTATTGAAGAGTCGGCAAAATATGAAGGCGCTTTAACTGATCATTACGGATCCTCTATTCTTTTCGACATTGAATTATCTGAAGATAAGTTCATCTTTAAAAAAAGGTATGAACATCGACGTGATGTAATTCTTTACCAATTAGAAAAAGATGGCGATGTTTGGATAGGTTCATATGGCGGTCCAGCTGTTGGAGCCGGTGCAGTAAGATGCCAACTAATTCCAGTTGATGAAGATTACTTCATGCCGACTGGATTGGAAAGATTTCTGAGATAAACTGACAAAACCTAGAAAGTAAAAAAAGCTCGACACAAAGTCGGGCTTTTTTCTAAATAAAAACCCTGAACCATTTTGGTCCAGGGTTTATCAAACATTAAATTTCTTACTTACGCGCATATTTATCAATCAATTCTAATAAGTACGGCGAATTAAGATCTTTTCGAAAAATACCAGCAACATTAGCCCCCCAAGCTCTGTCAGGATAATTAGACTCATTATAAGTATATAGCTCAATAGGGTAAGTCCAAATAATTATCGGGGTTGTTAGATTTTGCATGAAATCCCGATAAATAAACCAGCCGGTCTGCATGGCCGACCAAGTTTCCTTGTAATCATAAAGTGGGTAGTGACTAATGTACGGCTCCATAATAACGATGTCGTAATAGTCTAAACCACCATGGTCTTGATGTTGCTCAATACGATTCTGTATGACTTCAATGCAAACAGCAAATTCTACATCATATTCTTCCTTTTTTTGTTTAAATAAATATGAATAAAGAGGAAGCATGCGTTTGTCGCCTTCAATAACTAAAACTTTTTTCATGATTCTTTTGATTTTTACTTAAAAAATTTCTGATACAATTTCTCGCCCAGGTCTTCCATTCGAGAAAGTCCTTCGGTTTGTTCTATTAGAAATTTTGGCAATGAGCGCAAGCCATATCGTCCAGCAGCCATACCAACACAGACAGCGGCCAAAGTATCAACATCTCCGCCCATATTAATACTTATTCTCAAAGCATCAAAAGCTGAGCGACTATGTTTCATCACATAAACCACATTATAAGCAGTTGTCAGGCAGGCACAGGGTAAACCGTAAATGTCTTTATCCCACTTAATATAAGGCAGAGGCTGTTCACCGTGCAGAAACAAATAATCCTCTTCTGACAGTAAGTGTGGTGCCGGCAAGGCGTTAATAGTTTGAATAGTATTTTTAATTTCTGTGTTACTAGTATTAGCTAGCAAAAAAGATATTAAATTACTGTAATCACCGTCTTCCCTTAAAAAGTGCCAAGCGGTTAAGGCAGTAAGATAACCACCCATTCTACCAAACCTGTGAGGATGAGTTGAGTCGGTATTAATGATTGAATAAAGCTGTAAATCTTTCCATGGCACAAAAGCCAAAGGAACAGCTCTCATCACCGGAGCGTTACCCGGATCACGTCTACCAACCTGAGAGGCTCTAACCTCTTCAATGGTTTTCTGGCCAGTATACCAATCTTCGATGGACCCGTGTCCATCACGTGGATAACCTTTCATCTGTTTATCGTTTTCGTACTCGGCCTTAAATTTCTCCAAGAGTAGATCTTCTGAAAAATCATTATCCGACAACAAAGCTTCGACTACACCAATGGTGTGCTCGGTGTCATCAGAGTAAGTGCCTGGTAAAATGTTATTTTGACCCCCCTTCCAAACGTTGATGAACTGATCAAATTTCACGTTCTCAGCCATCCAAAAACGGCTTTTGAACTCGATACCAACCCCAAAGGCGTCACCAATAGCTACGCCCTTTAAAGCATTTACAATTGTGTTTCTTTCCATTTTTACAG
Organism: Patescibacteria group bacterium; assembly: GCA_049294415.1. Taxonomy (GTDB): domain Bacteria; phylum Patescibacteriota; class Patescibacteriia; order Patescibacteriales; family UBA12465; genus JAEZRQ01. The sequence goes on from JBAQCS010000071.1 coordinate 3,599, forward strand.
TTTTTACATTTATTTGATATTATTTAATCTTTTCAGTAAGCTCCTTTGCGCGAGTAATATTTCTATATAAAACTTCTCCGGCAAAGAAGTGTGCGGATTTTCAGCACCAACATCATGATAGATGAAAGCACCTTGAGTCATTAGCAAAGCTTTTTGAACGTCAATGTTTTGTCTGACTTTTTCGGCGATGAACATAGCAATTAGTAAGCGATGTTCAATAGAATTATATTCAATAATTTTATTGTCCCAAAAAACATAATTCTTAACATCATCCACAATAGATTTAGTTATTAATCGCCCTGCCTTCAAAGCACTAAGGCCGTCTAAACAAAAGATTTCTTCCCTCTTTTTTCGATCAAAAAATTTGATGCCCTGCAAAGCACTTTCCACTGATAAAAATGGATGACCACCGACTATAAAAGGGGTGTAAGCCAGATTAGAAAGAATAGCTCCCCTCCAATCATCAGAATCAGATCTGATATTAATTGTTTCTTTTTTCATGGTTATTTTTAGTTTTTAAGTTACTGTTTTAACAACCAAAATTAGCATAATTTATGATATTTTGTCAAATGATATTTAGATATTAAAAAACCCTGAAACTATTGCAGCTTCAGGGTCTTATTTAACATTTCAGGTTTTTTATTCGAAATGACCAAAGTAATCCAACATGACTTCTTCGATCTCATCTTCGAGTGCTCTGTATTCCTCCTTGGATAAACCAAGAAGTTTCTTTACTGACTCTCCAGGAGTTTGGTCGGCCGGAGTTCCTTCCTCTCTATCCAGATAATCACGAATTTGATTTTTCTGCTCTTCAGTTAAAGTTAGTCTGCTGACCAAAGGAATAATAAATTTTTCCGAGGTTTTAGTTTCAGAAACAATGGCAAAACTGTTCCATTTTTCTGACCTATCTTCTCCGAAAAAACTCAGCGGAAAGGCATCTTTACTAATAAAATGATGCAAAAAGATAATCTTCTCAGCCTTGTCTTTAGGATTAAAAATTACTAGCTCTGTATTTCTAATCTTGTTAAAACACCACTCTTGCCAGTCTTCAATGCCCATCGGCAACCAGTTTAAATAATCTTCTTTGAGCTCATACTCTTGGGATTGATTACCTAGACGGTATTTTTTTATCTTTAACTGCACTCCGTCTTTTATTCCCAGTTCTGTCATTTTTTCAGCCAGATCTTTGTTTAACCCAATGCTATACACCGAGTTATAGAATACTTGGCCAGTTTTCTGATTATTCCAAGCTTCTTCCAAAGCTTGTGGTGAACTAACTTTAATAATCCTGGGAAACGGTACCACCCCAGATTGAATTTGAGCAATTAGTTCGCCGGACTGATCAAGTGTAATCAAAAGAATTGTGTTAATTTCCATTTTTTCTCCTTTTTTATTGGTTTATTGATTTTATTATTTCTTCAATCTTTTGTGCTGAGAGACTCATCTCCTTGGCAAAAGCATTTTGAGGGTGATCACCTAGATAGGTAATAAGCGTCTGCTGGAATTTAGTAGCCAACTGAAATAAATCACCGCTGTAACTACCAGCTTTTTTAATTGATAAGTATTCATCCTCAATCAATTTGAAAATATGTTCCCGCTCACTCAAAACGGAATAAAGGAAATTATCCCTATCATTCCAGAATAAAGAAATCATTCCTCCTTCTGAGCCTGTGGCTTTTTGAACGAGAGAATATTTTTCATCTTCAGCCGGCATAACAACAAGTCCTGTCCATAAATAATCAAAATTTTTCATAAACTCTTGCGAGTTTTTTGTCATTCTGATTCTGTAAAAAATATGAACATTAAGCAAATCATTCAATTCGTGCATCACATCATACCGTTGTTCGTCGGTCAGGTTAGTATTCTTCGTAACTTTCGACAAAACATCAAAAGCTACTTTATAAAGTTCTGAAACAGTGGCTTGATTATAAGACCACCGAGTTTTTAGCCTGCTTAATTCCAAATGCAAGCGCATAAGAGCCATGTCTTTTTCCCTTCTTTTACTCTGAATAAATAAATAGACAAAGATTAACAAGAAGCCTACAATAACAATCAAAATTTTTTCCATCTCGTCAGAATTTAGAGTTTATATTAATTATGTTTTTAAGGTTCATTTCTAACAAAAAAGCATACAATAAGATATACTTTTTGTCAATATTAAGCTTTTTATTGTAATAAATCTTTAACAATCTATATATATTATACTTCAAAAGCTTTTTTTGCTAAACATCACTATTAAAAATATTAGCTATATTAAAGAAATCAAAGTATAATGGTTAAACAACATTTATTTTATAAATATTAGCTAAATAATATTAATTTAATTCAAATAAATTTAAAACAATGAATAAATTCATAAACTGGTGTATCTTGATTGCTATAGTCGTACTAGTACCAACTTTAGTTAATGCTCAACTTTATCCCAGTGATAGTCAGCTCTTTAATGACCACGGTTGGTATAACGCCCCTACCATTACAATATCTGGACCACCGGATATTATTTTTCCAGTTGAGGGAGTGGCCAATTTTAGTGATGATTTTGGTGATGGACGAAGTGGTGGACGCCTACACGAAGGCAATGATTTGATGGCCCCTAAAATGACACCTGTTTTAGCTGCGCGGGGCGGCAGGATTGTATCTGCTCCAACGACTGAACCAAGTTATGGCTACACAATTTCTATTGCTGGAGATGATGGTTATAAATATAATTATCTTCATATTAACAACGACAATCCAGGAACTGATGATGGTCAAGGTGGCTCACAATATGCCTATGCACCAGGTATTAGTTCAGGGATAACCGTTATTCAAGGTCAACAGATTGCCTGGGTTGGTGATTCAGGAAATGCTGAGGCGACCGCTTCTCATCTTCATTTTGAAATACGTTTAGCTGATGATACAGCTATTAATCCTTATCAATATCTAAATGCGGCTTTAAAAATATATACTTATAGTATTGCGACTGTAGAAGCAGCTAGCCCCACTATAAATTTTGATAAGGGGTTAACGGTTAACTCAGAATTACCAGTCAATTGCAAAGCTGGCGCTCTAATCCGTATCCCAGAAGATTCTTCAGTATATTATTGCGGTGCTAATGGAAAAAGATATGTCTTCCCTAATGCTAAAACCTACAACACCTGGTACTCTGATTTTTCTGAAGTTCAAATTATTAGCCTAGAAGAGATGAGTAAAATTATGTTAGGCGGAAATGTAACTTATAGACCAGGAGTAAAACTCGTAAAGATTCAAAGCGATCCTCATGTTTACGCTATTGATTTAAATGGAACGCTACGTTTAATGATTACTCCAGCCGTTGCTGAAAAATACTATGGAGCCAATTGGAATAAAAATGTAGAAGATATTCCTGATGCTTTTTTTACTAATTATAAAATGGGCGACCCAATAAATAACTAAATATTATAATTAGTATTAAAAAAGCCTTGGAACTCATTTGGTTCCAAGGCTTGTTTTCTAAATTGAAGTATTTTTCTACTAATTAACCAAATTTTTTCTTTCTATTTGGTAATTAACTCCTTTAATCGCCCAATAGCTTTTTCTCATTAATTTAAGGTCTTTACTAAATATAACGCCATCACTAGTAGCCGGTGCAAAATATATATCGCCAAGCTGTATACATATCACTTCTTCGCCAGCCAATATCAGTTCTTTTTGAGCATCAACTAGGCTGACTCCTTTACGATTGGCGTGGTAACAAGCGTTAAAGAACATTCGGCCTAAATATATATTTCGACCAATAATCATATTTTCCACAAACATTTCATTGCTACCAATTAAGTAGCACATAGAAACCGTCTTGTTGAGGTCAGCATACCTCTTTGAGAGTTCGTTTAAAAGTTCCAAAATTTTCATGGTATTTTGTTTTTAAGGTTCGACTTACATATTTTTACTAACAAAAAAATATACCATAAGGTATAATTTTTGTCAATTTATAGCAAAAATAGGCTTATTTTAACTTATATATTAAACATGGCAGTCCAAAATTAAAGAAAAACTATTATTAGCATATGGCTTTAATATTTCTTTCAACTTATCTTTCCAATCACTTAGTTCCCCATCAGCTCTGACTAATGATAAATCTGGTAATAAAATAGCATCTGGAAATCTATCATAGTTATCTATATAACTTAATAAGTTATCTGTCATGTCTAAATCAAAAACATCATAAGAATCACAGATATTTATTTGTTTAAGCGGCTTATCAATTTTCTTCACACAATCAGCTATTAAAGTATCTTTAAAAAGTGGGGTCATTAAATAAATGCCTTGCTCATCTACGCCTGACTTATAACCAGTTTGCTCTGCTAATGACTTAGCAATAGAGTGCTGGTCTGTCATGTTAGTATCAGGAATAAGACTAGCTGCTTGAATTATTAAATCAGTCGGGCGAGTTTTAGTTAGCTCTGGCAACTTGGTTCTAATGTTATCTAGAGTTGCTGAGCTAGCTTCAATTATGACAATGGTGGTAAATTTCATATAAATTTATCTAAAAAGATTATCATATCC
>JBAQCS010000072.1:0-14412 GCA_049294415.1 Patescibacteria group bacterium
GATTACTTTTATATTAAAAATATTAGCAATATGGTTAATTTTTTAAAGAGTGGTCTAGCTGATTTTGTAACGCCATATGAGCATCCAGTTGTTTATTCGGATAGGAATGTTATAAAAAATGAGACTATTTCTTTCGAAGAGCAGGAATATATAACAGTTCAGCACGCCTGCCTGACATTTATGACTACTAAGAAGAAATTAAATGAAAATAAAAAATATTTATTAATCTTTTCCGATTGGTTTGGTTCGGACTTTGTTGTCTGGGGCTGTATAACATTAGGATGGAGATATTTTAAATATATAAAATTATTGTTTAATTTTAAAAATTTTACTATTGAAAATTTAAAAGTGTTTGGTAGCATGTTTTTTTTCGCTTGGCATCGCTTTATTTTTAATAAAAAAGATAAATTATTTATGCCAGTTAAAACATTATCTACTCACATGGAGAGTAATTTTTTATCACCTAACGTGGATTGGAGTTATTATTTTAAAGATAAAAAATAAATTATGTTTAAAAACAGTGACATTAAAATAAGTTTTATCATTCCGGTTTATAATTCCGCTAAATACTTAAATGAATGCGTTGACTCTATTTTAAGCCAGTCTTATGAAAATTTTGAAATTATATTAGTAGATGATGGATCTTCAGACTCCAGTCCCTCTATTTGCGATTATTATTCAGCTAGACATAACAATATTATTGTCATACATCAAGAAAACAGTGGCGTAGCTAGTTCTCGTAATGTTGGTATAAAACAATCTTCTGGTGATTACTTATTTTTTATTGATAATGACGATTGGATAGATGGTAGTAAAATTATTAATTTAATCGGTTTAATCAGAGAAACAAAAGCGGATATTATTATTAATAAGTATTGTATAGTTAATGAAAATAGTAAAAAATCTATTGGTAATAATCTTCTCGATAATAAGTTGATTGGTAGTTTAAATTCAAGTAGTATTTTAAAGTATTTTGTAGATAAAAGAATTAATATAATGGCTCCATGGGAATATGTTGTTAAGCGCAGTGTTTTAATTGATAATCAAATATTTTTCTATCCTAGTAATAGTGGCGTTGACGATTCTGTCTTTACTCCAATTTTATTTTGTTATTGCAATTCTTTTGCTATTAATAATGATATTATTTATTTTTGGAGACGAAGAGCTGATTCTCAGGGCAGAAAGATTGTTGATGATAAATACATATCAAAAATGATATCAACTATCACTATTTTAGAGTCATATATAATTAAATTTGACAGTAAAAATAAAAAAGATTATTTATACTTTAGTGTATATAAGAATTTTTTTGCTCTATTCGGTAGATATTATGATTATTCAAGTAAAGACAGAGTATTATTGAAGGAGTATTTTTTGGATAATAAAGGATTAATTAAAAAATCAGTTCTAAGAAGCGGTTTGGTTCATAGGATACTAAATTTATTTTGTGGTAATTTTTTTGGATTAATAATAAGTTTTAGATTGGCATGTTTTAAGGGGATCATTAGTTCAATTATTAATTATTATATATTTAATTTTAGATTATTAATTAAGCATAGATAATATAAAAATATGGATATAGTAAATGAATTAAAAAATAATTCTAAAAAATTTAATAAAATAGTTATTTGGGGATTTAGGCGTCGTTGGCATACCCATCGTTTTATTTTTCAGGCGTATTATGAAAATTTAAAGAAATGCGGAATACCAGTAGTTTGGGTTGAGGATGAAGAAAAAAGTAAAAAAATAATTGAAAAAAACGATCTTATTTTATCGGCTAGCGGTATGCATGGCAAAATGGTCCCAGAAAAAAAGAGTTTACTGGATTATCATCTTCCTATTCGCGATGATGTTTATTATTGTCTTCACGCTGAAAATGATTTTTTTATTGAAAAGATAAATTTTGAAAAATCTATAAAATTGAAGTTTTATAGTAATGAGGCTGAGCAATATGAAAAAATTTATGAAACAGTCCATTTTGATTCTGTTAGTAAAACCTTATATCAACCATGGGGAACTAATTTATTACCACATGAATTTAATGAGCCGGTTTTTTGTAAAACAAAATTAGTGTTTTGGATAGGAAGTATTTGGAAAGGTAAGAATAAAGAGGGTAATATAAGTGAGATATTTAAATTAAAAAATATCTTAAGAAATAAAAATTTATTCTTTATTCCTCTTCGTTTTGTGCCAAATAGTTTTAATAAATTTTTTATTCGACATTCTAGATTAGCTCCTGCTATAGGGGGTGAAATTCAGGTACATAATAATTATTTACCATGTCGAATGTTTAAAAATATTTCTTACGGACAATTAGGTTTTTCAAATATAGAAAAATTTAATGATATTTTTTTGGGATGCAATGTTTACGATAAAGATAATTCCGTGATGATTGATAAGGTTTTGTCTTTAAGTAAAGAAGAATATATCGACGTTATAAAAAAACAGCAGTTAATTTGTAAACAATATACCATAGCACATCATTTAAATAATATTTTTAAATATTTAAATTAATTTATATGAATGACAAAATGAATATAGTTTTGTGTATGAACTCAAAATATGTAATGCCTTCAATGGTTTGTATTTTGTCTATACTAGAAAATAACAAAAAACCAATTGATTTCTATATTTTATATTCAAATCTAAGTGAACAAGAAATTAGTTTAATGAAAGATAATGTTAGTATATACGGAAATAATTGTTCGTTAAAGCCAATTAAGGTTAGTGATGATTTTTTCAAAGATTGTCCTATTCATGGCAGGTCTAAAGAAGCATATTTTAGGCTATTAATTCCGATGTTATTACCTAAAGAATTAAATCGTTGTCTGTATCTAGATAGTGACGTGTTAGTTAATGCAAAATTAGATGAATTTTATGATACTAATTTTGAGGATAAATCTTTTGTTGTTTGCGAGGACATAGGAGAGATTTTATTTTTTCACAAAGAAAGACACGCTATTCTTAATATCCCGCTGGAATATAAATATTTTAATAGTGGAGTCCTGTTAGTTAATTTGGATTATTTTAAAAATAATTTTAATTTTGCTGTTATTTTTGATTATATAAAAAATAACTCTGAAAAATTAAAATTTTTAGATCAAGATGTTTTAAATGCTTTGTTTTATGATAAAGTAAAGTTTGCTTATAGTAATTTATATGATTATTTAGAAATTTTAGTAAGTCATTTACTGGTGAATGATAATATGGATAAAGCAGTGATAATTCATTTTTTACAAAAACCATGGAAATATAATTATAACGGTGTAAATGCTAAATATTGGTGGCATTATGGAAAAAAACTTTATAAAAAAGAATACTTAAAATTTTTAATTATTAATTTTATTTATAGAAAATTTTTAAGTCTATTACTAATTTTTATATCTATCAATAAATTGAAAAAGATAAAAGGTTTTATTTCTAAATAGTCTATAGTTAAAAATATGAGCATAAAACCAACGATATCCGTTATTATAGTCACATATAATAGAGCTAATTTATTGCTTAAAGCTATTAAAAGCGTCTTGACTCAAAGTTATCGTGATTTTGAATTAATAATTATTGATGACGCCTCGACTGATAATACCAAAGAATCAGTGGCTAATTTAATGGCACAGGATCAAAGAATTAAGTATTTTAAAAATGAAGTTAATTTAGATATTGCTAAAAGTCGTAATAGAGGCATATCTTTGGCTGATGGGGAATATGTAGCAATGCTTGATAGTGATGATTATTGGCTGGATAATAATAAATTATCAAAACAGCTAGCTTATTTAGAAAACAATCTAGCATTTGGTTTAATTGGTACGGCTATTCGTTGCGAAGATGAAAAAGGGCAAGTTATTAAAGAAGATATTTTTGCAACTGAAGATGGTAAAATCAGGTCACTAATGCTTTGGAAAAATCAAATAGCCCAATCTAGTGTCTTATTTAGAAAATCAGCTTATATTAAAGCTGGTGGCTATGATGAAATTTTAAATATTGGCGAAGACTATGATCTATGGTTAAAAATTGGATGTGACTTTAAACTATCCAATCTATCTGATGTGTCAGTTGCCTATTTAATACATTCCGAGAGTAGAACTAAAGAGCGGAAAATAAAAACGATTATGGCCACTGATAAAATTGTTAAGAGGTATAAAAAAAATTATCCTGGCTATTTTAAGGCTCGATTAAAATCAGTTTTCAGACTATTAAGATATATTTTATGTTAGAAAAGAATAGGTTGTATGTAAAAAATAATATCCAAATAATTAATTATATATTTTTTGCTGGAACAGCAACTGTTGTTGATGTTGGATTATTATATGTCTTAACAGATATGGCTGGTTTAAAATATTTAATTTCATCAGTTATTTCGTATTGTGCTGGAATGGTGGTAAATTATAGTTTAAACAAATTACTAAATTTTAAAGATAGAAATAAAAAAATTTTCCGGCAGTTTAGTATTTTCTTTGCAGTAGCATTAATTGGGTTACTATTTAATCAATTAATTATTGTTTTCTTGGTGGAATTATTTAAAATATGGTATATGATAGCCAAAATTATTAGCGTACTATTAGTTATGATTTGGAGTTTTTGGGCTCATAAGAACATCACGTTCAAGAGCTGTTAATATTAAAAAATAAAAAAATGAAAACAACGAAAACAGCTTTAATTATAGGCGCTGGTCCCGCCGGACTGTCCGCGGCCTATCAATTACTGAAAAAATCTAATATAAAACCTATTATTATAGAATACTGTAATCAAGTGGGGGGTATATCTAAAACAATTAATCATAATGGTTATTTAATAGATATAGGGCCACATAGATTTTTTTCTAAATCAGAAATAGTTAATAATTTTTGGTCTGAAATTTTAGATAAACAAAATTTTTTGAAAATAAAAAGATTAACCAGAATTTTCTATTTGAAAAATTATTTTAATTATCCCATAAATTTAAGTATATCGGTGGCAAAAATTCTTGGTCCATGGAGAATGATAAAAATTGGTTTTAGTTATATAAAAAGCCAAATTAAACCAATATTTCCAGAAAAGTCTTTAGCAGATTTTTATACTAATAGATTTGGAAAAGAATTGTATAATACGTTTTTTAAAGATTATACTTATAAAGTTTGGGGTGTTTCGTGTGATAAAATACCACCTGATTGGGGTAGTCAGAGAGTCAAGGGGTTGTCTATCACTAAAGTAATTTTACACGCTATATCGAGCATGGCTAGAAAAAATAATAATATCGAAACAAGCTTAATTGACGAATTTTATTATCCACAATTTGGAGCTGGTCAAATGTATGAAAAAGTTGCAGAATTAATTATTAAAATGGGCGGCGAAATTAGACTAGAAGAAGAGATAGTTGGTATTAATGTAAATATTAATGACTCAATAACTGTGGTTATTCAAAATAATAAGAATAATAAATATAGTGTTACGGCTGATTATGTAATTTCATCAATGCCAATAAAAAATTTAATATCAGGTATGGATGATGTGCCTCAAGAAATAAAACAGATAGCCTCTGGGTTAATTTATCGTGACTATATTTTAGTTGGTTTATTATTTTCAAAAATGGCCGTTAGTGATAAAAATAAAATACTGCCTGATAATTGGCTTTACATACAAGAAAATAATATTAAAATGGGAAGACTTGATATTGTGAATAATTTTAGTTTGAAAATGTTGAAAGATGAAAATAATGTTTGGTTAGGTGCAGAATATTTTTGTGATGAAAATGATGAATTTTGGAGTAAAAATGATTTAGCAATTAAAGATTTTGCGTTAATGGAATTAGAAAAAATGAAAATGATTAATAAATCAGATTTTTTAGATTTTAAGGTTATAAGACAGACAAAAGCTTATCCTGCTTATTTTGGTTCTTACGTCAATTTCGATAAAATAAAAAATTATCTTAATAAATTTGAGAATTTATATTTAATCGGCAGAAATGGTATGCATAAATATAACAACATGGATCATTCAATTTTGTCTGGCTTCACGGCGGCTAATAATATAATCAATAATGTAAAAAGTAAAGAAAATATTTGGGAAATTAATACAGATGAAGAATACCATGAATCCAAAACAAATAATTAATAGGGTAAACAATAATAATAAATTATTTTCAATAGAATATCTATTTTATTTTAGCTGTTCTTTTTGCTTATTTTTCTTATTTAAGTATTGGAGTTTTTGGTATTGAACATTTATTATCTGCATGGCAGGTTTATTTGGGTAATATTCCTTATGTTGATTTTTTTGAACATCACGGACCATTACAGTATTATCTATTTTCTATATTTTTTTATATAGGTAGTTATAAACTTTTCCCTTTATGGTTAATATTAATAAATTCGTCCATTGTTGTTTTTATAGTTTATTATATATTTTCTGTTGTTAAATTTAAAACAGTTAAAAGAATAATGATTTCCAGTGCATTCATATTAATTTGGACGTTTTTGTGTGGGGGGTCTTTTTTGCCAGAATCTTATGTATCATTACTCATAGTTATTATATATTTTCTTTTTAAAAATATAGAAAATAATAGAAGATATTTAATGCTTTTTGGCTTTTTTGTGGGTTTAGTATTTTTAATAAAATTTAATGCATTTGTCTTAGTTCTTTTCAGTATCTTTTTTTATTACATGTTCAACTTGAGAAGAGAAAGGAGCCTGATTAAAATTAAAAATTTTCTTTATTTTACAATTAGCATGATGATACCGATAGTATCATTACTCATTTTATACTATAGAAATTTTACAGAGTTGGTTTATTGGATGTTAAAATACAATTTTAATATAGTTGCTCCACTATTTAGAAATTGGCCGCCACCAATGTTTAGTTTATTTTTTCTTATATTAATATTTAATATCTTTATTTTATGTTTGATTTTTTTAAACAAACAAAATAAAGAAAAATTTTATAAAATATCTTTTCCAGTTTTAATGTCTACGTTTTTAATTTTGCTTTCTTATCCATTATATGGTGATAGTCATTTGTTAGTAGCAGTTGTTGGATTTTTTGTTGCTATATTATTATTTTTTAAGGAAAGGCTTTATAATATAATCAATTTTAATAATTTTACTAATATATCATGGCCAATAAAAATAATAATATTTGCTACATCCTTCTTAATTGTTATATTAATTTGCACTGTGTCATTTTCCTTAACAAAAAAAGGTTTTCGCCTTTTTTGGCCAGCACCAGAATCCTTTTATAGCGCTGATTTTGATGAAAAAACAGTCAGCTATATAGAAGATGAGAAAAAGTGTAATTATGTTTATGTATATCCAGCGGAGGGCTCTAATATTTTAATGTATTTATCTTTTAAAAAAACAAAAAATATAAAATTTCTCTATCCTAATTTTATTTTTACATTTACTGAAAAAATGCAGAATATGATTTTATCAGAATTAATAGAGAAAAAAGTGGATTGTATTTTGTTTAAAAGTGAGATTTCAAAAAAATCCCTGAGGAGTAAAATAATTGAACGGTATTTATTAGAAAATTATTCTAGACACGGAGAAATAATTTGGCGTGAATATAGAATGAATAATTTATTACCATTTAATTTTATAACCAGACAAAAGATAAATATAACAAATTCCGAGTATTTTTTATTGAAGCGTAATTAAATAATTTTTTAAATGTAGTATAATATTTTGACATAAAATTTTTTTCATAAATATTGCCCCAATCCACCTTTTTTTAATTTATTTTTAAGTCTTGTACTCTTATTCAAAAACTCTAGTAGTGATCCCAACTCTATTTGATAACGGTCTTTGACTATTTTATACCTCAAACCAGACTCACTTTTTAAGGCTCGTCTGATAGTTTTAGTGCCAATTCCGCCCAATTTAGCAGAAGATGACACGGAAAACCATAAAGGAAAGTCAATATTTTTAGTGTCGCTAGTCATATAAAAGTCTATAGTATGATGGACTAAAGTACTATTATTGTAAATCTTGAGCTAATAAAGTCAAGGACCCTTAAATTGTTACTAATTGTCACTATTTACGTCTTTATTTATAGAAGGGGCTCATATTGCCTCTTTTGAAGTTATTTGCTAGAATATACGTATAAATAAATAGCTTATTAATGTCAGGGAAGTGAATTTTCCCTTATTTTTTGTTAAATGACCTTCCAACTAGCCAAAAAATACCAAGAAAAAAAGACTATTTCTCGCCTTAAAAATAAAGATAAGGAGGTTTTTATTAAGGTTTATGATGATTTTGGCGACGATATCTACCGTTTCGTCTACTTTAAGGTGGGCGGAGTTGAGGAAGCTAAAGACTTAACTTCCATGATTTTCCTTAAAACCTGGAATCATATTCAAAATAACACCCTAACCTCAGCTGACACTTTAAGAGCCTTAATTTATAAGATAGCTCGTACTTCAATTGTTGATTATTACCGTGAAACTGGCTCAAAATTAGAGATTTCACTCGATGATGAGGAAAATCCTATCGATATTCCTGATGAAAAGCGAGATATCACAGCTGATTTAGATAAAAATGCTGATTTAGAGCGAATTAAGAGTAAATTGCCTTACCTTAAAGAAGAATACCGTGAAATTATCGTCTTAAAGTTCATTAATGACCTGGAAATAGAGGAAATAAGTGACGTAACTGGTAAAAGTAAGGGCAATGTTAGGGTCTTATTACATAGAGCCCTTAATGCCCTCAAAGATCTAGTATCCGAAGAAGAGAAGACCGAACTGTAACACTTCTGTACAAATTACGTATACTAGAGCGTAACCTTATGACTGAAAAAGACTTAATCAAAAAATTACATAATCTTAGAGAAATTAAAGCAGACGCGGAATGGCTAAAGTCCAACCGCGATTTGTTGTTTTCTCAAATTTCTAACTCTGGCGCTAAGGAAATCTCTCCTTGGTCGTCTTTTGTTATTAATTTTACTAGCCTAGCTAAAACTGTTTCTATGCCAGCTATGGCTCTAGGTTCTTTTTTAATTTTGATTTTAGTTACTAGTATTTTTAGTCATCAATTATTAATGAATGCTAAACCAAACCAATCATTATATATTGCTCGTGTTATTTCCGAGAAGGCCAGACTTAATACTATTTTAAACACTGAGAGTCGCGATAAGATGGCTGCTCAATTTGCCGCTTCTCATGCTCAGGATATTATTACTGTATTATCAGACCCAACTATAACTAGCAATGAACAAGAAGTTGCTAAGTTAAATGAAAGTTTTAAAGAAGAAATAAAAACAGTGCAAAAAAGTATTGCTAAAGTAAATAAGCCAGTAGCAACTACTAATATAGCTACAGCCAGTGAAGAAGTTTTCAGTGCTACTGCTTTAAAAGACGACCAAGGTGTTTCTATAAATATGGTAGCCTCCACAACGTCCGAAAAGATTTTGGAAGATGCTACTAATTCTTTTGATAAAAAAGATTACGCTGGAGCCAGTAAGGCTTTGGAGCTCATTAAATAATAAGGATAATTCTAGCGATGAACTGTTAGTTTATCTCTTTTCTAGCCACCCTTTTTGGAAGATTACTGCTTTCATCCGATTTGGCTAGCAGAGGGGAGATAAATTAACAGGTCTGCGTTAGAGTTCGCTTGAAACAGGCCAGTAGTTACCCCTAAAGGGTCGAATTCCACGAAGGTGGAACGGTAATTGCTCTATTACAAAAAAACAAACAAATTCGGTTATGAAGCTTAAATCGTAGGGATTAGATATAATATATATCGATTTAGCTTTTTGCTAGTTAGTCGCAAGACTGATTGGCGAAGCGGGATTCCGATCGATGTATCTGAAGTCAGATCCTCTCGAGAATAAAGCTTAACCCGAATTATCTTCGAAACCAGATTGTTCCAACTAATGTTGTTTGGACGTTTGGATTTCGAGTCTTAATTACAAATATGAATAAATTACGCAAATCATTGATTATCGGCGTAATGATGTTAACAGTTTTAATGACTAGTGGTATCAATGTTGATGCTGCTGCTCCACAAGCTGGTGACCTCATCAAGATGGACGGTTTATCAACTGTTTATTTCTTGGGTAACGACGGTAAAAGATATGTATATCCTCACTCCTCAGTATTCTTCACATGGCACAAGGATTTTAGTGGTGTAGTAACTGTTTCTCCTTCAGAGTTAGCAAGCTACCCATTAGGTTCTAACGTTGTTATGAAAGCTGGTACTAAGTTAGTGAAAATCACAACTGATCCTTCTGTATACGCTGTTGAACCAAACGGTGTTTTAAGAAAGATCTCAAGCGAAGCTGATGCTATTGCTCTTTACGGTTCAATGTGGGCTAAGAGAGTTGTAGACGTAGCTGATTCTTTCTTCACTAACTACACTGTTGGAACTCCTTTGACTTCCGGTCAAATCCCAGCAGGTTCTTTAGTAAAGAATGCTAACTCTGCTGCTGTTTATTACTTTGACGGAACAAACTATCGTTCTATTGCAAGCGAAACTGCTTTCAATGCAAATAGATTTGATTTCGCTAATGTATTAACCATCACTAATGCTATTACTGCTGGTGGTAACTCTGTTACTACTGCAGAATTTGCTTATGATGCACAAGGTGGTTCACAAGGTACTGTTGTAACCGGTTCCGGTTTAACAGCTTCTTTATCAGCTGCTACTCCAGCTGGTATTTCTGTTCCAAAGAATGGTGCTCGCGTTCCAATGGCTAAAGTTAACTTAACTGCAGCTAATGATGGCGCTATTACTGTTTCTTCTATCACTGTAAAGAGAATTGGTCTTTCCACTTACTCTAACATTGATAAAGTTTGGGCAGAAAAAGATGGTGTAATGGTTGCTTCTAAGAAGTCCATGAACTCCAATGACGAATCTATTTTAACTTTCTCTCCAGCTTTAACTGTTAACGCTGGTCAAACTGTTACTTTAGAATTAATTGCTGCTTTGACTGGTGATAATGCTGGTACTATCGGCTTAAGTATCGCTTCTGCTTCTGCAGTTAGCGCTTCTGCTGCTTCTATTTCCGGTTCTTTCCCAATCAACGGTAACTTAATGTCTCCAACTAACTACACTGTTACTGACGTAACAATTTCAGGAGCTAATACAGCTACATCAACTGTAAAAGTTGGTGATGAAAAAGTTGAGTTAGGTAAATTTGAATTAGCAGTAACAAAAGATGTTACTGTAAAATCTATCATGTTAAAGAATAATGGTGTTGAAGATTTAGCTAAAGCATCCATGAATCTTTATATTGAACAAGCTGGTAACAAAGTTTCAACTAGTTATACTGTTGATGGTCGTTATGTAACTTTCAACCTAAACAACCTAGAAATCTTAAAAGATGATGCTTCTAAGATCTTCTACGTAAAGGGTGATGTTATTGCTAAAGAAAATACCGCAGCTAACAGTTTCTCTTTTGTATTAAACAAGAGTACTGACTTAGTAGCAACTGAAAAAGCTACTGGTTTTGGTGCTAACGTTGTAACAGCTCCTTCTACAGCTGCTGATGCTTACGCTATCTCCAATCTTACTATTGATGCTGGTGCAGTTTCTGTTTCTAAGAAATCAACATCTCCATCTGATACAACTATCGTTAAAGGTACTGACAACACTGTCTTACTAGCTAACGTTAGAACTGACGAATCTATTACTGCTGATGGTCTAAAGATCTCCTACACTCAATCTACTACTTCTCCTCAATACGAGAATGCTAGAGTTTATGTTAACGGAGTTTTATTAGATTCATTTGATTTAGCAGCTACAACAACTCCTTATGTTGTTGTTAAATCTATTGATAGTACTTTCACTTTGAATAAAGGTGATAACTTAGTAGAAGTTAAAGTTAAGGCTAAGACTACTGCTATTGCTGGTACTACAATTAAATTCACTCTAAGTGGTGATACTATGTTTACTGGTATGAACCCTGAATACGTTGTTTCTGGTAATGCAGTTTCTGGCACTATGTCAGGTACAGCTACTGGTGCAACCTTTACTGTTCAAGGTGCTAGTTTGCAAACTGTTAGAAATGATGGTTATGCAACAGGTAAAATTATCGTAAGAGGAAGTAGCGATATTTCTTTAGGTAAATTTACTGTTAAAGCAACTAATGATGAAGTAAAAATTACTTCTATTCAATTAAGCGCTAATGCTTCAACTACTCCAGTGGCTGCTACTTCTATCAGCGACATGAAATTATTTGTTGACGGAACTCAAGTTGGCAACATTGTTGACTTTGGTTCTACTGGCGCTAATTTCTCAAGCTTGAACTTTACAATTGCTAAAGATTCAACTAAGAATATTGAAATCAAGGGTGCTTTTGACACTTCTGCAGCTGGTGGTTTCCAGACTTTAATGACTGTTAACTCACAAGATTCACGTGGTACTTCTATCGTTTCTGGCCATACTGCTTCTACAACTATGTTTAATGTTGTTGAGCAAGGTTCATTAAACGTAGAATTAGGTGGTAACACCCCAGCCGCTGCTATCTTAGCTGCTAAGAGCGTTGAACAAGAAGTTGCTCAATTCAAGTTTACAGCTGTTAATGATGACGCTAGTTTGACTGAATTAAATGTAGTTAATACTATTATTAGTACAACTTCAATTTCTTCCACAACTACTGCTGTTGCTGACGCTGATTCTAGAATTGCTGCTATCAAGTTATATGATGGTGCAACTTTAATTGATTCCTTCGTTCCAGTTTCAGGTGCTGGTAAATTTACCATCACTAACGACAAGGTTAAGGTTTTAGCTAACCAAAGCAAGACATTATCTATCAAGGTTGTGTTAAACAATATTGATAATGATGCTGCTGCTACTGGTAAAGATATTCACCTAGGTCTTACTACTTTGAAGTTTAAATCTTCAAATGGTACTGAAAATACTCAAGGCGCAAATGGTGCTAACGGTATCCTAGCTAATAACTTCCGTATCAGAAAGACTGTTCCTACAGTTGCTTTGATGGCATTACCTACTACAGTATTAACTGCTGGTGATCAAGTTATCTCCAAATTTACAGTTACTGCTGATGCTAATGGCGATGTTACTTTAGACAAGATTGTCTTAACTGCAACTACTAGCGCTTTAGCAACCATTACTAAACTTACTGTAAATGACAGTATTAAGGTTAATGGTGCTTACAAGACAGCTTCTTCTACTTTGGACTACACAGGTGGTTTATTCACTGTTCAGTTCTTAAATCCAGAAGTTATCTCTGCTGGTACAACTAAGACTTTCGAAATCTTAGCTAACCTAGCTGTTTCTGGTGCTAATACAGAATCTGTTACAACTAAGATTGTTGAAGACGGTTCTTATGGTACTACTGGAAACTTCATTTGGTCTGATGGTGCTTCAGTTACTTCATACACTTATAGCAATGGTTACAGAGTTCCTGGTTTAACAACCGCTACTCAAGTACTATCTAAATAAGTAATATTTAGAACGTAGCTCATCGACTATGTCGATAAAAAAGAGCCCCTTCGGGGGCTCTTTTTGTTACTGTAAAACACTAGCTTATTTAAGAAATTATGTTAAAATAAAGAAGAAGTTTAACTAATTATTAAATCTATGACCGCTAATTTTTACAAACGTATTTTACAAGCTGGTATCATTTTGTCTCTAGCTACCGTGTTTTTGGTTTTTCCAACCATGTTGTTTCCTTATATTACTTCTAAGCAATTAGTCTTTAATATTTTAAGTGAAGCATTATTACTTATTTGGTTAGTCTTCATTTGGAAATTTCCAGCTTATCGACCTCAAAAATCTTTGATTACTTGGGGGCTGGCTGCTTTTTTTGGCGCCCTAGTCTTATCTTGCTTTAACAGTGTGGATGCGGCTTTAAGTTTTTGGGGTGATGCTGAAAGAATGCTAGGCGTTTTTCATATTGCTCATTTCTTTATTTTATATTTAGTAACGATTTCTGTTTTTAGAACTAAGGAAGATTGGGCCTTATTATTACAATCTTCAGTTATTATTGCTACTTTTGTGTCCTTAAGGAGTTTCTTTGGTGATACGACTGTTAATAAAGCAGCCTCAACTATTGGTAACACTGCTTATGTCAGTGGTTATTTAATTTTTAATATCTATTTTGCAGCTTTATTATTTTTCAAAGAACACAATAAAACTTGGCGTTGGTTATATGCTTTACCGGTTTTAGTTATGCTTATAGCTTTTAATAATGCTCATACTTCCGGAGCTATTATTGGACTAGGTGTTAGTATTTTGTTAGTTGTTTTTTTAATTGGTGTTTTACATGAGTCTAAGAAGCTTAAAATTGCTGCTTGGAGCTTATTAGTTGTTGCCGTCGCTCTCATTATTTTTGTTTTTTCTAATTCTGACGCAGTTTGGTTTAAAAATAACCCCCGTTTAATGGCTTTAACTACCCAAAAAGTTACTTTTCAAACCCGTTTAATTTCTTGGAAAGCAGCTGCTCAAGACTTCAAGAATCATCCAGTTATGGGTGTGGGCT
>JBAQCS010000073.1:0-17808 GCA_049294415.1 Patescibacteria group bacterium
TCATTCTAAGTCCGAATTTATTAATGAATTATCAGTATTATTAGCCGGTCATTTAGTTGAAAAGGAGATTTTTGGTGAAGTGACCACTGGTGCTACCTCTGATTTAAGACGCGCCACTGCTTTAGCTCGTAGTTTGGTGACTGAATATGGTATGAGTGAAAATCTTGGTCCTCGCACTTACGGCGAAAAGGAAGAAATGATATTTTTAGGCAAAGAAATTCATGAACAACGTGATTATAGTGAAAAGATAGCGGAAAAAATTGATGAAGAAGTAGCCGCTTTCTTGGAAAAAGCCGCTAAATCAGCCTTAATTATCATTAATGACAAGAAGGCTTATATTGAAAAAGTCGTAGCAGCATTACTTGAAAAAGAAACAATTGAGAAGGACGAATTCGCTGCCTTAATGGCCTAATAGCGTTTAACGTTTGACTAAAATTAATTTTAAGTTATACTGAAATTATATAATTAATAACTAAGAATCATCTAACACGTATGGCAAATCCTAAGAAAAGAAAGACTCATGCCGCCGTCGGCAAAGGCCGAGCCCATTTAGCTTTAAAAAAGGTAGCTTTAAATAAGTGTACTAAATGCGGAAAAGACAAAATGCCTCACCAAGCTTGTGGCTTTTGTGGTGCTTATAAAGGAGAAGTGGTTGTAAAAGTAAAAGCTGCTAAGAGCGTAAAATAAGCTTTTAAAGTTTTGAATTTTTGGAGATCCATTTTTTTGGTCTTCAAATTTTAGAGATTTAAAATAGTTATTTAGATCAATAAGGTCTTATCAAATTTATGTCCAATCGCCATTTGGCTAGAACCATTGCTATGCAAACCCTGTTCGCCTGGGATTTTAATGGTCAAAAAAAGGAAATGTTAGAGCTACTTATTAGCGATAACTTTGCTAATTTTGCTCCTAACTTCGATGATGGCGGTTTCGTTAAAGAACTCGTTGACGGAGTGGTTAATAAACTCGATGAACTGGATTCTTATATAAAGAAGTACGCTACTGAGTGGCCTCTTGATCAAATTACTTGCGTGGACAGAAATGTTTTACGCTTAGGAACTTACGAATTACTTTACTGTGAAAATATTCCTTCTCGCGTAGCCATTAATGAAGCTATTGAAGTAGCTAAAAGTTTTGGTGGCGATTCCTCTGGCAAGTTTATAAACGGTGTACTTGGTGCCATTTATAATGATTTACCTGATAATAAAAAGCGTGATAATAAAGAAGAGTTTGAAGAAAAGAAAAAAGCGGCTATCAGTGAAACTTCTACGGAAGAAGCAACTCCTATCCAATTAAATTAGCACTTCCGCCTCGGGTTCTATGCTCGGGGCCTTTGTTTATGAATATGAACAACTTAGAAAGATTAGAAAAAGTTTTGGGATTTAAATTTAATAATCCTGACCTCTTACAACAAGCTTTAGTTCACCGGTCCTATCTTAATGAACATCCCGATTTTCCTTTAGGACATAATGAGCGTTTAGAATTTTTAGGTGATGCAGTTTTAGAAATTGTCGTCACTGAATTTTTGTATTTAAATTTTAAAGATACAGCTGAAGGCGATTTAACTAATTGGCGCGCTTCATTAGTAAATGCCAAGATGTTGTATGTGATTGCTGGTGAATTAAAATTAGAAGATTATTTACATTTGTCTCGTGGTGAAGCTAAAGATAAAAATAAAAAGTCTCGCCAATATATTTTAGCTAATGCCGTTGAAGCTGTAATCGGTGCTATTTATTTAGATCAAGGTATCGAAGTGGCTAAGAGTTTTATATTAAAGAATATCGTAGTTAAACTAGATGATATTTTACAGAATCAACTTTATTTAGATCCTAAATCTCGTTTTCAAGAAGAGGCTCAAGATAAAAAAGGCATTACTCCTCATTATGAAATTTTAAATGAAGAGGGTCCTGATCACGCTAAGACATTTACAGTCGGTCTTTATTTAGGTGAAGAGTTGGTAGCTAGTGGCAACGGCTCTTCTAAGCAAGAAGCTCAAGTTGATGCCGCAGCTAAAGGTTTAATAAAAATGAATTGGTAATCATATGAATGTTAAAAATATTTTCAAAATCGCAGCTGAGAAAAAAGCTTCCGACTTACATTTAATGGTAGGACGAGAACCTATTTTACGTATTGATGGTGAGTTGTTTACTATTAATTCTGTTTGGCCAGGTAAAGAGTATTATGAAATTTTAACAGACACTGATTTATCAGTAGTTTTAGATTTTCTTTTAAATAAAGAACAGAAGATTACTTTTTATAATGATAAGGATTTGGATTTTGGCTATTCTTTGGATGGTATCCGTTTTAGAGTTAATTTTTCTTTTGAAAAAGATCATTTAAGATTAGTAGCTCGTGTGATTGAAGAAACTAAACCAACTCTCGATGAGATTGGTATGCCAGAAACTATTAAGACTTTATTAGAAGCTCATCAGGGTTTAGTTTTAGTTACCGGTCCAACTGGTTGTGGTAAGTCTACTACACTAGCTGCCATGATTAATTATATTAATTCTACTCGCAGTTGTAATATTGTTACTTTAGAAGATCCGATTGAATATATTTTTACTTCTGAAAAAAGTATTGTGTCACAAAGACAATTAGGTTCTGATATGATTTCTTTTGCTAGCGGTTTAAAACATGTACTGCGCCAAGATCCAAATGTTATTATGATTGGTGAAATGCGTGACTTTGAAACTATCTCAGCGGCTATTACTTTAGCTGAAACCGGACATTTAGTTTTAGCTACCCTTCATACTTTTAATGCCGTACAAACTATTGATAGAATAATTGATACTTTCCCTCCTCATCAACAAAATCAAGTTAGGTCACAAGTCTCCATGTTAGTTAATGCTGTTATCTCTCAAAGACTGTTACCAAAAATTGGTGGCGGACGTATTGCTGCTAGAGAATTATTACTTAGAAATCCAGCTGTTAGTAATTTAATTAGAGAAAATAAATTAGCTCAGTTAAAGAGCGTCATGGAAACAACTAAAGCTGAAGGTATGATTACTCTAGATAATCACTTAAAGGATTTATATAAGAGTGGCAAGATTTCTGAGGACACAGCTCGTACTTATTTAGAGGATCAGGACAAAATTTAAAGAAAAAAACAAAATTATATAAATTATTTTTAAAGAAAGTGCTAATTAGTACTTTCTTTTGTTTTTTCCCTTATTTTTCGGCCTCTTCAAACTCTTGACATTATTTTTAAACAGGCTATAATAAGTATCAGTTTTACGAAACTAAATAATCTATGCGTAAACACTTAATACATAAATCACCATGCGGTTAAATAAAGACGATAACTCGTTTTTTGTGACCGCCGACCGGCGGTTTTTTTGACTCTAAGTCAAGGTGAGTATTAAGCCAGTAATTTAAAAATTAAATATCTTTAGAATAAGATCAAAACATCAAATATTACTTGATGTAGAACTATTGCAATTGTTCTACATGCAAGTCACATTCAATTTTGCTGAATGTGCACATTTTTGGAAACAAAAGTGTGGGAGAATCTCAACAAGAGTATACGGTGGATGCCTTGACATAAAACGACGAAGAAGGACGTAGCAGCCTGCGATAAGTTGCGGTGAGGTGGCAAGCAACCTTTGACCCGCAAATCTCCGAATGGGGAAACCCGCCGCATTGAACATGCGGAAAGCTCACGCTTTTAGCGGAGCTGGAACACCCGGCGAACTGAAACATCTTAGTAGCTGGAGGAAAAGAAAATAATAATCATTCCCCGAGTAGTGGCGAGCGAAAGGGGAGGAGCCTAAACCTATCAAACTTTAAATTTAAGCTAGCTTGCTAGTAAGGATTTTGAAGGTCCCAAGACCATATGTTTCATAGGGGTTGCAAGAAATGACATTTGTCCCTTGGATCGGACGAGACGGAGTCATAAAAGTTAATTCTTAGTTAAATAAGCTGGAAAGCTTGGCCAGAGCGGGTGATAGCCCCGTAAACGAAAAGAATTTTCTCTCCGTGGTCATTATCTTAAGTAGGGCGGGACTCGTGAAATCCCGTTTGAAGCAGGGTCGACTATGACCCAAGGCTAAATACGTTTTATGATCGATAGTGAACAAGTACCGTGAGGGAAAGGTGAAAAGCATCCCGAGAGGGAGGTGAAATAGTACCTGAAACCATATACTTACAAGGAGTCGGAGCCTGAGTTTACTCGGGTGACGGCGTGCCTATTGAAGAATGAGCCAACGAGTTTGTTCTATGTGGCTTACATAATCGCCTCTGGCGAGCATGTATAGTGAAAGCGAGGGTTAATAGCCCGCATTGTGCTTCACTTTTACGCATTAGTTTATCTAGTGCGTTAAAGTGAAGTACACGTCGCATGGACAAGACCCGAAGCCGGGTGATCTAACCATGACCAGGTTGAATCCCGTCGAAAGACGGGAGGAGGACCGAACCCACGCACCGTGCAACATGCGGGGATGAGTTGTGGTTAGCGCAGAAATTGTAATCGAACTCGGCAATAGCTGGTTCTCCTCGAAATAGCTTTAGGGCTAGCCTCGGATGCTGACTATAGGGGGTAGAGCACTGGATGAGGGCGGGTCGCAAGATACCGTCTTCAATCAAACTCCGAATACCTATAGGTGGAGTCCGGGAGTCAGACTATGGGGGCTAAGCTTCATCAGTCAAAAGGGAAACAGCCCAGATCACAGTCTAAGGTCCCAAAATATATACTAAGTGTAAAAGGTGGTGTTGTGACTACGACAGTTAGGATGTTGGCTTAGAAGCAGCCATCATTTAAAGAAAGCGTAATAGCTCACTAATCAAGTTGTTTCGCGCCGAAAATTTACCGGGGCTAAGTATATTACCGAAGACGTGAACTTTATAATTTATTTATAGAGTGGTAGAGGAGCATTCTGTTCAGCGCTGAAGTCGTGTCGTGAGGCATGGTGGAGCGGACAGAAGAGAGAATGTTGGCATGAGTAGCAAAAAGGCGTGTGAAAATCACGCCCATCGAAAACCTAAGGTTTCCTGGGCAACGAGAATCGACCCAGGGTTAGTCGATCCTAAGGCATAGCTAATGTAGTGTTAGCGTAGCCGATGGCAGAGCTGGTTAATATTCCAGCACTACTATAATTTTCCGAAGGAGTAACGCAGTTCCAAAGTTAGAGCGAGCTATGGTATGTTCGTTGCTTGCCTCAAGAACGATTCCAGGTAAATCCGGAATCACCAGTTCAAGGGGTTGGCTGAAGATGAAGCCGCAAGGTGGAGTCAATTCTAGTGGCGGAATTGCCCAGAAAAACTTCTAGGGCTAAGGTTATAGTAACCGTACCGTAAACCGACACAGGTAGGTGAGGCGAGAAGCCTCAGATGTACGAGAGAATCTTCGTTAAGGAACTCGGCAAAACAGCGACCGTAATTTCGAGATAAGGTCTGCCCTCGCAAGAGGGCCGCAGCTAAAGAGCTCAAGGGACTGTTTACCAAAAACACAGCTCTCTGCTAACTCGCAAGAGGATGTATAGAGGGTGATGCCTGGCCAGTGTCCGAACGTTAAGAGGAGAGGTTAGAACTTCGGTTCGAAGCTTTGAATCCAAGCGCGGATGAACGCCGGCGATAACTATAATCGTCCTAAGGTAGCGAAATTCCTTGTCGGGTAAGTTCCGACCTGCACGAATGGCTTAACCACTTGAGCACTGTCTCAACGAAGAACTCGGTGAAATTGCAATACGAGTAAAGATGCTCGTTAAACACAATTGGACGAAAAGACCCCGTGAAGCTTTACTATAGCTTGATATTGAAATAGGGATATGCATGTTCAGAATAGGTGGGAGCCTTCGGGCACCAGTGAGATACCACCCTTGTATATTTTTATTTCTAACCCCGTAAGGGGGACAGTGTCTGGTGGGTAGTTTGTCTGGGGCGGATGCCTCCCAAAAGGTAACGGAGGCGTTTACAAAGGTTGGCTATCCCGGAATGGAAACCCGGGAGATAGTGTAAAGGCACAAGCCAGCTTTACTGCGAGACTTACCAGTCAAGCAGTTGCGAAAGCAGAACTTAGTGAACCGACCGTTCGATATAGGACGGCGGAAGATCATCGGATAAAAGCTACTCCGGGGATAACAGGCTAGTCACGCCCAAGCGTCCACAGCGACGGCGTGGTTCGGCACCTCGATGTCGGCTCGTCGCATCCTGGGGGTGGAGAAGCTCCCAAGGGTTGGGCTGTTCGCCCATTAAAGCGGCACGCGAGCTGGGTTCAGACCGTCGTAAGACAGGTCGGTCTCCTATCCATTGTGTTCGTGGAAACTTGAAGAGGCCCTTCCTTAGTACGAGAGGACCGGGAAGGACGAAGCTCTAGTGTGCCAGCTGTTCTACCAAGAGCATTGCTGGGTAGCTACCTTCGGTTAAGATAAGTGCTGAAAGCATATAAGCACGAAGCTGTCTCTAAGATTAGGTTTCATAGATTGGTTAGAGAATATGACCTTGATAGGCCACAGGTGTAAGTCCAGTAATGGATTGAGCCGAGTGGTACTAATAAATCGTTTGATTCTCCCACACTTTTGTTTGTCCAAAATTATTCTATAGAAAATATCGTCACAGTCTGAAAGGATGGCTGTGGCAAACAAATCAAAAAACGCCATTGTTCTGGTGATTGAAGCGAAGAGGTCACACCTGATCCCTTCCCGAACTCAGAAGTTAAGCTCTTCAGCGCCGATGATACTTGGGCCTGAGCCCTGGGAAAGTAGGTCGTCGCCAGAACAATGGTGTTTTTTGTTACTCAAAAATACATTTCTAGATATAAAAAGAGCTCCATTAATTTGGAGCTTTTTTGTTGACAAAAAGTTGGTGCAATACTATACTTTTCAGTTAACTCTTTGTTCTTTAAAAAATAAGATTTAGCCGATATCTATTGGCTATAAGTAAATTAGATTAATTACTAAAAGCAACTACTAGCTAGGTACTCTTAGTAATTAATCCAATATTACTAATCTTTAAAAAAAAGAAAAAATGAATTCAAGCACTGCCTTAGAAGTTTTTCGTTTATTTAGTATGAGCGACAAAACAGATGATCAAATTATGAACATTCTCGCCTCTACTCTGTATGACGTGGAAGCTTGTCGTGTTGGAGTCTCCTTGCTTAATCTAGAAAAAAATATTTTGAAGCTGATGGAGCAATCTTTTTATGATGCGGAAACTTGTTCTGCTGCCCTTAAAGTATTAAAACTTGAAAGCCGTGATGAAAACAAAATTTTGGCTTTCATTTATTCTATCCCCGAAGGTAATAATCGAGATACTATTAAAAAATTGAGTATTCCTTATTTCAAATTAAACAAAAAAAAGGAATACCAAATTATTAACCTCTTAAAAAAGGTTAAATACGATTATTATTTCAGGGAACCTTGCGTTAAAGCTTTAAATTTGGATAAAAAAACTGACGAACAAATCCAATCAATTATTGAACTTTCCGACTTCCAGGAAAATGTCTGTCGGGCCGCCATCAAATGTTTTAAGGATGAAGAAAACATTCTACTTTTGATGGAAAGGAAGGAATCAGAAAACAATGTGTGCGCTGCGGGTGCTCCTTTTATCAAATGGGAAGGCAAAAATGAAGATCAGGCAATGCAGGTTATGAAAAGAGGTCAGTACAATTCTCGTCTTTGTGAAATTGGGATTACTCATTTAACAACGGTCAGCAACATTCTCTTTATTATGGAGAAAGGCCATTATTATAACAGCATTTGTGATATTGGTATTCCATTGCTGAAGCTTGACCAAAAAGATACCGATGAACTATTCCATATCATGAGATTATCTGGTTTTAATTATCAGATTTGTGATGCTTGTATCCCCTTTCTTAATCCCTCTAAGAAAAACAATAATGGCCTTTTTCAATTGATGAACAGAGCCGACTTTAACGCTTTTGTTTGTATGCGACTGCTCAGTTATTCCAAAGAAGAAGAAGGGGTTGATTACGAATCATTTATTATTGATGTAATTAGAAAAACTAACTTTCAAACAGGTGTTTGCCGGATTGGGCTACCTTTAATTAAACAGGAAATTAGCCATATCTATGTAATGGAATCTTCTGGTTACAACTCTGACGTTTGTGAAATTGGTGTCACATTGCTAAAAGATGAAAAAACAATTTTCCATGTCATGGAAATGACCAAGTTTGATTACAAGGTGTGCGAAGATGGCGTTAAAACTTTAACCGCTCTCAAAACTCAAGCCAAGAAACCTCTCAAAAAAAGGCAATAAGCCTTTTAAAGCCTCAGTTGTACTTAACGTATGACTGAGGTTTTTTATTTTTTGGGTAAAAGAAAAGGGAGTCTTTGTGACTCCCCCTTTTTTTTATTTTTATTTTTTATGGCATTGATTCAGCTAGCTTGGTTGCAATTTTATCAAATAATCGATCCTTTCTAAATAAATATACAGGATCAATCTCTTTGAATATTTTTTCAATCAGATAACTGATAGCTAAAAATCCTAGCCCACTACCCAGACCAATTAGCTGTGAATGAGCTAAACTACCAGTTATAGAACCGATTGTGATAGAAGCAGCAACACTTAATAAATGCCCGTGTTTACTAGTTTCTTTAATAATCCAGACGGGTAAAACTGGTAAACCGGTTGTAATAAATAAGGTCAGAGCTAATAGAATAACAATTACCACATTACAAAATGCTTTAAGGCCATTCCAGTCGCCAATTAAATCATATTTTACCAGTGCCTTAAATGAAGCCAAGACTCTATACATAATTTCCTTAAAACTCATATCGGTAGTTAATTCCATAAAGCCTATTTCCACATTTTTTACATAGTCGTAGTTTAAAGAATTTTTACCATGCTTAGAGGGTTCTTTATTCCAAATTTTTTGTACTTGAAATTTATTTAATTTTTTAACCCAATTATTAAATTCCAAAGCACAAATGATTAGAATATAGTATCTAATAAGTATTGCGGCTACGGCTAGTGTCAATAGTATATATCGGCCCTCATCGAGTTTTATAAGATTAAAACCGTAGATAATCGAAATAAGAATACCGGCCATGATAGCCATGAAAAATACAATCAGAAGTACATACAAGCCTTTGATAATAGAAATATCAAATTCATGTTG
The DNA here is from genome assembly GCA_049294415.1 of Patescibacteria group bacterium. Taxonomy (GTDB): domain Bacteria; phylum Patescibacteriota; class Patescibacteriia; order Patescibacteriales; family UBA12465; genus JAEZRQ01. The sequence goes on from JBAQCS010000073.1 coordinate 9,071, forward strand.
TTGTTCCTTACTCACTTCACCATTTTTAATTCTTTCAGCTCTTCGCCAGCTATTATTAGCAGCTGTTTGAAAGCCAGTTTTAAAAATGGTGACAGTAACGCGATAGTCGCTGACTAACATGCCGATAATTACACCGGCGACAGTTGAAATCACAATCTTATACCACTCTACTCCCCAAACGTTCAGGGTCAGAGTCAGAGCGGCCATTATACCGATAATGACGCCAACAACAATTTTTCCATAATTTGCTTTCATTTTCTTCCGTTTTTTTGTTTAAAATTATAAACCTTTAAATTGTTTTCGTAATTTTTCAATTCCTTTGCTAATAGCTAAGGCTTCAAACCCTTTAGTCATGGGACTGTTTTGGTATAATTCAAGTTGTTTAATTGTTTTGTCTTGAAATTCTAAAACAGTTCCACAGCGATTTAAAATGAATTGTTTTTCTTTTTCATTATTACCGACACCGAGTACATCATTATAAATAATGTCCGCCAGTATCACAGCTGATCCTTGCACTCCTAGGGCTTGAAATAAATAGTCTGTAATAAACTTTTTCTTTTTAGCACCTAGCTCATAATGAGCCATTGATGTTAGTAAATAGCTAAAATGAAGATGACTCCTAACCATATAACGAAGATAATCGGTTATGGCCTCTTTTTCTTTGTCGTCCAGCGCGTTTAATTGTCCCACGGGAATGTTTTTAATTTCTCGGCAAAAAACATCAAGGCTGGTACTGGCTATTAATTCAACCATGAGGCCAATTAAAGCGTTTTTGATTTTTGTATGAACACGCCACAACCAATAGCTAGCAATTGCTACAATCACTAAAATAACCAAAGCGTAGATTAATTTATCCATTTTTATTTAATTTATTGGGTTAATAACTAATTTCACCTAGCTTTTACTAGATATTCTTAGTAATTAGCCCAATAAACGTGGTTGTTAAAGTTCAATTTTTACCTCTTAATTTAACATAATAATACATTTAGGTCAATACTAAAAAAGCCACCCTTTCAGGCGGCCTTTTTAAATACCAATTAGTCATTATTTTCTTAGGTCGGTAGTGTTTACTTTAATAATCTTAGCGGCCGGATCAATCATAGACTCGTCATCGGCAGCCACATTTTCATTTAACTGCGCCTCGCCTTTATAATATAATTTAGCGGCGTCCCAAACGGTAGCGGTGATAGACTTATTAGCAGTCACTTCTGCAAAGCTAGCTCCGCGTAATTTAATTTCCAAAGTATCTACTGGAAAGTTGTAAGCATATAAATTAGCGGCGTCATTTAAACTGGCAGTCATCACCGTGCTCGTGCTGGTTGTGGCTGTACTAGTTAATGTTAATTTAGAAGCATCACTTTGTTTAATATCAATACTCTTAATATCAGCTGTAATATCAGCACGAGCCGCATCTTCTAGATTAATAGTAAAAGACTCTTCAGTAAAACCTTCGGTTGTTAATTTAGTCGCATCTCCAGCTTTATAATCTTTAAAATTAGGCATAGTAATAGTTAATTGCACTGGTCTGTTATATAAACAGAAAATACAAAAACCTTTTCTAGCTTCGCGGTTTAATTTTAATTCATTATCTACCACCTCAGCTTTGATGCTATCAAGATCATTTTTAGTGCCACTGGCTGTAATAGTATAATTTTCACCTTTAATAACTTTAATGTTTAAATCATTGTTAGAGGAGATACTGTTAAAATCATTTAAATTAAAATTTTTCATGATGACCGCCTGTGCTTCATATTCTTTAGTTTTAGCTTCAATTTGCGGAGCATATTTAAAGCCAATAGTGGCAACTAGCATTAAACCAATCATCCAAAGACCCATGGTGCTACTAAAGATTAATAAAGTAAAAGCATTTTTACGACGCATTAAAGAAACGCCAATAGTCAGCAAGAAAGAAATCGGAATAATGATTACTAAATAAATTCCCACTAGAAATAATTTAAATAGAGGCTCATTAATTAAATCTTTAATAAAAATATCGGAAACTAAATAAGGACTTTGAGCATTAAAAATTAAAGTACATAGTGCTACTGATAAACCAATAATACTCATAATACCTACTAGAAAAAATCCAAAGCCAACTATACCGGCAATAATTGGCACAAAAGCCTTAGCTATTTTTTTAATAATAGTTATCACGGCTTTAAGTATTACTAATGGAAATTCAATTAATCTTCTAAAAGATGACTTTAATTTTTCATTATTTTTTTGCTCTTTTACTTTGTTAACGTTTTTTTTTATCACTTGTTCAATGGCCGCTAAAGTTACGGGGTCGCCGCTCATTTCTAATTTTTGAGAACTATTTTTAGCTTCTGGAATAATTATCCAAAGAATAATGTATAGAATGATACCGAAACCACCAAAGAAAATGGATAAGGCAAAGAGTAGTCGAACAATTACAGCATCGATTCCGAAATACATAGCTATGCCAGAGCAAACTCCGGCAATAATAACATCGTCAGGATTACGATATAATTTTTTAAGACTTTTTTCTTCAGTTTTTTCTTTGTCATCTTTTTTGTCACCAGTTTCTTTTAGTTCTTGATCAAAATCTTCAATAGTACCCATGACTTTAATCAATTCTTCAATATCAGTTAAAGTAATAACTTGTTTAGCGTCGCTAATTTGTTTAGAAAACTTTTCAGCAATACTGGCTTCGATGTCAGACATTACTTCGTTTTTGTCAGTTGAATTACCTAAGCTATCACGTACGCCGCTTAAATAGTCATTGAGTTTTTTGTAGGCTTCTTCTTCAAGGTTGAAAATTAGTCCGCCGAGTGTGACGGAAATAGTTTTGTTCATAATTTTATTTATAAAGAGATTTAATAGATTTGCTTATATCGTCCCAGGCTTCTTTGAGTAAACTTAAATTTTTTTGTCCTTTGGCTGTGATAGTATAGTACTTGCGTGGTGGGCCACTTTTAGATTCTTCCCAGGAGTAATCTAATAATTCATAATTTTTGAGACGACTGAGCAGGGGGTAGACCGTGCCTTCAACGACAATCAAGTCGGCTTCTTTTAATTTTTTTAAAATATCCGAAGCGTAAATCTTGCCTTTAGAAATAACTTGTAAAATACAGAATTCTAATAGGCCTTTACGCATTTGGGCTTTAGTATTTTCAATACTTATTTTCTCTTCATTCATAGTGTTAAAATTAATTGACTACAGTATATCATATACTACTATGTATTACAAGGTTCCAATGTGGATAACCTGGTTAGGTTACTAATATTTCGAAATTACTGTAAAATACTAATGATTAATAATTTATTTAATATATATGTCTTTAATTACCTCAATCTCCGGTTTACGCGGTACTATCGGTGGTATCCCTGGCGAAAATTTAACCCCGCTGGACGCTGTAAAATTTACAGCCGCTTTTGTGGACCTATTAAAAATCACTCATCAAACTAAATTAAAAATAGTAGTTGGTCGTGATGCTAGAATTTCTGGCCTTACTTTAAAAAATTTAATTATTTCTACTCTACAATTTTGCGGGGCCGATGTGGTCGATTTAGACTTAGCTACTACTCCAACGGTCGAGATGTCAGTTGTGCGCGAAAAAGCGCAGGGCGGTATCATTTTAACGGCCTCACATAATCCTAAGGAGTGGAACGCACTCAAGTTATTAAATGAAAAAGGTGAATTTATTTCTGGAGTTGAAGGTACTAAACTTTTAGAACTAGCCGCCACTCAAAAATTTAATTTTGTTACTGTAGATGAATTAGGAAAAATAGAAATTTCCACTGATGCTTTAAATTATCACCTTCAAAAAATTCTAGAATTGCCATTAGTTGATAAAGAGTTAATTACAGCGGCTAATTTTTCAGTCGCTGTTGATGGTATTAATTCCGTTGGTGGCACAGCTATTCCAGAATTATTAAAAGTATTAGGTGTTAAAAATATTTATGAATTAAATTGTGAGCCGACTGGTGATTTTGCTCATAATCCAGAGCCTTTAGCTGAACACTTAACTGATATTTGTGCTTTAGTAAAAGATAAGAAAGCTGATTTAGGAATTGTAGTTGATCCAGATGTTGACCGCTTAGCTTTTATTGATGATGCCGGTGTCATGTTTGGTGAAGAATATACCTTAGTGGCTGTAGCTGATTATATTTTAGAAAATTATTCTGGCGCTGAATATAATAAGTCGGCAGTTTCTAACTTATCATCCAGTCGCGCTTTAAAAGATATCGCTGACAAACACCAAGCTATTTATGAAGCGGCCGCAGTTGGCGAAGTAAATGTGGTGACTAAAATGAAAAATATTAAAGCGGTCATTGGCGGTGAAGGTAACGGAGGAATTATTTATCCGGAATTACATTATGGTCGCGACGCTTTAGTGGGAGTAGCTTTGTTTTTAACATATTTGGCTAAGAAAAAAATTACAGTTAGTAACTTGCGTGCGCAGTATCCAGCTTACATTATGATTAAGCACAAACTAACTCTAATTGATCGTGAGGAAATAAATTTAATTTTTGATAAATTAAAAAGTGCTTATTCATCTCAGAGATTAGATGAGCAAGATGGTTTAAAGATTGAGTGGGAGGACGCTTGGGTTCATATGAGACCGTCTAATACTGAGGCTATTATGCGTTTGTATATTGAAGCGCCGGATGAAGTTAGAGCCAGCGAGCTGCTTACTGAAATATTAGCTAAAATTAAATAAAATAAAAAGCCCTGCCAATTTGATAGGGCTTTTTTATTAGGATTTATTTAAATATAGTCTTGACGTTTTGTAATAATCGTGATATATTTAATTGTTCGTGTAGAATGGATGGCACGATAAAACGCTATTTTGATAGCTAGGACTCTAAAGGTCTGATACTACATCCACATTTTGTACTTTTAAAACTTTATAAATGAAAAAGTTTTTAAATTTTCACGGTTTAGGCGCTTTATTAAGTGTCGTAGTTATTTCAAGTTTGTTAACCACCGGATTATGGTGGAAAGTTGCCATCATTGGCGCAGTATTCATTTTTCAGGCAATACTGGAAAGCTTCAATCGCTTTTCCTATCTAAAATGGAATCAGGAACATGGTGGTTTTAAGCATTTCACACAGAACGGAGACACGGCACGAAGCATTTGGTTTTCGGCGGTAAAATTGCTATCAGCTTTTTTTGTTATCGGCTATAGCTTTTACTACGGAAAACAGTTAACGTTTATTGAAAGTTTAGCTACATCAGTACTTACTGTGGTGGCTATTCTGCTGTACCATGGAAATGATTTATTTCCAGAAAAAAAAGAAGGTGAGTCTGAAACAGGTTTTGGCGACAGAAAAATTGGAATGCTTAAAAAGTTTATAACAATTTCTTTGATGTCTAATTCCTTGTTTATAGCTTATCTAAATTTCGGGACAGGTTATGTGTGGTTATCTGTTTTGTTAGCTGCAATATTTCTAGTTGGCCTGATGGTTAACGACTTGATTGGTGAAGTTCAGTTTGAAAACACTAAAACTAAGAAAGTCGTTATTATCGTTGCCTCTCTTTTGCCTTTAGGCATTAGTATTATTAGTACCATTTACCAATTTTGGGTAAACATTTGGGGCACTGTTGAAGCTTTCTGGATTTTGGTGATTGATAATGGTAGTCCGATCTGTGATACTATCTGGTCATTTTTCACTTATCGTATCGGCACCATCTTTGGTCCTATTGGTGTCTGGTTGTTGTTAATTATTATTTTAGTTTTAGCTGTAATGGTTAAGATAATTATCGATTCTGCTAATTACCTTAATAGCAAGCACGAAATAGCAGTTAAACAAGCTATTGCAGCCCAAGAAAAAGCTGAGGCCGAAGAACTGAGGAGGAAAAACTTCGAAGTGATTATTTATTCTCTAGCCAATGATAAACCGATAAGTAAAGAATTTTTGGTTTATTTGGGAAAGAATTATTCTTTTGTTAAAGGTTTTCCAATTAGAAAATTAGCCGACTTCAATTTTGATCAAATGTTTACCATCTCTGATGTTAAGCGTAAGATTATTTGGGAACATGACTTGGAAGGAATTTTGGAAATGTACAATTCATTTTTCAAAAAAACTGAAACCAGTGACCAAGATTTGGATGCGATTATTAATGCAGTTAAAAGACTCTGCAAGTTTATTAGAAAGTATGAAGGCTATGAAGCTTATAATGCTTTCAACAGAATGTTGGATAGTGCGACCCCCAACATCCCGCCACAATGGCAAAAATAGTTCTAAATTAATTAGAAAATACAGCAGCAAGCTCCGGTTTGCTGCTTTTTTTATTTAATAATAGCCACTTTGTTTGGTATATTTTTTATCTCCAAATGGTTGCCTCTCACTTTTAAAAGTGCTAAAGTATAAAGGAAATTTAGCAGAATTTACCTTATTTTATAATTTTTTTTCTATGAATCAAGTTGTAATTTTAGCAGCCGGCAAGGGTAAGCGTATGAATTCAGATTTACCTAAAGCTTTAGTGCCCCTTAAAGATAGACCCATGATCCATTATTTACTCGACTCCGTTAAAGAGGCGGGTATTGATGCTTCACCAATTGTTATAGTATCTCCTGATAATCACGATATCATTGCTGAATCTTTGAAAGATTATAATGTACAATATGCTTTTCAAACCGAACAATTAGGAACTGGCCACGCGGTAGCTTGTGCTAAAGATTTAGTTTTGCCAGAAACTAAAAATGTGATTGTTTTATATTGTGACCATCCTTTTTTAACAGCCGATTCGCTTCGTAAGTTTTCCGAAACTGAAGTAGAAACAGTGCTGGTTATGCCTACTAATTTACCAGATTTTGAAGATTGGCGACATAATTTTTATCACTGGGGTAGATTTGTCAGAAATGATAAAAATGAAATTACTAAAATTGTAGAATTTAAAGATGCTACACCTGATGAGCAATTAATTACTGAAGTTAATCCTGGTTTTATGGCTTTTAACAACTCTTGGTTGTGGCCTAATATTAAATCTCTATCCAACGATAATGCTCAACATGAATATTATTTAACCTCCTTGCCAGGAGTTGCTTCTGAACAAGGTTATATCGTTACTTCTATTTTTATTGAACCTCATGAAGCCATGGGTATTAATAGTCCCGAAGAATTATCCATTGCCGAAACATTACTATAAAATATGTCACAAGTTTTAGACTTACATATTCATTCTAAGCATTCACGGGCTTGCTCGCCTCAATTAACCTTGGAAAATATTGCTGAAACTTGTGTTACTAAAGGCGTAGATATTATTTCTACGGCCGATTTTACTCATCCCCTCTGGTTTAAAGAAATTGAAAGTAAGTTAGAAGAAATTAATAATTCTGGTTTATATCAATTAAAAAATTCTGACTGTAAAACTAAATTTATTTTAGGCACGGAAGTGTCTTTAGTCTATAAAGACAAGGGGAAAACTCGTCGCTTGCATTTAGTGCTTCACGCTCCAAATATTGAAACGGTCCGCGCACTTAATAATAAATTAAATGAACGTTTTAATTTACGTTCTGATGGCCGACCTATTTTAGGAATTTCTGCTGCTAAATTTTGTGAAATTTGTTTTGCTGTCTCACCAGATTTTATAATTTATCCCGCTCATATTTGGACTCCTTGGTATGCTATTTTTGGTTCTAAATCCGGTTACGATTCTTTTACAGATTGTTTTGAAAATTATACTGAGCATATTTACGCCTTTGAAACTGGACTATCTAGTGATCCGGATATGAATAGTTTAGTTTCAGCGCTAGATAATTTAACACTACTATCAAGCTCCGACGCTCACAGCTTAGATAATATTGGTCGTGAAGCTACTATCATGAATTTTGTAGGCGTGCCTAATTACCAAAAAATATTAGATAACATTAAAAATCAGCAAGTAGTTTCTACTATCGAATTCTATCCTGAAGAAGGCATGTATCATTTTGATGGTCATACTAATTGTCATTTTTCTTGCACGCCACTTGAGAGTAAAAAATTAAAAGGATTGTGCCCTAAATGCGGAAAACCACTTATTATCGGCGTATCTAGTCGCGTCGTAGAACTCTCTGATAGAAAAAATATTAAGCCACTCCATCAATTTATTAAAACAATTGAGCTTGATAAAATCATCGCTCAAGTATTGGGAGTTAAAAGTCGTAAATCAGTAAAAGTAAAAAAGGAGTATAATAGATTAATAAGTGAATTTGGATCAGAATTAAATATTTTATTAAACGTTGATTTAAAAAAAATTACGCCAGCTAAATTATCTAAGGCTATAGCTTGTGTCAGACAGGGGCAATTAACAATTTCTCCTGGCTATGATGGAACTTATGGTGAGATAAAAATAAAATGTTAAGCATTATCAGAAAAATTTTAGGAGCTATTGGGTTAATTGCCGTTTTTATTTGGTTATCAGTTTTTTCTTTACAAACCTATCAGCCAGATGACGTAACTTTTGAAGCTCAAGATAAATCTCCCCTAGTATCTATTATTTTTGATAAGTTAGACTTTCTTTTAACCTATTTAGGACAAATGCCTTCCCTGGGTTTGTTACCAGTACAGCAAGTTGCGGGTGGATATGAGCAAACCATGACTCAAATATTGACGGAAAATCAGGTTTCTGGGGAAAAATTGAACCAGCCGCCAACCGTTAAAGACTTAAGTGAATTATGGGCCGACTTGAAGGCCAAAATGCAAAATAAGTCTTTGTCCACGCGCTAAAATAATGTATAATGTAAGAGTCGATTTTAATAAAAAAATTAAATAAAAAAAACAACCCACCC
>JBAQCS010000074.1:0-15828 GCA_049294415.1 Patescibacteria group bacterium
GTTTCTAACGGCAATTGGGTCTTGTTCATTCAACGGAATAGAAAGTCTAGGGTGCAAAAAACCGTTTTTAAATTCAATATATAAGTGTTTTACTTCGATATTTGGCTTAAAAATGATAGCAAAATGGTTTAATTCATCGTAATCATGGAATTTTTTGCCTATATTAATGCCCTCTGGACCTATTTTAAACTCAACTAAATTCGGTTCTTGTCCGTCATTTATAATCATAATCATAGCTGATAAGATTAAAATAAGGGCGAACATGAAGTTAGAATTGACTCCTAGAAATACTGGCTTCCAATTACTTATCTCGAAAAAACAGAAAAAAAGAGAAATTAATAAGAAAGCGACGGCAATAAGATACCAACGTTTTTCACGTTCTTTTTTATCAAATTCTGGTACTGGCCAGGAAATAGATTGAACTTTATTATTATCTTCCATATCTTTAATGTTTGCCGGTAAATTGACAAGCCGGCTTTATTTTTATATAGTTGTATAGTTATTATAGCATAAAATAAAAAAGCAATGGAGAGGTGGCCGAGCGGCTGAAGGCGGCAGGTTGCTAACCTGTTATAGGAGTTTAACTCCTATCCGGGGTTCGAATCCCCGCCTCTCCGCAGTTATGCAAAAACAGAGTTTATAGCTCTGTTTTTGTTTTAATATCAGTAAATATTTTAGGTTCCAAAGCGATTCTAATAATTTTTTAGTAGTATTACATCCACCAATCCTCTTTGGTAGTAGCTAACCCCCTGTATTCATTAAATATTTCAATAGCTTCTTCGCGCGATACTTCTTTGCCGTCAACTGTCCCTTTAAAATCTATATAATCAGGAGTATTTTCTGGACTAATCATATACCAGTTATGATCACTTTCATCCCAATTTTTACTAGGAGACATTTTGATTTCCACCTTTTTACCATTAATCACGCCGTTTAACTCATAGCTAAAAGGTTTATTAGATTCAGGGAAAGGAACTTTTTCTTTTAAGTATAAACTAGAATTTTGTTCTTTATTTAATCTTTCTGATAATTCTTGCTCTTTTTCTATAAGCTTATCTTTTTCTAATCCTTCGTCATAGCTAGCAATTTCTTCACGTATTTGAGCTAGCTCATCGCGATGTTGATTTTCTTTTTCAGCTTCATTTTCTGCAATTCTATCACCTGTATAATGACCATAATCCTGTAGTCGGTTGTATCCTGACAATACCTCCATGATGCTAGGATTTAATTCTGAAGCTAATTTTTTATTATTTTTTTCGTAAGCTTTTTGGCTATTTTTTACCTCTTCAGGTGTAAGCGGCATTTGTTCTATCATAATTTTAGATAGTTAATTATTATGCAATTTTTATATTTTTTAATAATTTTGCCAGACGGTTTTATAGGCCTCGTAATACTCTGGGATTAACTCTTTTATTTTATTAAGCGCCTCGTCAAAACGTTCTGTAAAATAATCATTCATTTTATATAAATAGTCCTGATTATATTCTTGGCCATCTATGACAACTAAGAATGGGGAAGTTAAAGAATCTTCTCTAAAACCAGTATATCCTCCGCGCATGCCAATAATCATAAAAGTAACACTCATTAGATAAGAAATTTCTTTAGCGATTATTTTTGAGCCTAATTCTGAAAAATCTTTTTTATCAAAGTTATTAAAAGCAGATTCTGCAATTTTGCAGAGGCCATTAAATACGGCAAAAAATTCTTCTGGCGTGTTTATTTTATCAATTGAAGTATTCATATATATAAATATTAACATATTGCGTTGTTTTTAAGAAGATAGGCTCTAATTGTGCCTTACTTTAAGGTACTGTGGTATAATTATTATATATTAGAATTAATTAATAATTTTATGAAAAATCAAACTTTAGCTAAGTGGGGCATAACTCATGCTTTTGGCGTACTAGTTTATATATCGCTAATTGCAACTTTTATGAGTAATGGCAGTAAATGGTTTGGTGAAGCTGATCAAGAGATTGTAACGCCAATAGCCGCTTTATTGCTTTTTGTTCTTTCTGCTTTAGTAACCAGCGGTTTAGTTTTAGGTAAGCCAATTATGTTGTATCTCGATGGTCATAAAAAAGAAGCTGTAAAATTATTATTCTTTACCGGTCTTGGTTTATTTATTTTTTTATTACTAGCTTTCTTTGTCTTGTTATTAATGAAATAAGTAGTGGACGTTATCAGCACAATTAATTAATTTTAATAATATGCCAAAAAATTATTTAAAAATAATTGTTAATGCTATTTTGTTAGCGATTATTGGCGTTTGGGGTGTAGATTATATTTTCCATTTATTCTTTTCCAGCCCCATGGAGACCCCCGCTTATTTTATGGCCAAGATGACGCTTTATTTGGTGGGAGCTGTAATATTTTTGTCTTTCTTTAATTTGAGTAAGCATCAATTTTTGAAAGTGTTAACTGCTGGCATCATTATAGCCTCTATCTGGGGAATTTATTATAACGTACTTCCTGTTTTATTTGATTTTTATCCATTTGGTATTCCTTTAAATGGTTTATCGTTTTTAAGTATGGGTATTTTAGGAACTGGTTTGGCCTTTGGATTAGTTCATATTGCAGCTTTTGTTTGTGGATATTATCTTAGTCAGTTGATATGGAAATCATTTTCTAGTTTTAAAAATAATAATTAGCTATGAAAATAAATAAAGAAATTATTAAACAAATAGAGGTTGAAGCCAAGAAATTTTTTATTGGCGCTAGTGGCTGTCACGATTGGACTCATGTTGAAAGAGTTTACAGTCTTGCGATGAATATCGGTAAGCAAGAAAAAGCAGACGTATCAATTTTAGCTGTCGCTTGTTTATTGCATGATATTGGCCGTAAGGCGGAAATGAAAAGTCGTGGAAAATTTTGTCATGCTGAAAAAGGAGCCGAATTAGCTAGTAAAATTTTACTTAAGTATAAAATAGATCAGGACATTATAGATAATGTAACCCATTGTATAATCAGTCACCGTTATCGTAATCAAAATATACCTAAAACTATCGAAGCTAAAGTTTTATTTGATGCTGATAAACTAGATTCTATAGGGGCAGTTGGTGTTGGTAGAGATTTTTTGTTTGCTGGATATTTAAAGAATGCACTGTATACTGGTCGCGAAAAAGAAATAGTTAAATCTAAAAAAGACCTTTCTTATTCAATGGATGATACTGCTATTTTAGAATATGAATTTAAGTTAAAAAAAATTAAAGATAAAATTTTAACTAAAACAGGTAAGAAGATTGCTAAAAGTAGACATGATTTTATGGCGGCTTATTTTAAAAGATTTTGGCAGGAGGTAAGTGGTAAGAATTAGATTTACATTGTTTATATTATTTATTTAAAAATACTAGTTTATATGGAAATATTTTTTATAATTTTTTTAGTCTTGGCTTTAGTTTTTTTATTTTTAATGAAAAGACAGGAGAGGATTAGAGAATATAATTCCCCAAAAAGTCATTTTTCTAGACCTTTAAATAGTAGAGATGAATATTTAAAAAAAGTTAAAGATGATACTAAAAATCGTTTGGACTTTGAAAAAAAAGAACAACAATATAAAAGTGATATTAAAAAAGAGTATTTATAGAAAGCATCTCACTAGCCTCCTTAATACTAAGGGGGTTATTTTTTAACCACAATCTTAATGTTATAATAAGAATATTAGTAAATAACTATATGGACAACAGAAAAACAGTTGGCTTAGCTCTTGGTTCTGGTGCCGTGCGAGGTTTAGCTCACATTGGAGTAATTAGAACTCTAATTAAAAATAATATTCCCATTGATTATTTGGCTGGCTCTTCAGTTGGCGCTTGGGTTGGTGCTCATTTTGCTCTTTATCAAGATATTGATTTAACTGCTGAATTAACAGTTGGTAATAAAAAAGAAAAACTTTTTGCTATTTTAGAGCCAACTATTTTTGATGGTATAGTAAAAGGAGAAAAGGTGGAGGCCTTGTTAAAGGAATGGCTTAATGATCATTCTTTCGATGATTTAAAGATACCTTTTAAAATTGCGGCCACCGATTTAATTAGTGGTAATAAAGTTATTTTGAGTAATGGTAAATTAGCTAATGCCGTTAGAGCTAGCATGGCTGTTCCTGGATTTTTTAAACCAGTCATTTTAGAAAATAAAGCCTTAGTAGATGGTGGTATTAGTGATCCTGTGCCAGTTGATTTAGTAAAAGAATTAGGAGCTGATATAGTTATTGCTGTTAACTTAGATTTTTCTCAAGAAATTTTAAATATTACTCCAGATCAAATTGGTTTAACTAATATTGCTACTAGAACTCTAAAAGTAATGCGTCATCACTTAGCCCAGTATTCTTGCTACGGGGCAGATTTTATTATTGAGCCACCACTGCAAATTTATTCTAGTTGGAGTGATTATTTTATTAATAATAATGATGCCAAGATTATCGGTTTAGCAGAAGAGGCGACAGAAAAAATCATTCCTAAGTTGAAGGAGATGATTTATAATCAAGATTAAAATATATGATAACCCCATTCTTATTAATAATTGACGGTATGACTGGTGCCGGTAAGACTACTACCGCGAGATTATTAGCTGATAGTATTCCCAGGTTGGCTGTGGTTGGTATGGATAAAATTAAGAAATTTATTTCTGATTTTGAAAGAGGTGAAAGAGATAATTTAATAGCAAGAGATGTTACCTTTGAAATGACTAAGGCCTATCTTGAACATAATATTTCAGTTATTATTGAGCAGCCTTTTAGATCAGAGTCTGAAATAAAAAAATATGATGATTTAGCTAGTAAATTTTCAGTCCCTTTGTATAAATTTCAATTAGTAGTTAATTCTGAGTTAGCTTTTGAGCGAGTAGTCAGTCGTCAAAAAGATTCTGAGACCAAAAATCCAGAAGACCGTATCAGGCGTAATATTTCTTTGTTTGAAAATAGAGAACATTTGGGTTTTACTGTGATTGATACTTCTAATTTGCCAAGTGATGAGGCGGCTAAAATTATTCTTAAAGAGATTAAATGATAGTAAAGGCACTCTTTTATAGCCGTAATTTGACGTAATTAGTTTAGTGCGGTAATCTTAAATGTTCTATTAGTTTTTTAACAATAATATATTTCTAACCCTATAAAAATTGAGTCATGAAAGACATCAAAGAATTAAGTAAAAGTGATGGCATGAAAATGTTGCCTTGTATTTGGAATTTGTATATTACTAATTCCAGCAATGGTTTTATTGATCCGTTTTCCCTAAGGAGTCTACGTCATCGATGTTTTTTTGAAAAAAGTAATGGCATAATTAATAGCCTATTAGTTTTTTTCCATCTGACAGCAGAAGAGGAGGTGGTAATGACTTTAAGCCCCAATGTTTATTTGTATGGCGCTTTTAATCAGGTTGATATAAATCAAATGAGAAGTTGTGGCAGATTGCGTAAACTTGATCGATTTGAAAGACTCAGGTTTATTGAAAAAATTACTAACAGACTCGATGGTAAAAAAATTGGTGATAAATTATCGCCAGTTATTGGACGGGCTGATAAGCAAGAAGTTTTACAACTTTTACAGAGCGGTAATTGTTATTGCTTCGAACCGCTCAAGTATGATTATCAGACTTATACCCGGGGCTAATGGATTACAGAGCTGCCTTTAATCGTTGTGCTGTCATTATTGATGATTTGCGTTTGCCTGTTTCTCACGAAGAAGTTTTGGAAATTTTGCATCAGAAAGGTTTTAATAAGCTAGAGGTCGACTTAATTAAATTAGCTAGAAATTGTCTAGTAGATTCTAAATATCGTCGAGGTTCTCGTTTGGTTGAAGCTCCAGAATTTTTTGATTGCTCCAGTTTTATTAAATGGCTGTATGGTCAAAGAGGGATTTGGTTGCCTCGTCGATCAATTCAGCAGAGATTTTTAGGTGAAGTTATTAGTCTTAATCAAGAAATAGCTGGCGATGTAATTTTTATATCAGGAGCTATTAATTATTATGATATTAATTCTTCAGATGGAGTAGGACATGCCGGTATTTACACTGGAGAAGGAACTGTAGTCCATGCTGCTAATCGAAATCTTAATTTAGTTGAAACGCCACTTTCTGATTTTATTACTAAGTCTAATTTTCGAGGTATTAGGCGTTATCTACCTGTAAATCAAGAAGTTATTACTTTTGAATTACCTCTGGGAAGAGAAGTCGAAACTGAAGATGATATTCGCTGGATAATTTTACAGTCACTTAATTTTTAAAAACATGCCTAGCTAGTCATAAGATTAGCTAGGTTTTTTCTTATTTTTGTGCTTGACATAAGTCAAAATAAATGATAAATTAGATGGTTAATATCAATTTTGGTATTAGCTAAATTTTTGGCTTTAATTAGCCTATAAAGTAATAGTACATTCAAATCTTAATAAATTTTACAGTATGAAACAGACAGGAAAGTTTAGTGATGCCGTCCGTGTTGGTGGCGTAGTTATTCTTAAATCGCGAACTGCTTCATTGGATGTTGATCCAGAGAAGTGTTTTACGGAGTTATGTCCATTGGAGCTACCGGTTCCGGGGGCATTAGAAATTGTGCCAGAATTGGACAAGAATGCGAAACTTGGAAAGGTTAGATTAGCCTCTAAGGATGCCCATTCTAGAAAAGCCGTGTGGGTTGCCACAGCTGAAGAACCCCAGCTTAGTCCGATTATTGGATATCCTAATATGGATGTTCGTTGGAATGGACACGGAGTGCCTGGAGAACTCGGTTTTGAATTTTTACCAGGCCTAAAACGTGAGAACTACAATTTCATTGCCTATAAAGGTATTGAACTTGATATGCACCCTTATGGTGCTTGTTTTCACGACTTAGCTGACACCCAATCAACGGGACTAATTGAATACCTATTGGTTAATAAAATTAAAAACGTGATTGTCGGTGGTTTAGCCACTAGCTATTGCGTGAAGATCACAGTGTTACAACTTTGTCGTTCCAAACATTTTCAGGTAATTGTGAATCTAGCTTCTTGCCGCGATATTACTGGCGCACCAACCGAAGAATCAATTGCTGAAATGAGAGCTGCCGGCGCTATTGTGATTGATAACTTGGAGTCTAATCCCCAAGCAACAATTACAGATTTTGGTACCCGCAGAAGTTTTAGCGGTCGCATGGTTTCATTGCAAGAAAGCTACCGGAATTTATTACATCTAAAACAGTAAATCATGATGGACTTCATTCTGAAAGATGAACCGATTATTCAGTCTCGGCTGGATATGGATTTCTACAAATTGCCAATGGGGCAGTTAATCTTTAAAAAGCACCCTAAGGTACCCACTAAATTTGGTTTAACAAATCGCACTACCAGTGTGATGTTGCCAGCTATTATTCCGATTGAGCAATTGCGTGAGCAATTAGATCATGTTAGGACCTTACGTTTTAACAATAGTGAGTTGCATTATCTTCGCGGTACTAATGAGTATCAGGAGAGAATGTTTCAGGAAGATTATTTGCAATTTTTAAATCAATTGCAACTCCCTGATTACGAACTATCAAAATGTAAAGATCAATTCTTGTTGGAGTTTCCTGGCAATTGGTCTGAGAATACCTATTGGGAAACCAAGGGGTTATCAATCATCAATGAGCTTTATTATAAGAATATAATGTCCAAAAAAACCCAACTCGAAAGAGATGCTATTTATGCAACGGGTATTAGGAATCTTTATGATAAAGTTCAGAAGCTGAAACTCTATCCGTCATTAACATTTACAGATTTCGGTACACGTCGACGCTTTAGTCGCGCGTGGCAGAGATATGTAGTGGAAATGATGGCTGCGGAGCTACCAAATCAACTGAAGGGGACATCAAATGTTAAGTTGGCTATGGACTTAGGTCTAATGCCATCTGGTACTTCGGCCCATGAAATGGATATGGGCTATAGTGGAATTTATCATGGTAGCCGTCAGGAAATTTTCGAATCGCATCAACGATTTTTAAGCGACTGGCGACAGATGTATGGCCATGGTCTATCAATCGATCTTACCGATACTTATGGAACAGACTTCTTCTTTAAAGTTTTCTCTTTAGAAGAAGCCAAGCATGACAAAGGTTTGCGTCATGACTCTGGTGAACCATTTTTATTTGGTGACAAGGCAATCAATTTTTATAAAAGCCTAGGCATTGATCCGATTACCAAAATGTTGATTTTCAGCGACGGCCTTGATCTTGAACTGATGATTAAGCTTCATTTGTATTTCCTGAATAAAATTATCAGCACATATGGTTGGGGAACCAACTTAACCAATGATCTTGGTTTAATGGCGTTGTCCTTGGTTATTAAATTAATCATGAGCAATGGATTTGGAACAGTAAAACTGTCTGATAATTTGAATAAGGCTACTGGTAAACCAGAAGATGTAGCCTTGTTTAAGGAAATCTTTGGTTATACGAATGAACAATCTCAAATTTGTACCTACTAAAAATTAAAAGATGGAATTAAAGCAAATTAATTTTAAAGGTTATCAGGGGAAGATCGTTGGCGTAATTGAAGCTCCTCTAAAGCAACCGCTGCTCGAAATTGACACCAATGAAACTTTGTTCGCAGAACAATTTTCCTTATCATCTTACGAAGAATTACCTCCGGAAAAAGTAAGAAATTACTTCGAGGTTGTTTATCAGATGTGGGGTAAATTTGGTTTTATGGGTGATGTGATTGCGGTTAAAGTCTTAAAAACACCAGGTGATTACGTTTATTATCTGAGCTTCATCGGTCGCTTGGCTTTTCATAAGCCCGGTTTAGCCGCTGATTTACTGGTTTTAATTGAAACTAAAACAAGTAATTATTTCGTAGGCATCAAACGCAAGAATGATCCGGGTCGCGGTAAGCTAGCTTTTCCTGGGGGGTTCATTAATGTTGACGGTTATCATTTGGACACTCCACTTGAGACTATCATTCATGAAGCCGAAGAGGAAATCAATCTGAAGATTAAAATTGACCGCGAAGTTGATTTGAAAAATTATTCGCCCGTCAATGCTCTGGCGACAGTTGATTATTTTGGCCAAGACTTAAAAGGCGAAATTATGTTTCTTGACATCTGTGAAACCGGTGACAATGAAAAAATGCCAAGTACTGGCCTGAAGAGAGTTTACACAACTTATGTCTTTGCGTTATTGCTGGACATGACTTCACTGGGTGTCAATGAAGCAAAACTGAACAATTGGCTGAAGGCTGGTGATGATGCTTCTGATTTAATAATTGTCGATCTTAATGACAACGAAAAGCTGGAATTTGGATTGGCACATTATCAACAGATTTATGATGAAAACATTGATCAGTTGTTATCGATGTTATCAAATGAATAATTGTAAAATTTATTGAGAACTTGGGCAATGGTAATCATTGCCCCTTTTCTAGAACTACTTATCCGCAAGATAGGTGAGTCTAAGAAAGTAACGTAATTTAAAAATTAAATAATAAATAAAAAAATCAAATCACGTCATGAGAAAAAAATTTATTTTTTATTGTCCCAGTCAAGAAAAATTGGCTAAGGATTTTGGTGGTAAGGATTCAATATTTGAATTAGGTACCATTTCCTGGAAGGATTTTCCCGATGGATTTCCCAATGTAATGATCTTCAATTCTAAGCAATTGGTTAACGGTGATGTTATTTTTTTGGCCGATTTTAGTTGCCCAAAAGAAATCTTTCGTCAGTTAGCTGTGATGTATGCTTTGCCATCATATGGCATTCATTCTTTAAAAGTAATATTACCATTTTTCCCAACCGGAACTATGGACAGAGCCTCACACTACGGTGAAATTGTTACTGCTAAAACGCTGGCTAGAATGTTGTCGGTTATTCCGATGGCAGAATGTCCTACGCAAATCTACATTTTTGATATCCACGCCCAGCAAGAACAATTTTATTTTGCTGATACGGTACGGGTGCGTTGTATGTCGGCTATGAACCTACTTTTAAATAAGCTCAGTTGTGATGAGAATACGGCGGTTGCCTTTCCCGACGAGGGGGCTTATAAAAGGTTCGGTAAATATTTTTCCAGGTATAATAAGATAATCTGCGAGAAAAGGCGCCGGGAAAACGGTGAAAGAGTAATTACGATTAAGGAGGGTAATCCTCACGGCAAAAGAATTTTTATTGTGGATGATCTTATTATGTCCGGTGGCACTATTTTAGAGTGTGCTAAAGTTTTAGATGACTTGGGCGCTATTAAAGTCAGTGCTTACGCTACTCATGGGGTTTTTCCAGATAAAAGTTGGACAAAATTTGTTGATGCTAATATTGATTTATACATCACAAATTCCTGTCCTGAATCTATCTCCAAAATTGATAAAGTTTTTATCGATAGTGGAGAAATTACAATTTTTTCGCTATCTTCAGAAATAGCTAGCGCAACAATCAACTACTACTAAAGAATAAAAGATGAGAAAAAGTTTGAATGGCTTGAAGATTAGTTTGAATCAAATGCCGGTTGTTCCTGGGCGGCCAGACTTAAATGCTAAATATATTATCGATAGCATTAAGGAGGCCAGTGAGGATAAAGTAGACATTTTGATTTTTCCGGAGATGTGCGTCCCCGGTTATGTGATAGGTGATTTGTTTGAGGATGAATGTTTTGTTAAAGAAATAGAACTTCTTAATCGACAAATTATTAAAGCATCACCGATTGATATGACAGTTATATTCGGTACCTTGGTTTGTGACCAGTCGCAAAGAAATGAAGATGGTCGTTATCGCAAATATAACGCGGCCATTGTAGCTAGCGCTGGTTGTCAGTTATCAGTAGTTATGAAAACCTTACAACCTAATTATCGAATTTTTGACGATGATCGTCATTTTTTTGGAACTAGGAAATATGCTTATGATAACGGTGAGCAAGTGGAAGATTATTTGGTGTCAGTTGAAATTAAAACGCGAATTGGTTTGATAGCAATCGGTGTTATTCTATGTGAGGATATGTGGCACAAAGATTACCCCATTAACCCCACACAAATATTAGTCGATAAAGGTGCTGAGCTAGTTATTAATTTATCAGCCTCGCCTTGGACTTGGCAAAAAAACCGGAAGCGTCATCAGGTAGTCAAAGATTTGCTTAAAATCTCTCCCGTACCATTTGTGTATGTGAATAATACTGGCACACAGAATAATGGTAAAAACATCATTGTGTTTGATGGCAGTTCTACTGTTTATCATCCAGATGGTGAAATTATTATGGCTGTTGCGCCGTATGCTACTGGTAATCATAATTTTTCTTTTTCCAAAAAATCTTACGAGATTATCAGAAGTGATGAAAAAAAATTCATGAACCGGGAAGAACAAATTCAACATGACGCCGCTGAACTTTATGCTGGTTGGGAATGCGCTGTTCGCGGTGCTTTTGCTAACTTGCCTAAGCCCATGCGCAAAGCTGTTATCGGTTTGAGCGGTGGAATTGATTCAGCCGTAGACACTGCTTTGTTGACTCATATTTTGGGGCCAGAGAATGTGTATTGCATCAATATGCCTTCACAATATAATGGTCAACAAACCAAAAATATCGCGAAGCAAATAGCTGATAATCTAGGAGTTCATTATGAAATCCGACCAATTAATGCTATCGTTGATGCAATTTGTGCGGCCACCGGAACAGAGGTTGATACGCTGAGCTATGAAAATGTTCAGGCGCGAGTGCGTATGGAAATTTTGGCAGCTCGCTGTCAGGATTTAGGTGCTGTGTTTATTTGCAACTCCAATAAAATCGAAGCAGCTTTCGGCTATGGAACTATGTATGGTGATATTGCCGGATTTTTAGCTCCGCTGGGAGATATGTTGAAGTACGAAGTTTATCAAATGGGCGATTACATGAATCGCGTCATTTATCAGCAGGAAGTAATTCCGGCTGAGTGCTTTACCATCCCACCGACAGCTGAGCTAAAAGATAAACAAAGGGATCCGTTTCATTACGGAAATCTAAAACGTCGCGGCTATCATGATGAATTGGTCCGAGCCTTTGTCGAGTTCAGGTATAATCCAGAATTAATTTTGGAAAAGTACATTGATAAAGATTTGGAAAAAGAATTTAGACTCGAGCCGGGAACTTTGTATCAGTTATTTAAAAAACCAGCTGAATTCATTGTGGATTTGGAGAAGAATTATAATTTATTTATGAATTCTTTTTTCAAAAGACATCCGGCTCCAACTGTTCCAATCTTGTCGCGCCGTGCTTTCGGCTTTGACTTGCGTGAATCACAACTTAGTCCGTTTTTTACCAGTCGTTATTACGAATTAAAACAATTGGCTTTGTCGAAAGAAGTTTCTCGTAGTTACTATTTCCAGGCAATTAATAGAATCGCAGTTTTCGGTGGTAGCTTTAATCCGCCCTGTTTGCATCATCAGGGAATTTCCAGACAATTAAGTAGAGAATTTGATCATTTGATTATTGTGCCTTGTGGCAAGAGAGCTGACAAAGACTTGGTTGGTAATGATGATCGCGGTATCATGGTTAATATTGCTTTTTGCGGTTGCCCTAATGCTGAGATAGATTTTAATGATTTGCATAACGGTGTTTATACCCCAACTTATTTATTGGAAGAACGTTATGCAGCTAAATATCCCGGTGTAGAAATTTGGCATGTGGTTGGCAGCGACTTGGTTGCTGGAGGTCGTGATAAGAATTCCCAAATTCAAACTACTTGGAAGAATGGACCAGAGATTTGGCAAACTTTAAAATTTTGCGTGATTATACGGCCAGGCTACGAACTTTCGCCAGATGATTTACCCCCGGTTTCTAAAGTTTTAGAAACCGAAAAAATCTTTGGTAGCGGCACCGAAGTTAGAGCATTGTTGGCGGATCATAAGGATACCAGCGAATTTCTTGACGAAGCGGTCTTGACTTACATTAAAGCTCATAAACTTTACGGCTATTAAAGCCTAAAAATTTATAGCTATTTTTAGCCCAGTAACTGATGTTGCTGGGCTTTTTTCTTACCCTAATTTAATGTTGACAATAACTTGTATTTATATTATTATTAACAGTTAATTACGAACCTTAAAAACAGAAAAATATGAAAGCATTTACCGCTCCAGCCGTGGAGTCTTTATTGCATTATTCTCCTTTCATCTGGCCCGGCGAGGTTAGTGACAATCAGGAGTTTAAACGTTTAGTAAATCAGAGGTTAGACCTCTGTAGGAACGTTGAACACCTTTTAGATTTATTATCGCAAGGTAATAAAACTATTATGGAGTTAAAAGAAGATGACGACGCTAGCCTTAAAAAAATTATCGCCGCTTATAATGGTTTGGCTGATTTTATGTCCGAATGTGAAGCTAACGGCCGAATTATTTTTTATTTACCTTTTGAAATGATTCCAGATTTGGAATTTGTTTTAGGGGAAAATGAATTACAGCAAGCTGCTAATAATTTTTTGTCAGCCTATCTGAAAGTTTGGCGTAAGTTTATGTACATCCATGAGCTTCGCGTTAATTTTGTAGATGGTGATATTTTGGAGTCAGGTCCCAGACATGATAGCGAGTTATTCGTTTGTAAAGCCGCCCACTTGATTCCAGTACTGCTGCAAAAGAAATCGATTACTTTTGCTGAGGTGGTTAAAATGTTTAAAGCTAGTTCAACTCAAACACTAACAGTTAGCTTAGTTGAGGCTATCTTAGCCGCTAATGATCTAAAGATTATTTCTGATGATCAGTTACGAATCTCTGCTGACCCCAAAATTTTGAGTTGTCTTTTTACCAGTGTTAAACCTCAAGCCGCACAACCCGAAGTATCTATTATTAAAACAGGCGGGGAATTAGCGTCGCTGATTGCCAGTGCTCTTAAAGAGTGTTTGCGTAACCGTTTTTTTGAAGTGTCGCCAGAACGTATGTTATGGTTAGAGGAAGTCGAAAAGCAAAAGATAATTAATAATTATGCTGAAGTTATTGCAGATTCGGTAACTAATAATCATTTGTCTCTAAATATCTTAATGGGGTATTTTAATCTTCAGCGTGACGTCAATTTTCTTTTATTGGCTATTAACACTCTTAGATTAACGGTTGAGAAAATGAATAAAGTTAAACTCGAGTTTGCCGTGGCTGTAGCTTATTATGCTAAATCATGGTTACATGATATCTGGTTACTTGATTCCGTCGATACTAAAAAAGCTATTGAGAGTGCTTTACACCGTTGGTTTAATGCTGGAATTATTGATAACTATTATCTGTTAAATTTTGATCTTAAACCAGTAAATTTAGCTGGCGAAGTTTTATCTGAAAATGTTTGTTCATCAGAGGAATTTTGCGAGCTTACTAAAGCCCTTAACTATATCAGAGATAATGAATCTTTTTCCAAGTATTTCTATCCAGTCTTTAATCTCTATGGATCAAGGGTGAAGGGATATGGTTCAAAATTTACTGATATTGATTTGGCGGTGTTTGTTAAACCGGGCATTGATCCTTCCGAAAAAGAGTTGGTAACTTCGGTTATTACTAAAATTTTGAAACACGAAAAAATTAAAGGTCGTGTTTTGCAGTTTTGGTTAGCGAGCCATGAAGAATATCTAACCGTTGGTAATTACTTCAACGGCGATAAATTAATGGGTAACAGTAGTTACGCTCACGTCTTATTTGGCGGCGCTTGGTTTGGTGATTTAGAACTTGTTAAAGAGTTACATGCTAAATTACTTACTCCTTATCTGTTCACTGAAAACAAAGCCTTAAGAGACGTTTGTTTAAGAGAATTGGAGCGTGATAATTTGCAGTATAGGTTGCTGCATAAAGGGTATGACTATCTTTTTCCGGCCGGGAAAAGGTTAGTCACCCAGTACATTGATGCTAATTGCGCTTTCTATGATAGTGGTTACAGAATGTTGGCCACTAAATTATTTTTGAAAAAAGTATTCCTGCCTCGTTTAGGGGTTTAAGAATATGAAAAAGCCGGACTTTTGTAAGTCCGGCTTCTTTTTTTTGTGAGATTTTTATTTCCCGAATGCTTTCATAATAATGGGAAACACATAATAACACATAGCGGCTACGGCGATGATGCCTGCAATTAGTGAAGCAGACAACAGCAAAATTGCTTTTTTTTGCTTGTTCATTTTGTCTTTTTTTTGATATTACCTCAGATCTTGGCTGCCAATTCCTTTGGTACCAAGTTTGTCCCAAGGAATAGACATTCCTAGTTCCAGCATAGCCGATAAGTAGGCAACTTGATCCTTTCCGGCGCTCACTTTTGATAAGCTCATGATTGATAGCGCATACTGCGTTAACGATTTTTCCATTCGGATGATTTCAGCACCAACTCCAATTCCCAATTCTTTAATCATTTGATCTTTGTTGGCTGCACCGATTTGTGCTGGTAAATCTTTATTCTCCAATATGCCAATAATACGGGTTGCATCGTAAGCCAGGGCCCGGGCAATCGGGATTCCGTTACCAGCAAAAATCCTGTTTATTTCGTTGATAACTTCTTCGGCTGCCGCTTCCAGGACGGTAGTTTGAGGAGGACTCATCATGCCAGCTGGCATCGGTGATCCGCTTTGTTGGGCCGCAAGAGTCATGCTAAACATTGCAGGGTTGCTGAAACTTTTTATCCAAGTATCTTGCCAGGCCACCAACTGATTGTGAAAACTTTTAAGAGCAGTCCACAGCTTGGAATCAAGCTTAACAAAAAATTCTGCTTTTCTGGACTCATTGACAAATTTTCCAGGAACGCCCAGAGCGGTTAGAATATCTCCGTATTGTTTTTCGGTCAGGAGTTTTTCCAGTTCATAATAAATTGGTTGATTCGGCTCTTCCTGTTTTTTGGCGAACTCATCCATTTTAGCAGAAAGTTTTTTTACCAAATCATAAATTCCAACCTGCTTGTAAAAACCAGCCTTAATGGCCGAAATTACTTC
>JBAQCS010000075.1:0-7273 GCA_049294415.1 Patescibacteria group bacterium
ATTAATACGCACATAACCATCCTTATCAATCACGATTTTAGATAATGATGACTGAAAAATATCTTGTGATAAAAAACCTAAAACATCGGCATTTAAAATACCAGTAAGCAATGACTTGATAAAATTACCATGAGTCACAAGAGCAACTGCCTTCCCTTTGTTCTTAAGAAAAATATCATCTAATAATAATTTAGCCTTAAGCTGCATTTTATCTAACTGCTTATCTAGCAGTTTATAATGTTCTAATTTTTTAGTACGACCAGACTCACTAGTATGAAAATAAGGAATACGATGCCAGTCCCACCAATCAATTTCATTAAGACGATTATCAATTATAATATCTTGCTTAAGTATTTTAGCAATTGGCCCAGCTGTTTCCTGAGCACGTTTTAATTCGCTAGCATAAACCACGTCAACTTTTAATTTAGCAAGTCTCTCGGTTAAATAAATAAGCTGCTCCCTACCGAAAGAAGACAGGGGCATATGCATATCACCAAGTTTTTTTTCTTGTTTATAGTCGGGATGACAATGTCTGACAAGATAAATAACAGTATAAGGCTTTCTGGTTTTAGGCCTTAACTTAACATAAGGATTCTGAAAAGGCATGCGTTTAATCTTTAAGGTTTTCTAAAGCAAATTCCCAATTAGCTAAATTATCAATTACAGCATTAACATATTCAGCGCGACGATTTTGATAATCTAAATAATAAGAATGTTCCCAAACATCAATGGCAAATAATGGTCTTTGACCGTGAACTAATGGAGTGTCAGCGTTAGCAGTTTTTACAATTTTAACATTATAATCTTCCTTAACTAGCCAAGCCCAACCGCTGCCAAATTGACTAAGAGCAGCTCCCTTTAATTCTTCGATCATTTTCTCCCAAGTACCAAAAGAATGGATGACAGCATTTTTAAGTTCAACAGGCACTAAATTATCGGGACTAGCTGGTCTTAAACATTTCCAGAAAAAATCATGATTATAAGCTTGAGCAGAATTATTGAACAAAGCAACTTTTTCTTCCTTACCTGCTGTTTTTAAAAGTATATGCTCTAAACTGTCATTATCCATCGGTGTACCAGCAATTAACTTATTTAAGTTATCTATATAAGCTTGATGATGCTTACCATAGTGGAACTCCAAAGTTTTAGCGGAAATATGAGGCTCTAAAGCGTTCATTTCAAACGGCAAAGTTGG
Organism: Patescibacteria group bacterium; assembly: GCA_049294415.1. Taxonomy (GTDB): domain Bacteria; phylum Patescibacteriota; class Patescibacteriia; order Patescibacteriales; family UBA12465; genus JAEZRQ01. The sequence goes on from JBAQCS010000075.1 coordinate 1,196, forward strand.
TAAAGTAATCATAGTATTATAAATTAATTATTAATATTTATCACATTATAGTATAGCAGAAACTTGACAATAATGAAAATTGACCATATAATATAAGCCAATCTTTAAAAATAGTAGATTATGCAGGAGAAGGATGAATTATTCTTAGACACAGCTTTAGTTGATGTCAAAAAAGACCAAGAGCCAAAAACCGACGCAATGTTGGACGAAGGCGGACACCGTTATTTCTTCTAACTAGAAGTAACAAAAAAGGACCAACAACTGGTCCTTTTTTATTATTTCTTTTTACTAGCAGCTAATTGTCCGCAAGCAGCTGAGATATCTCCTCCATAAGAACGACGTCTAGTTACAACTACTCCGGCTTTTTCTAATATTTTTTGAAATTGATCAACTCTTTCTTCAGTTGAAGCTTGAAAGCGACCAGTTGGGTTATATGGAATTAAATTAACCATAAACAAAGGTTTTCTATCCATTAACGCAATTAAAAGTTTAGCATCATTATCACTATCATTTATACCTTTAATCATCACATACTCAAACATAACTTTGCGGCCAGTCTTTCTGACATATTCATCAGCGGCCTCCATCAATTTTTCTAATGGGTATTTTTCAGCAATAGGCATATAGCGACGACGTGAAATATCGGTCGCAAAATGTAAGGAAATAGCTAAATTAATTTGTAGTTTTTCACCGCCAATTTTTCTGATACCCTCGGTAATACCTGATGTAGAAACTGACAAACGACGAGCACCAAAATTAAAACTTTCTGGATCATTTAACCACTTCAAAGCTTTAATAACTTCAATATAATTTAAGAACGGTTCGCCCATTCCCATAAACACAATATTATCAATCTTTTCATCATTACCCTCGATTTTTAATTCTCTCATGAATAATAAAACCTGCTCCACGATTTCGTGAGCTTTAAGGTTACGAGTAAAGCCTAATTGACCAGTAGCGCAAAAAGCGCACTTTAACGGACAACCAACCTGAGAAGACACACAAACAGTATTACGGCCACCTTTTTGTCTAATAAGCACTGCCTCAATCTGAGCACCATCTTCTAAGGTAATCAAAGCTTTATGAGTTGGTTCTCTACCTGCAGTTTTTAAGATTTCCGCTTTAATATCTAAAGGGCAATCCTTATTTAAACGCTCTTTAAGGGCTTTCGGCAAAACTGTCGACTCATTCCAGTCGCTTATTAGTTCAATAAAGACAGCATTTTCTATCTGTTTATGTCTAAATTTAGGCTCGTCTTTAATAACTTGGTGTAAAATTGATAAATTCATAGGGTAAAATACTAACACTTATTACTTTTTTTGTAAAGTGAGCTCAACTATTTCTGATTGAGTGCCAGTACGCATTGGAGGTCCCCAAGTACCAACCCCAGAAGTAACACACATGGTAAAGTCGAAATTACGATAAATACCATTACTATGTTGATGATAAAAATAACTAGCTAAGTAATTAAACGGAAACATTTGACCGCCATGAGTGTGACCAGATAATAATAAATCAATACCAATACCTCTTAACTTCGCCGTATCTTTTGGTTCATGAAACATAACTAAAGAAGGTTCGGTCGGCTTATAATCATTGTAAGCTAGCACTGCTCTTTTTAAATCAAAATCACGATCAGGAGTAAAATTTAAACCAACAATCTGTAGTCCTTCTTTTTTAACTAACAAATTATCTAAAATAGTAATATTTTGCCCCTGTAACAAATCAACCACTCGATCATGACCCAGAGTAAAATCATGATTACCAAAAGAATAATATAGTCCTAGCGGTGTATTTAAAGTATCTAGTGGTAAAGTTACCCAACTAAAATCAGATTCAGCCCCATCAAATAAATCACCAGTAATAAAAACAGCGGCCGGTTGTAATTCCCTTATTTTATTAATAACTTTTTCAAAAAATTTTTGACGCAAAATGGGGCCTAAGTGAATATCGGAAATATGAATAATCCTTTGCCCGTCCCAAGCTGCTGGTAAATCTTTTATTCTAACTATATGTTTTTCAATCTTAACTATAAAGGCGTTATAATAACTAAAACCAGTTAACCAGAGAGTGCCTAAAATCATAATAATATTAACTGTTTGCCAATCAATATTAACACCGAAGCCTTGCAACACTAAATAAGAAAAACTAGCGCCAGCCGTTACTATAATAAAATTGAGCAAAAACCCCATCCAAGAAGCTGAAATAAAATAATACAATCTAACCATTGGTGTGTCACGCTTGTGAACCCACAGGAAAGATATCATAGATGACGCTCCTAAGAATAGAATAATGACTCCTATTAATAATTTTTGCCAACCAGATTGAACATTAAAATAATTGACAATCAAAAACCAACCAAAGGCATTGCCACCAATTAAAGCTACAATGGTGTAATAAAAATACATGTCCATATAAGCGCAAACGGGTCTCAGTAAGAGACCCGTTTATTATCGTTCTTTATTTACTTAAAAAGGGGAAAGTTGCATATTCCGAATTATCTCCTAATTCCGCCTCAATAGCTATTAATCTATTATACTTAGCTGTGCGCTCAGAACGTGCTGGAGCACCAGTCTTAATTTGGCCAGTTCCCATAGCTACCACTAAATCAGCAATAAAAGCATCTTCTGTCTCACCGCTGCGATGAGAAATAACAGCTGTCATACCGTTTGCTTGTGCTTTAGTTATAGCATCAATAGTTTCAGTTAAGGTTCCGATTTGATTTAACTTAATTAAAATAGAATTGGTAGTTTTTTCAGTAATACCTCTTTCTAATCTCTTAACATTAGTTACATACAAATCATCACCAACTACTTGTACTTCGCGGTTAAAGGCATCTGTAAAGTTCTTAAAACCAGTCCAATCATCTTCAGCTAAAATATCTTCAAATGATCTAATAGGATGACGAAGGGCTAAATCTTGATAGAAAGCAATTAACTCTTCGCTAGTCATTACTTTATTTTCTTTATTCAAGTGATAAGCACCGTCTTGGAAAAATTCAGTAGCGGCCGCATCAATACCATAAACAACATCAACACCCAATTTATAACCAGACTTAGCAACTGCTTCTGATAATAAATCAAAAGTTTCTTCATTAGATGATACAGTTGGAGCAAAACCACCTTCATCACCAACACTAATACCATAACCTTTATCTTTCAAAACTTTTTTAAGGTTTTGATATATTTCAGCACACATTCTAACAGCTTCAGCAATTGTTTTAGCACCAACTGGTAAAACCATGTATTCCTGAATATCAGTAGCCCAATTAGCATGCTTACCGCCATTTAAAACATTCATCATTGGCACTGGCATAGAGTATTTACCAGTAAATGATGGATTAAATTTAGATAAGTATTGGTATAATGGTTGGTTAAGTCCAGCGGCAGCTGCACGAGCTACGGCCATAGAAACACCTAAAATCGCATTAGCACCAAGCACTGCTTTATTTTCAGTACCATCAAGAGCAATCATAATTTCATCGATTTTCTTTTGATCGGTAGCGTCTTGACCTACTAAAGCCGCAGCAATTTTTTCTTCTACATTTTTAACAGCTGTTAAAACACCAGCACCACCATAAACAGATTTATCACCATCGCGAAGCTCTACAGCTTCATAGCTACCAGTGGAAGCACCGCTTGGAACAGCTGCCCAACCGATAGCACCATTTTCTAAAGTAACAGTAGCTGACAAAGTAGGATTACCGCGTGAATCCAAAATCTGTAAAGCTGTAATTGATTTTATCTTCATAGTTGTAAATTTAAATTAACCAGCAATATAAGTTTTCTGTAAGTAAGCTTCAGTACGCTTAATAACTTTCTTTAGAATTTGTACAGCCTCAACACAGTAATCACCAACTGTTGTTTCGTCAGATAACATGATCATGTCAGCACCATCAAAAACACCATTAGCAATATCACTAATTTCAGCACGAGTTGGGTGAGGATTCTTAATCATAGAAGTCATCACTTGAGTAGCTAAAATAGTTGGAGTGTTGTGCCAGTGTGAGTGTCTAATTAAATTCTTTTGAATAATTGGTAATTCCTCAATCGGTACTTCAATACCTAAATCACCACGAGCTACCATAATTACATCAGAGGCCATGATAATTTTATCAATGTTCTTTAAAGCGATACCGCGTTCAATCTTAGAAATAATTTTTGTCTTACTCTTTTTACCAAGTAATGTTCTAAGACGTTTAACATCTGTATCAGTTTGTACAAAAGATAAAGCTACATAATCCATACCAGCCTTCAAACCAAATTTAACATCAGCAATATCTTTAGGAGTTAAACCACCTTTTTTAATATTAGTATCTGGAACGTTAATACCTTTGTTAGAACTAAGTACACCACCATTAATAACCTTAGTAGTAATAACTTTATTTTTTACTTCTAAAACAATTAATTCAATAGCACCATTACATAGGAAGAATGGTTCGTTCTTTTTAATATCTTTGTATAAATCGCTATTATCAATTGGGATAATACCGCCTTTTTTGTAAGGTAATTTAGAATAAGCAAATTGAAAAATTTCATCAACATGCAACATAATACCGCCCTCTGGCATTTTACCAACACGAATACGTGGACCTTGTAAATCCAACATTAAAGAAACATGATGGTGTTCATGGGCTTTGTTATAACCATCAATAATTTTCTTAATTCTTTTGTATTGATCATAGGAAGCGTGGGAAAAATTAACACGCACCATGTCAACACCAGCCTTAATCAAGGCCAACAAGTTCTCTTCTGATTCAGTCTTAGGACCAACAGTGGCCACTATCTTTGTGTTCATAGGATTTTTTTATAAATAAATTTAAATTAAGCCGTAATATAGTATAAAGGAAATATAATTTTTTGCCAAGATTTTGTAAAATATTTACTTTATTTCCCTTAAATGCCCCATTAAACTGGCAAAAAACTCTAAATTATTAAGGGTGGCCAGTTTTTGCCCCAAACCCTCATTAAGCTTAAATAAATGATGTAAATAAGCTTTGGTATAGTTTCGAAGCTCTGGAATCTGACTTTTAGCGTTAATTGGGGAAAAGTCATGAGCAAAAGCCGCGTTGCTAATGTTCTTAGTTTCGTAAAAATCAGGTGCCGAACTTATAGGTTGGTCTAATTTACCTGTTTTAGAAAAACCAGTAAAATTTTTCTTAAAGTAAAATAAGCGTCCATGTCTACCTTCTCTAGTAGGAATAACACAATCAAACATATCCCAACCCATTAAATATGATCTATAAATATCTTCTGGTGTGCCAACCCCCAAGGCAAATCTGATAGATTCCAAGGGGATAGCTTTAGCTGTTTCAAACAATACTTCGGCCATGAAATTACCATCGGCGTCTACCGGCCTAGCTCCTAAGCTATAACCATCAAAATCAATCTTTACCAGTTCTTCGGCACAATGTCTTCTCAAATCAAGTTCTGCTCCACCCTGTATCACGCAAAAAAGTAGTGGCCTCTTCTTTTCGGTAATTTTTCGCTTTTTAATTTGCTTTAAATATTCTACCTTGCATCTTTTTGCCCAAGCAATGGTTCTCTTCACTGCTTGTTCCAAGTCGGGTCTTGAAAAATCATTAGGCGGGCAATCATCCAAACAAACCATCATATCAACACCTAAGTCAAATTGAATTTGAATAGATTTTTCTGGTGTTAGCTCATGTTTAGAGCCATTAAGTGGTGACTTAAAAGTAACCTTTTCATCATCAATTTTTCCCATGTCATGACTACGATGAATCAAGGAAAAAACTTGGTATCCTCCACTATCAGATAATAGTGGTCTGGAACACTGCATAAACTCATGAATGCCACCAGCTTTTTTAATTAAATCCAAGCCAGGTTGTAAATAAAGATGAAAGGTATTAACAACCATGGCTGGGGTCTTGGTAGAAATTACGTCTTTCTCAGTGAGTAACTTAATGAAACCGCGAGTAGCATCAGGCATGAAATAAGGAGTTTTGAGTTGTCCGTGGCCCGTCAAAATTTGGCCTTGACGCAGGCCGTTTTTCTTTTGTACTAGTTTAAACATATTTTTTATTCGACTCGTCCAGAATTATTTAGTCCAGCGATATCG
>JBAQCS010000076.1:0-1669 GCA_049294415.1 Patescibacteria group bacterium
TTCTTTAGATATTTTTTGAATCCAACCATTAATAGCTCCAGCGCTGCAAGCATTAGCAATTATTTGAGCTTTATCGGTAAATATATTTTTAATTTCAGATAAATCTTCTCTAGTGACAACATCATTATAACCATCTGGACCAAGCTGAACCATATCAGGATTACCATGAGCTGATAAAAACATTAGATCAATTTGCTTTTCTGATTCTTGCTGAAAAATAGCTAACTGATTAATTAAATCTTCAGTATTACTACATTCTGCTATTCTAAAATTAAATTCCGCTTGTTGCTGTTTATATATTTTTTTCCACATTGCTAACTGATTATCAAAAGCACCGTTATGATCATCAACACTAAAAGCTAAAAAAGCATTTTCTTTTTGAGGGTCGGTTTCATTTAATTGTTGTAATAAAATCTCAGCTGGATAACGTTGAAAATTAGTAATACCAAATTTTTCATGAAGCAATTTAACGCTACCAGGTTTTTCATCTTCTAGTAATTGCATGGCCTCAAAAGATTTTACAGCCATATTATAAGTTTCTCCTTCTATAAATTCACTAGCTTGATTAATAATTTTTTGCCCATCTCCACCGGCAATAATATCTTCCTGATAAGCCTGGTTATAAGCTTCTAAATTAAAATTGGGGCGCAAAAAATTCTCAACATTGAAATCATTAATTCCAAAGCGCTCACTAGCTGCTTGAGTCCAACTTTCGTTATAAGCTTCTTCATTACCTTTAATGATTTCGGTTGATACTTTTCGCCAATCATTAATCAAATTATTTTCTTCTTGAGAAATAGAAGTTAATTCGTTTTGACCGACTTTTAATTCTTCAGGTGATAAATCATGATTATCATCTAAAGAATTATTTAATAGTTCTGAGTCATTTTTTATTTCCTCTAAAGTTTTACTATAATTATCTTTTAAACTGTTTGGATTTAGTTCTTGCTCTGAGTTATTTTCTAAATTGTCTTCTTGTTCCTGTAAATTTATCTTCTTTTCTAAATTAACCATAGGGTTATGATTTCAAAATATCCTGTCTAATTTTTTCTAATTTATTATTATCAGACTTTTTTATTAACTCACTAGCCAATTTATGTTTTTTATAATTTAAAAAATTTAATCTAGAGCTGATACGTTGGTATAAACTAGTTAACATGGCTTTTTTATTACCATCTAAGGAATTATTATGCATATCTTGTATTATATCATTGGATATTAAATATGCCAGTTTTAAATGATTTCCCAACCATCTCCTTTTTTAACTATCGTACCATCGACCGTAAAGCCAGAAGCTTTAGGATGTCCGCCACCGCCTAAATATTTAGCTAAGCCTGAAATATCAACTTCTGGCTTAGATGTGCGCAGACTACCCTTAATTTTACCATCTTCTTCACGTAATAACATAATAGCTTTAACATCTGATAGGTTACCCAAGAAACCAGCTACATCACCAAAAACATCACTATGCAAATACATTTCTATTTCTTCTGGGGTGCCTATTTTATTTAGTTCCGCCAAGTCTTCCTTAGTAACGACTGAATAAGCGATATTATATTTTTTATTGACTCTTAAATTATTAATGGCCATGCCCCATAACTTAACTGTTAAAAAATTTTTATTACGTAAAATATTATTAACAATTTTCGGAAACTGAGCACCACAAGAC
>JBAQCS010000077.1:0-6187 GCA_049294415.1 Patescibacteria group bacterium
TTTAAGTAATTCTGTAAAATTAAAGTCGTTTCTGGTTTATTAGCATGAACATCTTATATTAAATGAACAAGTAGTGGCGCACTTTGACCAATAACTTTTAAAGTAGGATTAAGGTGTTTTATTTCTAGTTCATAAGCCTTAGAGTTAATTGTGGCATTAGTACCAATAACTCCGATGGTTTTGCCGCTTGTTTGTTTGGCAGCAGCTTCCGCTAGTGGTCTAATAACACCTAGTACGCGACGATTAGGATAATAAATAGGTAACCATTCTTGTTGTAATTTTCGAAGAGCTTGAGCCGAGGCTGTATTACAAGCAATGATTACTAACTTACAATCATTTTTAAATAAAAAATCAACCGCTTCAGTGACGTATTGATAAATGATGTCTGGTGATTTATCGCCATAAGGCACGCGAGCTGTGTCGCCTAAATATAAATAATGATAGCCAGGAACAAATTTTAAAATTTTTTTTAAAACAGTTAATCCTCCTAAACCAGAATCAAAGACCCCAATTTTATAATCTTTAGTTTTTGAGTTCTTTAACATATTTCTGAAATAGATCACCGCGCTCTTTATAATTTTTAAATAATCCAAAACTGGCACAAGCTGTTGATAGTAATACTACATCACCCGACTTAGTATTAGCACTAGCTAATTTAATAGCCTCGGGCATACTCTTAGCATTTTTTATTTTGTTAGTATTGTAGCCAGTACTTATAATTTCTTTTTTTAAACGCGATGAAGCGGTACCGGAAAATAAAATAACTAATTTAGCGCTCTTCTTAACTTCACGAGCTAGAGCTTCAAAGTCTGCTCCTTTGTCAGCTCCACCTAAAATAATAGTAGCGTCCGGAAAAGATTGTAAATCAGCGATAGTACTTTCTGGAGTAGTAGAAAAACTATTATCATAATAAGTTACACCTTTTTTAACAGCAATTAATTCTAGGCGATGAGGCAGTCCTTTAAAAGAAGCGACAGCTTTTTTAACTATTTCATTTTTTATTTTCAAAATTTTAGCCAGAGCCACGGCTGCGGCGACATTTTCTTTATTAAATTCTCCAGCTAAGTGACTAGGTAAATCGGAGCTGGTAAAGTAAAGAGCTTTTTTAATCTTCAAAACTTTAGCTAAACGCTCATGAGTTAAAAAATATTTATTTTGAGAATGTCTTTGTATATTTAACTTGGCTTCTTTATAAATTTTAAAAGTTTTATGATAGTTAGGATTGTTAGGATCAGCTGGCTCTAAATGTTCTCTAAATAAGTTGGTCAACACAGCATACTTAGGACTAATTTTAAAATCCTCTAATTGAAAGCTGGATAATTCTAAAATGACATAAGAGTCGCGAGTTAATTTATCTAAAAAATCAAAAGGAGCTACACCAATATTGCCTCCTAAAAAAACAGACTCACCATTCTTTTTTAAAATAGTATAAATTAAACTAGCAGTTGTGCCTTTTCCCTTGCTGCCTGTTACACCAATAACATTAGTAGTAGGAACTAGTTCCATAAATAAATTCATGGCACTAGTAATACGATACTTAACAGGTTTTAGCTCTGGTAAAAAAAGCGGACAACCAGGGGAGCGATAAATTAAATCAAAGTCTTTAAGATTCTTAAGACAATCTTTGCCTAATCGCCAAGAGACATTTTTTAAATTAGTTTTAACACCTTCGTTAAAATCACAAATAGTATAATCAGCTGGAGCCTGATGTTTTAAAAACCAATTTAAGAGAGATTTATTTTCTATCCCGTAACCGATAAAAGCAATTTTTTTATTTTCCATTTTATTTTAACTCGCCCCAATTGTCGCCAATATTTTCATCAACAATAATTGGTACTTTTAATTTTAGATTTTTTTCCATTAATCTTTTTAATTCTGGTAGCCAAGACTCAATTTTATTTTCTTTAATTTCAAAAATTAATTCATCGTGAATCTGTAGTAACATTTTTATTTCATCTTCATGATTTTTTAACTCCTCGGCAATTTTAATCATCGCCACTTTAATTAAATCAGCCGCTGTACCTTGAAGAGGGGTATTGATAGCCATGCGTTCAGCGCTGCGACGAATAGTTGGAATGTCAGAATCAAGTTCTGGTAAATAACGTTTGCGTCCAAATAAAGTAACGGTATAACCTTTTTCTCTGGCCTCGGCAATTGAAGAATCAATCATTTTTTTAATATCAGAGTAGATATTAAAATATTTAGTAATAAATTCTTGAGCTTTTTTATAAGGTATCCCAGCATTTTGCGATAAGCCGTGAGGACCTTGGCCGTAAATAATTCCAAAGTTGGTAGCCTTAGCTTCGCGGCGCATTTGTTTAGTCACTTCCGACAAGGGGACTTCATTTATTTCAGCAGCAGTAGCAGTATGAATATCTTCTTGGTTATTAAAAGCGGCAATCATTTTTTTGTCCCCCGATAAATGAGCCGCTAAGCGTAATTCAATTTGCGAATAATCTAAGCTAACTAACTTATAACCAGACTGAGCTACAAAAGCGGAGCGGATTTTTTGTCCTTCTTCGGTGCGAGTAGGGATATTTTGTAAATTTGGTTCAGTAGAAGACAGGCGTCCAGTGGCCGCAATAGTTTGATTATAACTAGTATGAACGCGACCAGTTTTTTTATTAATTAATTCTGGCAAAGCCATGACATAGGTGCTCTGCAACTTATTTAGTTCACGGTAATTTTGAATGAGAGCTACTATTGGATGTTCTTCAATTATTTTTTGCAGTTCATCGTCAGCCGTTGATAGTCCAGTTTTAGTTTTTTTAATTCCCTTAGTATTAATACTTAATTTTTCAAACAAAATTACTTGTAATTGCTTAGGAGAGTTAATATTAAATTCCTCACCAGCTTGTTCGTGAATTTCAGTAGCTAATTTTTTTAAGCGTAGCTTTAAATCATGTTCAATTTTCTTTAAATTTTTAGCATCAACTATAATACCATTTTGTTCCATCTCAGCTAAAACAGTAACCAGTGGCATTTCAATTTCAGCCATGACTTTATCAAGTTTTTCTTCTTTTAATTTCTTTTTTAGTATTGTAGTTAGTCGCCAAACACACTCCACATCTTCACCTGAATATTGAGCAATTTTTCTAGGATCAATTTGGGCGAAAGAAATTTGTCCTTTACCTTTACCAATCATTTCGGTAGTAGATATTTTTTCCCAACCAAGTTCTCTAAAAGAAACCGCATCTAAATTATGTTGGCGGTTATCTGGATTAAGCAGGTAAGAAGCAATCATCGTATCAAAATCTAAGCCTTGAACATTAATGCCTTGGTTTTTTAAAACGCGAATATCAAATTTGGCGTTGTGGGCGTATTTAGCTACTTTAGGATTTTCTAAAATACTTTTTAATTCTTGTAACCAAGGGTGACTTTTTTCATCAGCCTTTTGGTAGCTAAATAAATCAGCTGTTTTTTGAGTTTTACCGGATGATAAATCAACGTAATACGCTTCATCATTATTAAAAGAAAAAGATAGGCCTAGTAGTTCGCAATTAATAGTATCTAGTCCGTCAGTTTCGGAATCAAAAGCAAAAGCCTTAACTGTTTTTAATTTTTTTAAAAATATTTCAAAACCTTTTTCATCATTAACTAATAAATATTTTTTTTCAGCTTCATTTCTAGCAAACTTATCGGCGTAATCTAATTTTTTAGGTTGGTCATCCTCAGTAGGAACAATATTTTTTAGAGCATTTAATTTTGGGAGCAGTGAACGGAATTCAAATTTAGTAAAAGCTTCGGTAGCTTTATTTAAATCAAAAGAATCAAGACGTAAATCATCCCAATTTATTTTTAAGTCCACATCGCGTTTAATAGTCGCCAGGCTCTGACTTAAATAAGCATTATCTTTAAATTCTTTGAGTAAGCCATTGATACGAACTTTAATTAGTTCGTTATTTTTTTCTGCGGCTAAATATACTCCATCTAAAGTTTTAAAATTTTGTAATAATTCAGTAGCAGTTTTTTCGCCAATACCTTTTACGCCAGGAATATTATCACTAGGGTCGCCGCGTAAAGCTTTATAATCTACAATTTGATTTGGTTTCAAACCGTAGCGCTCGAAAACGCGAGCCTCATCATAAGTTACGCTTTCATTAAGTCCACGACTCATGGCATAAACTTTAGTGCGAGGACTAACTAACTGTAAGCTATCCATATCGCCAGTGACAATATAATTTTCAAATTCAGTTTCTTGTTCGGAACGCGTGACAATGGTACCGATTAAATCATCGGCTTCAAAGCCATCGAGTTCAAAAATAGGAATATCCATGGCTGTAGCCACTTCTTTAACTAAGGGAATCTGATCATATAATTCATCGGGAGCTTTAGTTCTAGTGGCTTTATATTCGGCATATTCTTCGTGGCGGAAAGTTGGCGCCTTGCGATCCAGAGTTAAAACAATATATTCCGGATGAAATTCGGCGATGGCTCGAAGTAAAAAGGAAGTGAAGCCATAGACAGCATTAACTATTGTACCGTCTTTAGTACTAAGAGTTGGGGGAATAGCGTGAAAGCTGCGATGAATGAGGGCGTTGCCATCTATCACCATTAATCTTATTGGTTCTTTGTCTTTAGTCATATATGTATTTTATCATATATGGGATTTTAAATAAAAAAAAGACTGTCGTTGTGACAGCCTTATTTTGTGAGGTAGTTTATGGCAACATAATTTTTAGCATATATTCGACGGTAGCGTCGTCTACCATGCTAAGTCCTAATATTCCCGCAGTAAATTCGCCGTAATCTGGGCCAGACGGTGATAAGAAAATTTCGGCGTTTTCGTGCTCAATTTTGAAGCACTTTTCACTGATAATTTCGATGTTTTCACCATCAATTTCTAGCAAACCCTTAAATTGAGCATCAATAGCAGCAAAGAGTATGGTGTTTTTTTGACCTTTTGCTAAATGCAGATCAGGGTTACTTTTGTAGCGGCCCATCATTACTCCACCGTTTTTCTTTAAAACTTCAATAAAATTATTCATCTCCTATATTATTTTTATTGTTAATTTACGTTTTGTACTCTAGCTAACTATAGCACTTTTTATGTATAATGTCAATGTATTGCTTGACTACCCTACATTTTAAGACTAAATTAGTTATTAACGAACCTTAAAAATGGAGGAAATATGAATAATTTTTTGGAATATGAGCCTAAAAATATTATTTTAGCTACTCATCGTAGTTTTGTGGTTGTAACCACTTTTCCTTTTGGAGAGATGAGTTTTTCTTGTTTTTCTAAAAGAGCAGTTAATTCGATTACGGAACTAAGTTTAGGAGAAAAAACTGATTTATGGTTATTGGTTTCGGATGTCACCGAGAGAATGAAAAGAAATATGGAACCAGCTGGTATTAGTATCTTTGCAAATGAAGGATTAGCTGCCGGACGACCGTCTACTGAACGCTTATGTATTTATGTAGTAGCTTGTAGTTTTAGTAAAAATGCAACAAACTCTCGACCAATTCCGATAACGGATGAGGAAATTCAAGAAGTTAAAAAAACGTTATTAAAAAGAGGACCTTAAGTCCTCTTTTCTTTTTGTCTTTTGATCCATATCTTTTTAAAAATAGGGAGCGTTAAAGTTGAGAGCAGGAAGCCAACGGTTGGCACTACGGCATTTAAATAAGCTGGTTTAACGCCGATAGCTTGAAAATATAAGAAGATGGCTAAATAGGTAAAAATCATGAGTAGTATTTTGCGAGTTAAGCTGCCTTCCCATTTTTTGTCAGTCTCCACTTTACCATTTCTTTCCTCTATTTGTTTTATTCTATTTTCTAATTCTATTAGTTTATCCATATAATCATATCTTAACAAAAAATTGGGTAAGAAAAAAGCACCTTTATGTTTAGGCGCTTTTTATTGGTTTTTGTTTTTTTTAGTCTTTCACAGTCAGGCTTCTGGTCGGAAGATACACTGATGTTACTCCACACGTATCACGCGTAATTTAGCAAGTTTTACTAGCAATTCCGTTAGCTAGTTTACTTAGGAAGGATTAAGAAAACATTTCGTTTCTAAAGATTTTCAGTCCTCTTGCCGCGGATTAAGTTAAAGGTCGCGCATGGCAGCGAAACTAATGTTTCCCGTTTCGTTTCGATTATTCGACACACCAACATGGAGTGCAACGAGAAGTCTAACCTCTCGTTTAAAAACGGAAAAATGCTATCCATGAATACAATATTATTC
>JBAQCS010000078.1:0-3057 GCA_049294415.1 Patescibacteria group bacterium
CTGTAAATCAGGGTGTTTTTTTATAATTTTATTTGTTTTTTTGCTTAAAATGACTTACAATATTAGTATGAAAATAAGGAAAATACGCCTTTTTTTAATTATTATTTGGTTACTAATTGCCGGACTAATTGTCTGGTTTAAAGTGTTACCATTGGGGCATGTTACTTATTCAAAAAATTATTTAAAAGAATTTAATTTGACTGGAGGCAAAGGATTTATTGGGCTACTTACACCAGTAGAAAGAATGGTTAAAAATAGTAAGTCACAAGTGATAGGCGATCCGGTTTATTTTTCTATTTTTACGCCGCGCACTTTTAATGAAGTAAAATTAACTATTACCTATAAACCAACTTTAAGCTCTAAAACGCCAATCATAGAAACTGGCGTGCTAGTTGATAAAACAGTTTGGCGTTATAAAATGGCGCCGCTTCAAAATGACATCATTGATAATTTAAAAGATTGGTTTTTACTTCGTGATGGCAATTTATTAGTTTTACAGCGTCAAAATACTTTTAAAGATGTAAACAGTGCGGTAGCTTCTTTGCAAAAATCTAATCAAGCGGCTTGGTATAATGTCCCAGAGTTATCTACTAACCCCTCGCTCGGCAACTCATTAATGGTTAATCCTTTTAGTAAGATAACTATTCCTTTACGAGGTACTCATCAATTTTATTTTTTAGGTAATAGTAAATTATCTAAACAAGTTTCTTTAGAATTATCAGATTTAAATATTGATAAAGATGTTGATAATGTGGAAATTAGTGTTTATGATGGGGTAACTAAAATTTATTCTACTCAATTATCTGATACTTATGGTAATGAATTAAGTTCCAAGCCCCGTGATTTTAATTTTAAGTTTGACGTTCCTTTAACTAGTTTAAGCAATAAATTATATAAACTAGAAATTAAGGCTAGCGACGATATTATTACGCGTCAAATATTATCTGCTCCTTCAGCTCTTAGCGCGGTTAGTCGTTTAAATCTAGCCATGGCACCTGACCAGCCTTTATCTTTTTGGACTAATAGCCCTTATTTACAGGTAACAGCTACTGATCCAGCTGGTTGCCAGACTATTAACTTCGATGGTCAGGATTTTAAGATAGCCGAGGCTTATCAGCAATTTGAAATTAGTAGCAATAGATTAGGACTTAAGGAAATAAAAGTTTCTAAGTCAGGCTTAATTATTGAAAATAACAATACTTTGTCTTTTACTCCTAATAGTTTATTAGATCTTAATTCTAAACAAATCGATCGCCATTTTTTGCTAAGTAATCAGACGCAATTTATTATAACTAACTACACCGCCCCGGAAATTTTAGAAGATGGTTGGCGACGAGCCACTGTTACCCTTAATACCAAAGATGCCTATCGAGAAAAAGGTAAATATAGTTTTATTATTTCGGTGCCCGGTTTATCTTTAGCTAAAGATGGTAATATTGAAATAGCTAGTATAAAAGCTGAATTTTTTGGTAGAAATTTATTTGATAAATTAAAAGAAATAGTCCAGTCTTATGTTAATTAAGATTAAAAAAAATATTTTAAGAGAGTTTTTTTATTTTTTATCAGCTGTATTGCTGCTGTGTATTGGGCTAGAAATAATCTGGCCTAATAGCGTTTTATCTTACCTAAATGTTAATTATTTAATAATCTTGTGGGTTTTATCTTGGTTACTTTTAATTTAATATGTATAAAAATAAAAAAATTATCGCAGTTCTGCCAGCTTATAATGCCGCTAAAACATTAGAGAAAACAGTATCAGATATCCCGGATATTTTTGATGAAGTAATTTTAGTAGACGATGCTAGCTCGGATAATACTGTAGAATTAGCTAGAGAATTAGGACTGACAGTTATTACCCATGACCAAAATAAAGGTTATGGTGGTAATCAAAAAACTTGTTATACAGCGGCTTTAAATCATGGTGCCGAAGTAGTGATGATGATTCATCCTGACTATCAGTATGATCCTAAATTAGCTCGTCATTTTGTTGAGTATATAGCTGATGGTTACTTTGATGTAGTTCTTGGTAATCGCATCAGGTCTCGGCGTGAATCCTTAGTCGGTGGCATGCCAGCTTATAAATATTTTTCTAATAGACTTTTAACACTTTTCGAAAATATTATTAGTGGTCAGAACTTGGGAGAATGGCATAGCGGTATGCGTGGTTATTCTAGACAAGTGTTGGAAAATATAAATTGGCAGAATAATTCTGATAATTTTATTTTTGATAGTCAGATGTTATTTAGGATTATTGGTCGCAAATTTAAAATAGGGGAAGTACCAGTACCAGTTATTTATTTTAAAGAAGCTTCATCTATTAATTTGCGTCATAGTTTAAAATATGGCTTGGGTACGGTTTGGTGTGGTTTTAAGTATCTATTTGGCGCTTATCGCTAAAATGTATGAAATTTAGCCCATTATTTTCAAAAGTTCTACCATATTTAATTTTAGTTGTTTTTGGTTTTTTATTATATTATCAAACCCTGTCTTTTTCTTTTACTTATTTGGATGATAATAAACTAATTTTAGACAATCAAACTATTTTAAGTGAAGCCGGTTTGCTTAAAATTTTTACTTCAGATGTTTTTTTAGCCGGAGCTAGTAATAGTTTTTATTATAGACCAATACTTAGCTTATCTTTTCTGCTTGATTTAAAATTAGGTAGTACGCTGCCATTCTTTTTTCACTTTACTAATTTATTTTTACATTTGGCTGCCGCTTGTTTGGTCTTTTTTATTTTTAAAAAATATTTTTTTTCTAAAAATACTTCTTTTTTCTTAGCTGCTATTTTTTTAACTCACCCAGTCTTAACACAAGCCGTGGCTTGGATTCCTGGCCGAAATGATTCGTTGCTGGCCATCTTAATCTTAAGTTCTTTAGCTTTGTTTCTAAATTTTTTACGCACTGATAAGCTTAAATATTTTTGGTGGCATTTAGTTTGTTTTTTATTGGCCTTATTTACTAAGGAAACAGCTATTTTTTTGCCATTACTTCTAATTATTTATTATTTTTTATTTGATTATAAGTTTACAGCTGATAAAAAGGATAATTTTTTAA
>JBAQCS010000079.1:0-3461 GCA_049294415.1 Patescibacteria group bacterium
ATTTAGAAAGATTAGGACCACCTCTCTCCGAACAGTTGACTAAATTACTAAAACTATGATTTAATAAGGGGAGCCTATGTTGATACTAGGCTCCTTTTTGAAGAATTGTCTCCGTAGTTTAATGGATAGAACACAAGCTTGCGGAGCCTGTAATCTAGGTCCGATTCCTAGCGGGGACACATCAAAATACAAAAAACGCCACTCAAACAGTGGCGTTTTTTGTGATATAATAACTATATGTTAACTTTTAACACTCCAATTTCAGACCTTACTAGAGTTGGTGATAAAACAGCTGCTCAATTTAAAAAACTCGGTCTTATTACCGCTGGTGATTTATTATTTTATTTACCATTCCGTTATGATGATTTTTCATCCGGCTTACAAATTGCCGAACTCCAGGCCGGTGGAACAGCTAATGTCATTGGCACGATTGATTTAATTCAAAATAAAAGAAGTGCTCGTCGCAAAATGCAAATTACTGAAGCTCTGGTTCGAGATGATTCAGGATATTTGAAAGTAATTTGGTTTAACCAACCATTTCTCACTCGTACTCTTAAAGAAGGTGATGAAATTTCTTTAGCAGGTCGGGTAACTGATGATTATGGTCAGTTGCAAATGGTTTCACCTAATTATGAAAAAATAACTTCCGCTGATATTTTACATACTAAAGGTTTAGTTCCTAATTACCATAGCACCGAAGCACTAACTCAAAAACAAATTAGATCATGCATTAAACAAGTTTTGCCTCTAGCTGAAAAAGTTGATGATTGGTTGCCAGCTGATTTGCGACATACTTTAAAATTAATTGATTTACAGACAGCACTTCATAAAATTCATTCTCCCAAAGAATCTAACGACATAAAAAATGCGGCTAGGCGTTTAGCTTTTACGGAATTATTTTTACGCCAACTAAAATCACAAAGTATCAAACGAGAATTACAAAGTCTCCAAGCTACACCAGTTACTTTTAATGAAGAATTAACTCGTAGTTTTGTAACTGGTTTATCCTTCCCCTTAACTGGTGCTCAAAAAAAATCTACTTGGGAAATATTAAAAGACTTAGGCAAAAAAACTCCTATGTCACGTTTATTGGAAGGTGATGTTGGTAGCGGCAAAACAATGGTCGCTATCATCGCCTTGCTCAACGTGGCAGCCTCAGGCAGACAAGGAGCACTCATGGCTCCAACTGAAATATTAGCCGAACAACACTTTAAAACACTCTCTCATTATCTCTATAAATATGATATTAAAATTGGTCTACTAACCAGTAAGCGCCAAGAGGTTAATTATGAATTAGGTAATGACACCATGCTTACTAGTGCTGATATTTTAATTGGCACTCACGCTTTAATCCAGTCTAAAATAGTTATTCCACGACTTAGCTTAGCTATTGTCGATGAACAACATCGCTTTGGCGTTAACCAGCGTCATACCATTATTAAAGCTGGCGATAATGTCGTACCTCATTTTTTATCCATGACGGCAACACCTATTCCACGTTCCATGGCTTTAGCTATTTATGGTGATTTAGATTTTTCTATTATTGATGAAATGCCTAAGGGGCGCCAAATAATTAATACTAGTTTAATTAATAATAAGAATCGAGCTGAGACTTATAAATTTATTCATAAAGAAATTAAAAATGGCCGCCAAGCTTATGTTGTCTGCCCTTTAATAGATGAGTCGGATAAATTAGGAATTAAATCAGCCAAACAAGAATTTGAAAAACTACAAAATGAAATCTTCCCTGACTTAAAAGTTGGTTTATTGCACGGTAAAATGAAATCTAAAGATAAAGAAAGTGTCATGGCTGATTTTGTAAAAAATGACATCCAAATTTTAGTAGCTACTTCCGTTATTGAAGTTGGTATTGATGTGCCTAATGCCACAATTATGATTATTGAAGGTGCTGAACGTTTTGGCTTATCACAACTTCATCAATTCCGCGGTCGCGTAGGTCGCAGTCACTTAGCTTCTTATTGTTATTTAATTCCTACTCAGGAAAATATTAGCAATGCCAAAACTATTGAGAGATTAGAAGCCTTAATTAAATATCACGACGGCTTAACGCTAGCTAAAGTTGATTTAAAATTACGCGGAGCTGGTGATTTATATGGCACACTGCAAAGTGGTTTTGATGAATCACAAATTAGTGCCCTCTTTGATTTCGAAGCTATTAAAAAAGCACGGGATGAAGCTAAAAAAATTATTGAAACTGATCCTGATTTTAAAAAACACCCAGCCATAAAATTAAAGCTGGGTGAATGGGAAAAGAAAACGCATTTAGAGTAAGAAAAAAGGAGGCTGTCGTGATGATAGTCTCCTTTTATATTTCCGAGCAGTTTTTACTCCTCGAAAAATTTTTCGAAAAATTGTGAAAACCACTTTTTCACCAGTTCTTTATTCCGTATGTTATAAATCACGGAGTAAACTGATAATAGGATAGTTATAATAATCCACTGTGGTGGTAAGCTGAAGAAAGCGGCCGTCATCTGGCTCAGGGCATCCTGTCCATCGTGATGAACAGTTTTGACGAAATCTCCAACAAACATTACAATTGCGAACAATGCAGACATACATATCCAAGCGGCACATATTGCGCCAATGACTGCCAAACTTCTCTTAATCGTTATTGCTAAGCTCATGATAGTTTTAATTAAATGGTTTAAGCAGAGGACAAACCTTTTCTCGTCTCTTTAAACCACTTAATCTCTTATCAAAGTACTGAAGTAAGTATAGCATAATTTAGCGTTACTGTCAATATAATACTACTATAATAAACAAAAAGGCTAATATTTTACTTAATATTAGCCTTCTTAATTATTTAGCTACAGATTTATTATTTGATCTCAAAACCAACACCCACAAAATGCATCATATCTAGGGTTGTTTTGGTTTCAGGTAGAACACCAACTACAATTACATTGTTACCAAAGAAATTATCAATAGTATCCCCTACCTTACTAATTAATTTATTTTCAATCATCATTTTAGCTTCAGTAGATCCAATATAAACCGGCAAATAAGTCTTGTCTCCCAAACTAACATTGCCAAAACCTTGAATATTATTTTTTAGTTTCTCTGGTTTATTAGTGTCAGTTACAAAATAAAAACTTTTCACGATTTCTTTTTCGGCTACATGTTTAACAACTGCTACGTTAGTCATTTTTGCTAAAGTGTTATTGTTAACAAAATGATAACTATCAATAATAGTGCCAGTTGGTTTTAAGATACCAACTATTTTCACGCTTGGTAAGCCAAAGAAATCTTTTAAACTATCGCCGATGTTATTTATTAATTTTTCCTCTTTCATCATCATGGCTTCATCATAACCAATAATCATTTCATTATCGCCTAGAGTCGAAGTGCCTTCTTGAACTTGAATCATACCTGGTAAGCTGTCGGCCCCTAAAATTAATTTAGGATTGCCTTCAGCAAAATTAATTTTAGTTTGGCCACTA